>DAOTYS010000143.1:0-4378 GCA_034434575.1 Thermoflexales bacterium
GGCCAGTTCGCGCGCGCGCGGCGACGGCTCGACCCCGCGCAAGTTGACGAAGCGCCCTTCCGCTTTCGACACGATCTTCGATGTGATCACCAGGATGTCGTTGGTTTGCGGCTGGAGCGGTCGCAGGGCAGTCGCCAACAAGCCGGCCAGATCATCCCCGGGCCGAATGATGGGCAGCCCCTCGACTGGAAAGATGTGAATCATCGGTGAGTGGTGAGTGCTGAGTGGTGAGTGGTGAGTGGTCAGTGCCGGGTTCCGAGCGTTGAGCCGGCTACAGTCGGTGACTGTCAATCGCCAATCGTCAATCCAAAATCCAAAATTGCTAGAGTCCCGTGATGCGTATGCCGGCCCCTTTGATTTTGTGGCGCTTGTTGATGGCGAGCAGCACGCTGGTCAGCCCTTCCACGACGATGGCGTTCTCCACCGGCCCGGCGTCGAAGCCCCTCATGCCGGCGTCCTGGATCAATTGCAGGGCGGTTTGCTTGGCGCCGGCGTCATTGCCGCACACCAGCACGTCGCAATCGATCGCGCTATCGAGTTTTTTCAGGTGGGTGAACGAAATGTTCTGGAAGGCGGCCACGACTTTCACGCCATCCCCCAGCAGGGCTTGCGCTTCCTGAGTGGCCGAGCCGCCCGCCGGCACAGACACGCGCGTGATGTCGGCCGGGTTCATCGGCACGGTCACATCGATCAGCACTTTGCCGGCCAGCGCCGCCCGCGCGCTTTCCAAAGTGGCGGCATGGGCCGCGTAAGGCACGGTCAGAACAACGACCTCGCCGGCCTGCGCAGCCTCCAGGTTGCCGGCGCCGGTGATGCCCCCGCCTGCGTCACCCAGCGCCAGGTTGAGTTCCTCGGCCACGCGGGCTGCTTTCTCCGCATCGCGCGAGCCGATGATGACCTGATGGCCGGCGTTCGCCCAGCGCAAGGCCAGCCCTGATCCTTCTTTGCCAGTTCCGCCCAGAATTGCAATACGCATGATGATCCTTGCTCCGCGTTCGATAGTCTGGCGGCAAGTGTAACGAGGCGCGCGCGATTGTCAACGTGTGGCGAGAGGGGCGAGTCATTGATGACTCGCCCCTATGCCTCTGCGCCCTATGGCCGGCGCACGGTCGGCAGATGTGTCGTGGGGATGTCTTCGATTGTGATGTAGAACTGACCGGTCGCGTTCTGGTTGCTGTACACCACCAGCCCCAGCCAGTCGTAGGTGGTCTGGTTGTGCAGATAGCTCAGTCGTTCGATAAACGAGGGTGTGGCAGACGCATTGGCGATCTTCTGCGCCGAGGACAGGCGCTGCGCCCAGGTGCTGAATGTGCTGCCAGTTGAGCGGAACAGGGCAGCGGCCAGGTCTGTCGCGTTGCCGCCGGTCGGCACAATGGAGATGCGCCGGCCCTGCCGGGCAGCGAAGTGCACATCAAAGATCTTGACCACTTCGTTGCTGCCCATGCTGTATGGGCCATAGGTTCCTGGATAGAACAACGCCACGCCCAGATTGGACCAACTGGCGCGGTACCCGCCGCTGCCCGCGTACTGGTTGACCCGATAGTATTCGAGATCGCTCGATGGCCAATGGTTGCCATCCACAGCGATCAAATCGACCAGGCCGGAAATGTATGTCGAGCTGGCGAGCACTCCGCGCTGCGACGGGTCATCGAACCACGAGCGGCTGTACAGGGACAGGTCATGGTCAGATGCGACGGATCGGATGCCCATAGCGCGCCAGTAGTTGCTTGGAGACCACTCCGAGGGCAGGACAGTCAGAAACGTGCCCATTGGGGTGGCCATGGGGTCGCTGTAGCCGGTCTCCGGTGAGATGCGATACGTCCCACGCCACCAGCCTGCACCCAGCCACGTGCCCGATCCAGACCAACTGCCGGAGCGCGATACGACAAAGCGGTAGGTCTCGGATTCGGGCGCAACAAAGTCAACGATCTCGAAGCTGGTGATCGAGTTAAGTGACGACTGGATAAGAGTGCCGTCGGCCCGGCGAGCAGTCAGGTCGAGGTCAGCCGGCAGCGGGTCGCTCGTGTAGTCTGCGGTGGGGTTGGACAGCCAGCGGATCACAAAGCGCACGCGCTCGCCCTTGTAGGCAAACTGTGTGAAGGTGATGGGGAACGTCGTGCTGCTGTTCACAAACTGCGACGACCAGTTGCCGCGCTCTGCGCTGACCAGCGCGGCGCTCGACACCAGGCCGCCGACGCCGTCGGGCCGGCTGAGCCGCGAGGTGCCGGTGATGTTGTGCAGCGCCGTTGCCATCAGCAGCGCCGTCAGCGATTCGGGGTAGCTGGCGATGTCCGGCACGGCTTCGATAACAGTGGCTGCGGCGCCCGCCACCATGGGCGCGGCGTAGCTGGTGCCCCACCCCACGCCGGCGATCCAGGGCGAGGCCAACGTCGTGCTGCTGATGTTGGTGCCCACCGCCACCATCTCCGGCTTGAAGCGGTCGCTGTCGTTGTACTGACTGCTGGGGTGCATTGCATCGTCGCTCCAGCCGAGCGTGTTCACGTCATCGTAGTTGCCGATCGTCAGCGCGTTGTAGCCTTTGCCCGGCGAGTTGACGAATGCCGCCGGCGCAGCCGGTGTCTCACAGTTGGCGATCTTGAAGTTGCCCGACGCCACCACCGCCAGATCGAAGTTGTTGCGCACGATGTAGTCCATGTGCCGGTCGATGTTGAGCAGCGAGGCTGTGGTGCCGCAGTCGCCGGCCCAGAAGCTGTGGTTCAGCACTTTGGCATTGGTGGAGCCCCAGTCCATCGCGGCGTCGAGCGCGGCAATGGTGGCGTAGTTGTCGCCGTTGGCGCTGTAGACGCGCGCGTTGGGCGCCATGCCGCGCACTGAGGTGTGCTGACTGGCGATCATGCCGGCCACAGCGGTCGGGTGCGAACGAGGATCGGTGATCACGCGGCTGGACACGATGGTGAGGTAAGGATTGTTTGTCGCAGAGCGTTCACCCTCCACGACGGCCACATTGACGTTGTTGCCGGTGTAGCCGCCATAGATCTCTACCAGGTCCGCATTCTGAGTCGGGCGGGCGATGCCCATGGCCGGCCCGCTTTGATTGTTGACCGGATACAGGGCGTCGATGGCGGGGTCGAGCTTGAGCTGTTCGAGTTGCGCCCGTGTCACATCGGTCAGGTAGATCAACGGCGCGCTGTCGCTGGCATAGGCGACCGACAGGCCCAGTGCGCGCGCGGTGCTCAGGAAAGCGTCGCGCGCCGGCGCAATCTGCGCGCGCAGATGTTGTTGGTTGAGCCGGTCGAGCGTCTCGGCCTGCTCGCGGGCTGCGATCCGCGCTGGCGTGTCTTCGACCGATCTGGAATTGGCGATTTGTGACTTTGACTGGTTTGCGCCGGAGGGCTGAGCGAGAGTGTCGCCGGCCTGGTCTGGCTGCGTTGCTGGCGAGAGATCGGCGGCATCGGTTGCCAGCGGCTGGGCGATGATCTTCGCTTCCGGCGCGCCCTCACGCCATGCGCCGTCCGGGGCGCGATCGGATTGGCGGGTCTCGAACAGGCCATCATTGCGCGGAAACATATCCGGTTTGGGCAGTGGTTCGATTTGCGCGTCCAACCATACGGCAATATCGAAGACGGCTGAATCACTTGCCCGCTCGAGCGCCTTCACCAGGTCGGGTGTGAATGCGCCGTGTTGCGCACGCCACGCTGCGCCGGCCTGTGCGCGCAGCGCCGCTTCGTCCACGATCTGGTCGCCGTCGAATGTGGCGCCCAGAATGTCGCCGGTCTGCGTGTCCACCGCTTTCACGCGCTGGAGTTGCCGGCCGTCGATCAAGGTGACGGTTTGAACATTGTCGATTTGTATCTGCGCCGGCGAGCGGCCGGTCAGGGCCGCCAGATAGCCGGCGCGATCCGCGCCAGCGCCGCGTGCGGTTGGGTGGCGTGGCAGACTCATTCCAGACGAAGGCTGCGGTGTGATGGCGGCGGCGGATGTCACAATCAGTATAGCGCCCAGTAGTCGGCTGAACATGGCGTTGCCTCCTCAAGATACACAAAGCCGCCACGGGGTGTGGCTGCACGAGAGTGCATGGGCTTTCAGGACGATACTGTTAGTGTACCCCCGTTCGACCCCCATTCACCACCTTCTCAGGCAGAAGTTATCTCTTGTCCTGTGTCTGCTAAGGCTGTGTTCATAGTTTGTCGATACAAAAAGAGGGTAATCGTGCGGTTGCCGGCCAAGTTTCTCGCTCCGGCAGTGCGCTTGCGAGCAATGGCGCCTTTTAGCGACGTGCCGGTAGTTTGCATATGGTGACCGCAGGAACCAGAAGATCGATAGTGTTGAGAGGAGTAGATATGTCTGGAAAGATACGTGTGATGGGAGCTTTGTTCGTTTCCGCGTCTGTGTTGCTGGCTGCGTGCGCCGCGCCGGC
>DAOTYS010000144.1:0-17167 GCA_034434575.1 Thermoflexales bacterium
GGGACGGTGATTGCCCCGGCAGGTTGCACCTGCACCACATACCATTCATTCTCTTTGAGCAGGCCGACGCTCAGCCAGGCCAGCGTGACCGAATCGAGTGACTCGGTAATGACAGCGTCTTCGACCGGCGAGATGAGTTGCGGCGCGGGGTAGCCGGCGCGCGGCGTGGGCGTCTGGGCGATGATGGGCGTGGGTGAGACTGCCGGGGTGGGGGTGGCAAACGTGAGGGTCAGGACCTGGCCGATGCGGATCAGACAGTTGTCGTCAAGCCCGTTCTGCTGAATGAGTTGGTTGACCGGCATGCGGAAGCGCTGCGCGATTTCGCCGCAGGTGTCCCCCTCGCGCACGGTGTACACGATCTGCGGCGGCAGGGTGGCTGTGGGCAGGGGCGGCGGTGTGGGTTGCGCCGTGTCAGCCGGCGTTGGCGTGGGGGCGTCGGGCGGCAGGGTGGGCGTCGGCCCTGGCGTCGGCGTGGGTTGCGGGATGCGCAGCTTGTCGCCAATGCGCAGGAAGCAATTGGCGTCGAGATTGTTGTAGCTGATGATGACGTTCACCGGCACGTTGTATTTCATGGCAATGCCGCCGCAGGTGTCGCCGGACTGCACTTCGTACTCAAGATCAGGCGGCGGCGCGGGTGTGTCTGTGGGGGGAGGTGGTGTGGGCGGTTCGGGGATGGGCGTATCGGTGGGTTCGGCCGCAGGCGGTGTGTCTGCAAATGTGATCGTGGGCGCTGATGCTGGTTCTTGCGTGGCAGGTTGGGCCGGTTCAGCGCCCGGCGCGGCCTGGATTGTCTCTCCGGGCAGAGTGGGCGTCAGGGCCGCTCCTCCTCCTCCTCCGGCGTCGCGCAACAGAAGCGCCGCGCCAATCGTCATCGCCACGATGACGGCGCCGACGCCGATCACACCCCAGGGCAGTTGCGCAAGGAAGGGCCGCCGGGTCCCCGTAGCCGCGCCGGGTGTTGATCCCGCGATGCCTTTGCGGTTGAGAACCGACGGAATCTCGGCCGGCTCTGGCGCAGGCTCGTCTGCCGGCGGGCCGGCCGGATCGACGGCGAAGATGTGGCCGCAAATCGGGCAGGTGGTTTCATGCAGCGCGACGCGCGAGTTGCACGATGGGCAGCGGCGGTGCACTTTGCTGCGCGCGGGCGGTTGAGGTGTTTCCATGCGGGCAGACTCAGCCGGGGTCAGGCCTTGTTTCCGTCCAGGCCCAGGGCGGCCGCATTGGCCTGCAACGCAGCCAGCACGACCCCGATGTGTTCGTCGAGCGGCACGCCCAGCGCCAGCGCAGCGCGTTCGATCTCGTCGCGGTGCACACCGGCGGCGAACGCCTTGTCCTTCCACTTCTTTTTGATGGAAGACACCTGCACATCGGCCACGTTTTTCGAGGGGCGCACGTAGGCGACGGCTGCCACAAAGCCGACCAGTTCGTCTACAGCGCACAGCGTCTTTTCCATCAGGCTTTCAGGCTTGACGCCGGTCAGCTCCTCTGCGTGGGCCAGCACGCTCCGAATGATGAGATCATCCCAGCCGCGCTCGCGCAGGATCGATGCGCCGACGTTGGGATGCCCGGAACCATCCAGGTTGGGCCAGCGCTCGTAGTCGAAGTCGTGAACCAGTCCGACCATGCCCCACAGGTCTGGATCGCCGTTAAAGCGCGGGGCGTATGCGCGCATGGCGGTCTCCACCATCAACATGTGCCGGATCAGGTTGGGATCGCTGGTGTATTCGTTCACCAGTTCCCAGGCGGCTTGTCGGGTATTGGCGGTCATAGTTGAAGGGAGTGTCTATCAAACTTTTGCCCGGCCCTTCTGACGGGCGAAGCGTTCAGGAGACGGCGGCGCAACGACAGCGGCGCAACGACAGCGGCGCAACGACAGCGGCGCAACGCCGTCTGCGGCGTCTGGCTCAGCCGGCGTCGATGGGTATTTTCTCGCCCAGAACAGGCAGCGGCCGGGTGACGTAGACCTGCACCAGCGCGTTAACCAGCGCGGCGACTTCGCGCAGCTCGTTCCACCACAGCCTGTAATAGGCGCGCCGGTCCGCCGGATACCCCTCGGCCTGCACGCCGAGCGCATTGCAGATCATCAGCGCGCGGTCGAGGTGGAATCGCTGGGTGACCAGGGTGGCGCGGGTCACGCCAAAGATCTCGCGCGCGCGGTAGCAGGTGTCATAGGTGCTGCGGCCGGCGTAATCCAGCACGATGTCCTCTGCCGGCACACCCATCTGTATGGCCACGTTGCGCATCACGCGCGGCTCGTTGTAGTCGTCGAAGCGGTTGTCGCCGCTCATCAGCAGCTTTCGCACTGCGCCTGCCCGATAGAGATCGACGGCTGATGCTACGCGGTCGTACAGCACGGGGGTGGGGCGCTCGCCCCGGATGCCGGCGCCGAATACGATCGCCACATGCTGCGCCGGCAATTGGCCCGGCGTGTCATGCACACGATCGCGCGCCCAAATGCCCACCGCCCAGCGGATGAGAAAAGGCGCCCCCGCCGCGAGAATCAGGCCGGCCAGGGCGACCCGGATGATTTTTGCGCGCATGGTGGCGTCGATCATAGTGCGACAGCCTTAATGCCCGCTGATTGCCGATGTTCGGCTGCCTGTCGCGCGCGCAACGGGTTGCCGTCGCAGATTGAACAGATCCGGCAGCAGTTCGCGGATCGTCGTGCGCTGGTAGCGGCCGTCCGGGGTCGCCAGGTACACGTCCATGTCGGGATTGAACTCGGCCAGCACCTGCCGGCAGGCGCCGCACGGACTGGCCCCATCTTCTGTCACAACCACAATCGCCTGGAAAGCGTCTTCCCCTTCGCTGATCGCCTTGGCAACCGCAGCCCGTTCTGCGCAGAGGGTGAGTCCGAAGGAAGCGTTTTCGACGTTGCATCCGCTGTAGACCATGCCAGACGCGCCGACCAGCGCAGCGCCCACCTGATAGCTCGAATAGGGGGCATAGGCCATCTGACGGGTTTCGGCGGCGACTTCGATCAGCACCTGGATATCGGATTCAGCCAGAGGGGCGAAGGCGTCGCCGGGCCGGGCCGGCGCTTTCGTCGCTCGTTGATTCGGCGTTCCCTGCGCTGTCGTGTTGGAGGCTGTTTGGCCGGTCTTCCGGGCTGGCGTTTGCTTTGTCCCGCTCTTTGCCGGCGGCTTCGCGTTCATCTTCCGGGAGGGTGTCTTTGGGTTGCTCATAGGTGGCCTTCACTTTGAGAATGCGCCGCTCGTTGACTTCGCTCACTTCCAGCAGCACGCCGCCATAGCGCACCGTGTCGCCCGGTTTGGGAACCTCGCCCATCTGGTCGTAGATGAAGCCGCCCAGCGTGTCGCTTTCGTCGGTGGGCAATTGAACGCGCATCAGTTCGTTCACGTCGTCCAGGTTCATGCTGGCGTCCAGGAGATAGCCCGATCCGTCCGGCAGGGCAACGTAGTCTGGCTCCTCGGCGTCGAACTCGTCCTGAATGTCGCCGACGATTTCCTCCAGGATGTCCTCGATCGTCACCAGGCCGGCTGTGCCGCCGTATTCGTCGATGACGATGCAAATATGCACGCGCCGGCTTTGCAGCTCTTGCAGCAGTTCGCTGACCTTTTTGGATTCGGGGGTGAAGTAAGGCTGGCGCAGCACCTGCGCCAGCGGCGGATTCAGGCCGTCGCGCAACAGGCGCAACAAGTCCTTGGCGTACAGGATGCCGACAATGTCGTCGATGGTGTTGCGGTAGACGGGGATGCGCGAGTGGCCGGCGCTGATGATCACATCGAGCGCCTCTCGCAGCGGTGTGTTCACCTCCACCGCCACAACGTCGATGCGCGGCACCATGACCTCGCGCGCCACAGTGTCGCCAAAGTCGAGCACCGACAGGATCATGGCTTTCTCATCCTGCTCGATCAAGCCCTCCTCCTGGCCGGCGTCGACCATGGTCTTCAGCTCTTCCTCGGTCACCAGGGTGGCGCTGTCCCGCTTCTGACCGCCCAGCGGCAGCGACAGCAGGTTGCTGAGCGCCACAGCGATGCGCACGAAGGGCGACAACAGCACGCTGCTCAGTTGCATCAGGCCAACGCTGGCCAAAGCGATTTTTTCCGCGTGCCGCACGGCAATTGCTTCGGGCACGAGCCGCCCAAAGATGTACAGCGCCATGCTGGTGAGCAGGATGACGATGACGTACCCCAGCGCGCCGGCGAATGTGGGCGGGATGGTCACGGCATCCCAGGCGCTGATCCAGCCGGCCACGACCGGCACAAATTCCAGCGTGGCGATGCTGGCGGCGATGACCAGGCTGAAGAGCGCGCCAACTTCAGCCGTGGCCAGCAACTGACTGGAGTTTTCGGTCAATCGTTGAATGACGCGCGCCGAAGTGACGCCTTTTTGTTCCAGCTCCACCAGCCGCGGCCGGCGCACGTTGATCAGCGCGCCGCGCGCCAGCGCATAAAACGCGCGCGCAGCTGTGGCCAGAGCAAATAGCAGGATCGACATGGTGTGTTGGGTGTTGGGTATTGCGTATTGGGTATTGGGTAAGGCAAGGGTGACTGATTCGAATACAACAGGCGACGACACGCGCGGCGCTAGGATTCGGGTTTCACTGTGCGGATGGCGCGGGCCGGCAGCCCTACGACCAGCGTGTTGGGCGCGACATTGCGCGTAACGACAGCCCCGGCGCCGGTGCGCGCCCCCCGGCCCACAGTGACCGGCGCCACCAGCAGCGTGTCGCTGCCGATGAATGCATCGTCTTCGATGACGGTTGGATGTTTGCGGACGCCATCGTAGTTGCAGGTGATCGTCCCGGCGCCGATGTTCACGCCGGCGTCCACGCGGGCGTCGCCGAGGTAGCTGAAATGCCCCATTTTGCTGCCCGGCCCCAGCGTGCTGTTCTTGATCTCGGCATAGTTGCCCACATGTGCGCCCGCGCACACATGCGCCCCGCCGCGCAGATGCGCGTAGGGGCCGGCGTCGCTATGGTCATCCATGCGCGAATCTTCGACTGTGGATTGCCGCACCTCGCAATGGCTGCCGATGATCGCGTTGCGCAACACCGAATTCGGCCCGATGACGCTGTGCGCGCCCACCCGCGTGCTGCCCAGCAGGTGCGTGTTCGGCAGGATTTCCGCGTCCGCCGCGATCTCGACATCCAGGTCGATATATGTTGTGAGCGGGTCAACAATGCGCACGCCGCTCAACAGATGCGCGCGATTGATGCGCCGGCGCAAGGCTGCGTCGGCGTCGGCAAGATCGGCCAGCGTGTTGACGCCGATATTTTCCTCCGCGTCGCCGACAATTGCCCTGACCTCGCGGCCCTCGCGCGCCGCCAGCGCGATCACGTCGGTCAGGAAGTACTCGCCTTTGCGGGGGTTCGGCGTCAACTGCCGCACGGCCCGCCATAGCCATGCGCCGTCGAAACAATACACCGAGGCGTTCAACTCGCGGATGGCAAGCTGCTCCGGCCCGCAATCGATCTGCTCGACGATGGCCTGCACGTTGCCGGCTGTGTCGCGCACAATGCGACCGAAGCCGCGCGGGTTGTCCACAACGACCGACAACAGCGCCACAGCGGCGCCTGTGCGGGTCTGCTCTTCGATCAGGGCGCGCAACGTTTCGGGACGGATGAGCGGCATATCCGCCGCCACGACGATGACGCGATCGGGCGCAGCCGGCAGGTGATCGGCCACCGTCATGATTGCGTGGCCGGTGCCCAGTTGGGGGGATTGCAGCACGCAATCGCCTTGATCCCCGACTGCCGCCGCAACAGCTTCGGCGTCGTGGCCGATCACGACGATTGGTCTTGCGCCAGAGACGGCCCGGGCCAGGCGGATTGAGTGCGCAATCAGTGGCAAACCGCGCAAGCCGTGCAACACTTTCGGCAGGCTGGACTTCATGCGCGTGCCCCTGCCGGCCGCCAGGATCACCACGCGCGTCTGGCCCCCAACGTCGGCGTCGGCGCGCTCAGCGCCGCGCGCCGGCTGGTCTGATAAAGGCGGGTCGTCAGTTTGAGTGGCGTGCATCGCTACACACAATAACGCAGAACGGAGGACGAATGACGAATCTCGTTTTTCGTCGCTCGTCCTCCGTCCTTCACCGATTGAAAGCTGGGGCGGCTGGATTTGAACCAACGATTCCCTGATCCAGAGTCAGGTGCCTTACCACTTGGCCACGCCCCAACACCCTCGCTGATTTTCGACTTGAGAGTAGATGGCCGGCTCGCCATCGTCCAAGCGATAATCAGCAGGGCAAGTATACCATCTTCCTGGACGCCGGACGACGGGTGCGTTCACAGGTTGGGGCAACTTCATACTCTGTCCGGGGAACTCACCGCAGAGACGCGGAGGACGCAGGGTCTGTTTAAGGACTTCTCTCAGCGATCTTTGTATCCGGGCAGGGGCGCCGGCAAGCCAAATCCATATCTTGCCCCCGGTTGTGAACACACCCCTACACGACGGCAATGTGCAGCGCCATAGCGCCGAGACCCAGCAGGCGATAGCGCACTTCGCGGAAGCCGGCCTCGAGCATCATTTGCCGGAGCCGGGCCGCGCGCGGAAAGTCGGTCAACGAGTTGGGCAGATAGGTGTAGGCCTGGGCGTCGCCCCCAATCAGCCGGCCGATGACGGGCACCGCGCGATAGAAATAGAGTTGGAAGAGCTGGCGGAAGATGGGCGCGCCGGGGTGAGTGATTTCGAGACACGCCACGCGTCCCCCCGGCCTGACCACGCGCCGCATCTCGCGCAGGGCGCGGCCCAGATCGGCCACGTTGCGCAACAGAAAGCCGTTGGTCAGCGCGTCGAAGGTCGCGTCGGCAAAGGGCAGCGACAACGCGTCGCCCTGCACGAAGTGGGGCGCCGGCCTGCCACGCGCGCGCGATTTGAGTTGCGCGACTTGCAGCATGGGATAGGTGAAGTCGGCGGCGACGATGGTGGCAGTGGGATACTGCCTGGCGACGGCCAGCGCAATATCGCCGGTGCCGGTAGCCAGGTCGAGCACGCGCGGGGCCGGCCCGTCGAGCTGCAACTCGCGGGCAGTCAGTTGCCGCCAGGCCTGGTCGCGCCCCAGCGTCATGACACGGTTCATCAAGTCATACCGGCGCACAATGCGGGCAAACATGGCCTGCACCCGCGCCGGCTTGTCCAACGGATTGTTCATCTTGTCTGTGTGTCCTGCGGTGGTGTGTGAAGGAGGTTAGCTGGCGAATTTCCACGCGCACATCCGCCGCTCCAGTCCGTCGATCACGAAATACAAGCCCAGCCCGAGCAGCCCCATGACGACGGCGCCGGCGTAGGTGGCCGCGTAGTCGAACAAGGTGCTGGCCGTGTAATAGATGAAGTAGCCCAGACCGTAAAGTGTGGCCGTTGTCTCGGCCAGGTAGAGCACGGCGACTGCGGCGCCGATGCTGAGACGCAGCGCCGTCAACACCGCCGGCAGCGAGGCCGGCAGGTACACAAAGCGAAACAGCGCCCGCCGTCCCGCGCCCAGTGACTTCACCGAGTTCAGCAGTTCAGGCCGCACGCTGGCTGCTTCATCGCGCACCGGCACCAGAATCTGAAAGAACAGGATGAGGACGATGATGAGGATCTTGCTGGCGTCGCCGGCCCCGAAAATCAACAGGATGATCGGGAAGAACACAATCTTGGGAATCGGGTAGATGAGATAGACCAGCGGCGCGAAAATGCGGTTGAGGCGCGGCATTTGTCCCATAGCCAGCCCGGCCGGCACAGCCAGCCCAACGGCGATGATGACGCTGACGATGACGCGCAGCGCGCTGACCGCCAGATGCCGGCTCAACTCGCCGGCGTAGGCGATCATGGCCTGCAGCACCTGCGCGGGGGCCGGCAGAATGTCGCGCTGGATCAGCATGGCCAGCGCCTGCCATGCCAGCAGCGCGAGGATCGAAGTAAGCAACAGATCGCGTCGGCGCATGGCGGCCATTATCCTCCGCTGATTTTGAGGCACAATACGCCCCCTGAACTTACGCACAGGAGCCAGTTTGCCACGATGCAAAGTTATTCAGACATGAAAACCCGTCTGGTCCATGCGCTGCACGACGCTGTTGAGCTTCGCTATGCCGGCCAGCTCTTATTTCGCTACGTGTATGAGCCGGATATGCCGGTCATGGAGTCGCCCAAGCCGTACTTCCACCCGGTTTACACGCTGGCCGGCAACGAGGTGACGATTTATCGCCCGCACGATCACGTCTGGCACAAGGGATTGCAGATGACATGCGCTCACCTGTCCGGCCAGAATTTCTGGGGCGGCCCGACCTACGTCAACGGGCAGGGCTATGTGCAGCTAGACAACAATGGCCGGATCAGGCACGAGCGATGGATTGAGCTGCGCTGCGAAGACGAGCGGGCCGATCTGCACGAGGCGCTCAAGTGGATCAGCGCGGCCGGCGAGACGTGGATCAAAGAAAAGCGCCGCATCAGCGTGAGTGAGATCAATCCGGCGGATGGCTACTGGACGCTGGACTTCGAGTTCCGGCTGGAGAATGTGCGCGGCGCGCCGCTGGTGTTCGGCTCGCCCACGACGCAAGGCCGGCCCATGGCGGGTTACGGCGGCCTGTTCTGGCGCGGGCCGCGCTCGTTTTTGGGCGGCCAGGCGCTGGCGGGGGGCGGGCTGGAAGGGCCGGAGTTGATGGGCCGGCGCGCGCCCTGGCTGGCCTACATTGGCGCGCACGACGGCAGCGCCGATTACTCCACGCTGGTGTTCATCGATCAGCCGGGCAATGTGAGCTATCCGAACAAGTGGTTTGTGCGCAATGATCCGTTCGCGGCGGTGAGTTTCGCGTTCTCGTTCGATGAGGAATGCATCCTTGCGCCGGACGATGAGCTGGTGCTGAACTATCGTCTGATGATCGCCGACGGCGCCTGGAGCCGCGACCGCATAGAAGCATACGTTTCACGATAGAGGCAAATGCCATGAAGCCAGAGCAACGCGCCACCGCAGAGGGCATCTTGTTCACCGATCAATACCAGCTCACGATGGCCCAACTCTATTTCCGCACGGGCCTGCACGAGAAGCTGGGGCAGTTCGACCATTACTTCCGCCGCTATCCTGACTATGACAGCCACCAGGCCGGCTATTGCGTGTGCGCCGGCCTGGAATGGCTGGTGGATTGGATGCAGGACGCGCATTTCCGCGATGAAGATATCGCCTACTTGCGCAGCCAGCGCAACCGCGCCGGCGCGCCGGTCTTCGGCGAGGACTTTCTGGCCTGGTTGCGCAAGCATGGCAACTTCGACGCCATCACCCTGCAGGCGATTCCCGAGGGGCGCGTGGTTCACCCCAACGTGCCGTTGACTGTAGTGCAGGGGCCGATGGCGATCGCCCAGATTCTGGAGACGCCACTGCTGGCCCATATCAACTATCAGACGCTGGTGGCGACCAAGGCCGCGCGCATCCGCGATGTGGCAAATGGCAGCCTGGTGTTGGAATTTGGTCTGCGGCGCGGGCAGGAAAAGGGCGCCAACGCCGGCGCGCGCGCGGCTCTCATTGGCGGGGCTGATTTCACCTCCAACGTTGGCGTGTCGCATGTCCTGGGATACACGCCGAAAGGCACGCACGCCCATAGCATGGTGCAGCTCTTCATGTCGCTCGGCATGAGTGAGCTGGACGCCTTTCACGCCTTCGCCGATGTGTATCCCGACGATTGTCTCCTGCTGGTGGACACCATCAATACGCTGGAGAGCGGCGTTCCAAATGCGATTCGCGTGTTCGAGGAGCTGGCGCGCAAGGGGCACAAGCCGGTGGGGGTGCGCATCGATTCGGGCGACCTGGCATATCTGACGATCCAGGCGGCCAGGATGCTCGACGCGGCCGGCTTCCCCGACACATCCATCGTCCTGTCGAACGATCTGGACGAGCTGTTGATCTGGCAGATCATTACCCAGATCCGGCAAGAGGCGAAGCGCTGGGAAGTGGACGCCGACCGGGTGATCGAACGGATGGTGTATGGCGTTGGCACACGGCTCATCACCTCGTGGGGCGAGCCGGCGTTGGGCGGCGTGTACAAGCTGGTGGCGGTGCATGACCAGGGCCGCTGGAAGCCGGCCATCAAGATTTCTGAATCGGCCGAGAAGACCCCCAACCCCGGCCACAAACGGGCCTGGCGGCTGTATGACACGCGCTGCAATGCCACGGCCGATTTGCTCAGTCTCGACGAGGAAGATCCGCGTGAGATGCTCGCTGAGCCGAATGGCCGTCTTGTGCTGCGCCATCCCACCGATCACACGCAACAGCGATCCCTGCAACAGAAAGATGTGTGCGAAGTGGAGCCGCTGCTGGTGGATGTGCTGCGCGAGGGCCGGCTGGTGTATGCATGGCCGACGCTCGAGCAGATCCGGCAGCAGCGCGTGGCGGATGTCAACCGGCTGGATGCCGGCGTCAAGCGTCTGGTCAACCCGCACATCTACCACGTGTCGCTGACACAGCGGCTGTGGGAGCTGAAACAGGATTTGATCCGCGCAGCCCTGGACAGCAGCCGGTGATTGGGCGGCGCTGTGGAGGAGCAGGGGAGCCGGGGAGCAAGGGGGCAAGGGTGTGGGGGAGGCTGCCCCTGGCCGTGAAGGCGTCCTGCGCAACCCGTGGTATTGTGGCGTTGACGTATTGGAGTGTGGTGTGATGATGGAGGTCGGGCATGCGGCAGTGTTCAGCGCGCGGGTGGGTCGTTTTCCTGGGCGTGTTTGCGGCAGTTGTGGGGGCCGGGTCTGTCACTGCCGGGCTGGCTGTCGCCGGCCAGATCGCTCACGGTTCGCACGGACGCGAGGCGAGCGGGTTGCAACGGCCCATTGCGCCGGCCGTGGCCCTATCATTGCCCGGCTTCACCCTCAGCTTGCAGACAGTGGTGACATCCGGGCTGAATAATCCGGTGCATGTCACTCACGCCGGCGACGGTAGCGGCCGGTTGTTTGTCGTTGAAAAGCCGGGGCGTGTGCGTGTGCTGACTCACGACGGTGTGTTGCTCCCCGCCGCTTTCCTGACGGTCACGGACCAGGTGGAGGCCGCTGCTTCCGAACGTGGTCTGTTGAGCATCGCTTTTGATCCGGATTATGAGACAAACGGCGAGTTCTATCTCTATTACACGACCAAAGCGCCCTGTTGTGTTGGCGATGTCGTCATTGCCCGTTATAAGGTCTCGAATCCGGCGGCGAACACTGCCAACGTGATTTCTGTCACGCCCATTCTGACCATTGCTCAGCCGGCAAGCAATCACAACGGAGGGCAACTGCAATTTGGGCCGGATGGCTTCCTGTATATCGGCCCGGGCGATGGCGGCGGCGGGGGAGACCCCTGGGGCAGCGCGGGGAATGGACAGAACCTGAGTGTGTGGCTGGGCAAGATTCTGCGCATCAACCCGCGCGGGGCGGTCACCTACACTATTCCTTTGACCAATCCTTTTCTTCAGACGCTCGGCGCGAAGCCTGAAATCTGGGCCTATGGCCTGCGCAATCCGTGGCGATTCTCGTTTGACCGGCTCACCGGCGATTTATACATCGGCGATGTGGGCCAGGATTGTTGGGAGGAAATCAACTTCCAGCCGGCCGGCAGCGCCGGCGGCGAGAACTATGGCTGGCGGCTGAACGAGGGCCTGAACGGATTCAATACAGCCAATTTCAGTGATTGCGACAACCCGCCGGCGCTGAACACGACTTTGCCCATCACTGTCTACGGTCACGCTGAGGGCGTGGCGGTGACCGGCGGTTACGTCTATCGCGGCGCGCAATATCCTCTGCTGGCGGGTGTCTATTTCTATGGCGATTACGGATCTGGGAATATCTGGGCCATACGGCGCGATGGCAGCGCCTGGGTCGGCGCGCTGAAACTGAGCGGCGTGACCAACCTGTCCTCTTTCGGCGAGGATGAACAGGGCAATCTGTATCTGGTTCAGAAAAACTCCGCGACAACAGGCGCGCTGAAGCGAATGGTGATGACGCTGCCGACGCCATTGACCCCGCGCGCATTTTTGCCGAGCGTTATCAAGCCCTGATCGACCCGGCGCGATTTGTCCCCCGTGGGTCTTCCCGCACGGTTCAAACCTGCGGGAAGACGCAGAAGACGGGGGGAAGCTCAGGCCGGCCCCAGCCCGCGCACTTTGGCGCGGATGCGATACAGCGATGTTTGGGCCGTGATGTAGAGCGTCTGCCGGTCGGCGTCGCCCCAGGCGCAGTTGGCCGGGCGCTCCGGCGTGGCAATCACACCCAACAACTCGCCATCCGGCTCGAACACCCACACGCCGGTGGCGCCGGTCACGTAGAGATGCCCTTCGGCGTCGATCTTCATGCCGTCAGGCGAGCCGGGTTGCGGGTGATCCATGTCGGCGATGATGCGCGAGTTGGCCAGCGTGCCGTCGGGGCGCACGTCGAAGGCGCGCACGTGCCGGCGCGGCGAGTCGTCGATGTACAGCACGGACTCGTCGGGCGAGAAGGCCAGGCCGTTGGGCCGGTCGAAATCATCGGCCAGCAATTCGATGGTTCCATCCGGCAGGATGCGATACACGCCATTGCACGGTTGCTCGCGGTCTTTCAGGTCAATGCCGTAGGGGGGATCGGTGAAGTAGATCGTTCCGTCGGACTTCACCACCACATCGTTGGGGCTGTTGAGGCGCTTGCCCTGATAGTGGCCGGCCAGCGCGGTGATGCGGCCATCGGTCTCGGTGCGCGACACGCGCCGGTTGCCGTGCTCGCAGGCGATCAGCCGGCCCTGGCGGTCGAGCGTCAGGCCGTTGGAGTTGCCGCTCGGCTCGCGCCAGATCGTCGCGCTGCCGTCTGGCGTGCACTTGTAAATGCGGTTGGCCGGGATGTCGGAGAACAGCAGATAGCCGCCGGGAAGCCAGACCGGGCCTTCGGTGAACCGAAAGCCGGTGGAAATGCGCTCGGGGTCGCCCGGCTCGATCAATGACTTGAGTTTCAACATGTCACTCCTTGCCTGCATATTGGCCGTAGGCATGGGCCTCATCATACAGGGCGATCACGTTTTCGGGCGGGAATTCGTCCAGCATCAGGTCATGGCTGGGCGCGAGACAAAACCCGCCGCCCGGCGCCATGATGTCGATTACGCGGCGCACTTCGGTGCGCACATCGTCCACCGAGCCGAACGGCAAGACCTGCTGATGATCGAATGCGCCGTGAAAGGCGATCTGCCGGCCAAAGTCCGCCTTCAGCCCTTGCAAGTCCATGCCTTTGGCGCGCACCTGGACGGGGTTGAGCGCGTCAAGGCCCAGTTCGATCAGATCGGGAATCAGCGCCCGCACGGCGCCGCACGAGTGGAACATGGTTTTGAGACCGGCCTGCCGGCCCAGGTCGATGAAACGGCGGATGTGCGGCTTGCAGAACGCGCGCCAGTGGTTCAGCGAGATCAATAGCGCCTGCTGTGTGCCCATATCGTCGCCGAAGAAGAAGATGTCGAGCAGATCGCCGCATGTTTCGAAGAAGCGCGCGGCCAGTGTGTGATAAAAGTCGCTCACCTTCTCCATCACGGCATGCATGACCTCGGGATGAGTGTGCATCTTCTCGAAGAACTCGGCCATGCCCACCAGTTCGGTGGCATCGGTGAACACCACCACCCACGGCCCGCCGATGATGGCGTAGTCGCGCCACTGCTCGCATTCGGCGCGCAGGTGTGAGAAGTCGAACCAGTCTGGCGAGGGCCAGCCGGCGAACGCTTCGACTTGTTCAATCGTCTCGACGCCGGCCAGTGGATGCGACAGCGGCTGGCCGTAATAATCTCCCCCGCGCTCGACTCCCCAGATGTTCTTGTTGCCGAGCGGCGGCCCAACGTAGCGGGCGTGCACGCGGCGGAAATCAATATGCAGCCGGCGCATGAGCGCTTCTTCGTCGGGAACGCCGCACGAAGCCATCAGGCGATGGGTCAATCCGTCTGCCGCCCCGTACCACAGCGGCACGCGATCTGGTTCTATGCGCTCGAACGCCAATCGGACGCGCTCTTTGCTGTTCATGACATGAATTGTAGCGATTTGGCAGCCGGCTGGTTTTATACTGCGCTATCGGTCGAGGGATTGAGCCATTGAGTCATTGAGCGATTATGCGGGACAAAACCGTTCTGGTCACCGGCGCGACAGATGGCATCGGCAAACAGACGGCGCTCGAACTGGCGCGCATGGGCGCGCGGGTGTTGGCGCATGGGCGCAATTCCGCGCGCGCCGAGGCCGTGGTTGAGGACATTCGCCGCGCCAGCGCCAATGAGCGCGTGGCGCCGGTCGTCGCCGACTTTGCTTCCCTGCGGCAGGTGCGCGACATGGCCGGCGAAATCCTGGCCGAGTATGAGCGGCTGGACGTGCTGATCCACAACGCCGGCGTCTTCATGGCCGAACGCCGGCTCAGCGAGGATGGGATCGAAATGACGCTGGCCGTGAACCACATTGCGCCTTTTCTGCTCAATCATTTGTTGCTCGATCTGGTCAAACGCAGCGCGCCGGCGCGCATCATTGTCGTCAGTTCAACGACCCATCAGAATGCCCGGATTGACTTCGATCGCCTGCCAGGCCCCGGCCCATTTGACGGGCACGAGGCCTATGCCATGTCCAAGCTGGCCAACCTTTTGTTTGCCTTCGAGCTGGCCGAGCGGTTGACCGGCTCGCGCGTCACGGCCAACGCGCTGCACCCCGGCGTGATCGACACCAAATTGCTCAGAACCGGCTATGGGGCGCAAGGCGCCAGTGTGGAGGCCGGCGCCGCCACGCCAGTATATCTGGCCAGTTCGCCCGATGTCGCCACGACCACCGGCCAGTACTTCGCGCGGCAACGCATCGCCGCCCCATCGCCTCTGGCGCACGACCGCGACTTGCGGCGAGCGGTGTGGGAGATCAGCGAGCGGCTGGCCGGGATCGCGTTGCCATAGCGCGCAGAGGCTGCGCCGTTGCCTGAGCCTGTGGCTTCAACGGCTTCGACAAGCTCAGCCGCCGAAGCGCGGCCGCCGAAGCGCGGCCGCCGGAATCCCGTTGGTTGCGTGGCGCATCCTGCCCGACGCCACAGGCGGCGCGCCGGCATAGAATGTGCCTGGGATGCGGCGCAGTTGTTGCCGCCGCAATCGCTTCATTCACTCATTCACTCATTCACTCATTCACTCATTCACGGAAGGCGCGACATGAACACAAGACCGTTAGGAAGAACCGGCCTGCAAGTCAGCGAACTGGCCCTGGGCGGCCTGTTTGTCTCCAGCGTCGGCGGCGAGTATGATCAGGCGCGGGCAACGATCCATCGGGCGCTTCAGCTTGGCGTCAACTACATCGACACTGCCCCCAGCTATGCCAACAGCGAAGAGGTGCTCGGCAAGGCGCTCAAGGATGTCAAGACGCCGTTCATTCTGTCCACCAAACTGGGCGGCCGGCCCAAGCCGTTCAGGCCGCAGGACAAAGATGGCCTGATGAAATCGGTCAAGCGCAGTCTGCGCCTGCTTAAACGCGACCACGTGGATATCCTGATGATTCACGAGCCGGACCGGCCTGGCCAGTACAACTGGTGGTCGGACCCGGTCAACTTCGACGGGCCGGTGATGGAAGTGCTGGATGATTTGAAGCGCCAGGGCGTGATCCGTTTCACCGGCCTGGGCGGAACCACGGCCTATGAAATGGCCCACATCATCAAGACCGGCAAGTTCGATGTGCTGCTGACGGCTTTCAACTATAGCCTGTTGTGGCGCGAGGCGGAGCATGAGGTGTTGCCGGCGGCAAAGGCGATGGGCATGGGCGTCATCATCGGCTCGCCGTTGCAACAGGGCGCGCTGGCCCGGCGCTTCGACGACCAGATCCGGCACGGCGCGCGCTGGCTGAATTCGCCGCGCCGGGCGCAGTATCTCGCGCTGTACGACTTCCTCGACGAGATCGGCATGCCGGTCGCCGAGGTCGCCATTCGATTCGTCATCTCCAATCCTGACATCTCATGCGCGTTAATGGGGGCGCGCTCGGTGGCGGAGGTCGAACAAAATGTGCGGGCCGTCGAGAAGGGGCCGCTTCCGGCCGATGTTCTGAAACGGCTGGATGAGATTGCCGCCCTGGTTCCGTTCAGGCCCTTCGAGGAGCCGTTCGGGCTGGGCTGGATCTTGAGCGCCAATCGCGAGCACTACGGTCCCGGCTGGGCCAGATAAGGCAATGATGAATGATGATTGATGATTGACGATTGCCTGTTGCCTTATTGGCGATTGGCGATTGAGGCAGGAGCAAGATGAAAGCAGCGATTGTGGAGAGACCGGGCGCGTTGGTGGTGCGCGATATTCCCATGCCCCAGGTGGGAGAGTATGACGCGCTGTGCGAATTGCTCTACGGCGCCACCTGCACCGGCACCGATCAGCACTTGATTCATGGCCGATTTCCCTGGCCGGTGCATTACCCGACCATTCTGGGGCACGAAAGCATTGGGCGGGTGGTGGCGGTGGGCAGCAAGGTGCGCCATTATCGCCCCGGCGATCTTGTGACGCGGGTAGGCGCGCCGCCGCCGCCGAACACAGGCCTCGATGTGAACTGGGGCGGATACGCTGAATACGGCATCGCCAAAGATCACTGGGCCATGCGCGAGGATGGTTTGCCAGAAGAGCAGTGGGCCGGCCATCGCATCAATCAAAAGCTGCCCCCGAACTTCGATCCGGCCGGCGCCACGATGATGATCACCTAGCGCGAGACGCTGAGCTATTACACCCGGCTGTTGCAGACCGGCCAGCGATCCGCGTCCGTGTCTGCGCTGGTGATCGGATCGGGCGGCAATGGGCTGGCATTTGCAGCCCATGCGCGCAACCTGGGCGCGGCGACAGTGGCGATGCTGGGAAATGCTGAGCGAGAGACCACAGCGCGCGCCGTGGGCGCGACGGTGTATGCCGACTATCGCGCCGGCGACGCAATCGAGCGATGCCGGCAATCGCATCCCGACGGTTTTGAGGTCATCATCGACGCGGTAGGCAAGGCCGGCCTGCTCGACCAGGCCCTGCCGCTGTTGAAGCCCGCTGGCGTGATCGGCATCTACGGCATTGACGAATTCGGCGCCTGTGCGCTGAATCCGGCCCGCGCGCGCGGCACGTTTACCTTCTACAATGGCGGCTACGACGAAGCCGAGACGCACGAGCAAGTGGTTGCGCTGGTTCAGCAGGGCAAATTGCGGGCGGAACACTGGCTGGCGCTGGATCAGCCTTTTGCGCTGGCCGATATCAACCAGGCGTTTGAAGCTCTGCGCAACCGCGAGATGGTCAAAGC
>DAOTYS010000145.1:0-1828 GCA_034434575.1 Thermoflexales bacterium
CTTTCGAGCTGCCACAGCGCAATGCCGGTGCCGAACAGGATGGCTAGCGCCATCAGCACGGCGCCGGTGTTGTTGGCTGATAGCCCGATGGTGACGACCCACCAGTAAGCGAACCCGCCCAGCAGCAGACCGAGCGCCTTGCTGACGCCGTACCCGCGATCCGGCAGCCCCCGCAGCCAGCGCGAGGCAATCAGCCAGCCGCCCAGGCTGAAGACCTGAAGCCATGTGTACCAGAGAATAAGATCGAGCATGAGACAGGAGACAGGAGTCAGGAGTCAGAAGTCAGGAGTCAGAATGCTGCACTCAGCACTCAGCACTCAGCACTCAGCACTCAACCCTCAACCCTCAACCCGATAGATCGTCGTTCCCGGATTCTGGTAGGCAATGGTGAGATAACCCAGCCGAACCATCTCGTCGAACTTGTCGAAGCCGGCCTCGTCGTAGTACACGCGCTCCAGATCGCCCACGATGACATACCTGGCGTTGTAGCGGCGCATCAGGGTGAGCGCGCGCGCGATGTCGGGGGTGCCGTAAAACTCGCTCAGGTCGTCGTCGCGGTCGTACACGATGCGATCGCTCAGCGCGGCGCGTTGCTGGCGTTGGTGCCATTGCCAGCCGATCACCGCCGGCAGGCCGGTGTAGATCGAGAAGCGGTTGCCCCAGCGATACAGATTTCCGCCGGTGGTGCCTTCGATGATGACCGGCGAACCGTCCACATGATCCTGCATCCAGCGGATGGCCTCGTAGTCATAGCGCAGCGGGAAGGCGCGCTCTTTGCCGCCAATCGCCTCGAAGCGTTCGGCGTAACGCATGTAGGCCATGCCGTCCAGCCCCTGCGGCGCGGCGCGGGTGTAACGGTCGTTGATCTTGGCCGGAATGGCGAAGGCCGGATACATGGCGGCGACCAGCAGCGAGATTGTCACGCCGGCCAGGAACGCGCCTTTTAAGATGCTTAAAGCCGGGCTGCGTCGCGCCGCAGGCTCTCCCCCCCGGCTATCCGGCGGCGCGCCCATGCGCTCGATCTGCCACACAAACGCCACCGGCGCGCTCACGCTCAACAACAACCAGGCTTGAATATAGAACTTGAACACGGTGTTCATACGGCCGATGTCGCCGCGCAGGGTGAACAGCTCGACAAACAACGTCAAAGCGAATGCGCCGGCGGTCATCAGCCACAACGCGCGGGTGGGGCCGGCTGTGCCCGGCATCACCGCTGCCAGCGCCGCCAGCGCCAACATGGGCGCGGCGACAATCGCAACCGGCGCGTTTTGAGTTGCCAGCGCCAGGGCGAGCGCGGCCGTCACGCCGGCCGTCGCCAGCCCGGCCGCAATCCATCTGGACCGCGCCTGGGGTGGACGGCTTCGCAGCGTCCCCCAGACGCCCCAGGCGAAGTGCACGATGAGCGGGACCAGAAATACGCCGTAGATGGTTCGGTAAACGGCCAGCGGCGTTGTCTCGGCCTGCCAGCGGTCGATCTGGTTGTACGCCGACCCGTAGTGCTCCAGATACGGCGCGTAGAACGCGCGCGTGAGGGCGACGAAGACGACCATCGCCGGCAGCGTCTTCACCACGGCGCGAACGAAGGCGCCGGCGCCGGCTTCTCCAGCGCGCCCGGCGTCCTGTCCTGCGCCGACCGCCATTGCGCCCAGTGTCAATGCCAGGTAAACGGGATAGTCCCATGAGTTGGTCGGCCATAGCGCGCCGACCACGATCGCGGCCATGCCCACGGTCAGCCAGCGTCGCGCGCCGCCGGCGAAGGCGAGCGCAAATGCCACCGCCAGATACGCGAGCGGCATGGCGATCATGTGCGCGTGCAGGTCGGCGTACA
>DAOTYS010000146.1:0-11441 GCA_034434575.1 Thermoflexales bacterium
GGCCAGTGTCACGCCCCTGGCAGAGGCGGCATCTGCGCCGGAAGTCGGTCCGACCTCGCGCGCCAGGCCCCGGCCTAACCCCACATCCAGCGTCATCCGTCTTGGCGCATAGACCCCGACCACCGAATGCGCCGCCGCGCCGGCGCGCCCGGCGGCGCGTCCAGTCTCGTCCAACCGGGCGTCACCCAGAACAACGCTCAGCCGGTGGATCTGCGGCTCGTTGCCCCGCAAGCGAAACCCGGTTGCCAGGCCCAACACGGTGAATGCCGTCACCAAAACGGGAATCGATATCCAGGCCAGTTCGGGCCTGTGCAAGCGGCGCAACACCATGAAATTGAGCGGGCCAAGGCACAACACATACAAAACCAGGAAACCGGCCACCACCCAGAACGCCGGCAGCGCCGCGCCAGGCAGCGCCCGCGCGGCCACCAGCGCCGGGTAATCATCGCGCGTATCGCGCCGTGGATCTCGTCGGATGGCGCCCAGCGCATTCGGCAAGTCCACGCGCCCGCCCAGGATCGAGCCGAACACCGCCGTCCTGCCGGCCCAGTCTCGCGCCGGCGCCAGCGTCGCATCGAAGGCAAGCTGGTCGACCAGCCCCCGGCCCAACTCGCGGCGCATCATCAGCGGCGTGTCGCGCGAAGCGGCCAGAGTCTGCGCGTCGGGCGCCACCGGACTGAGGACAGTGGCCTGCGCCAGCAGATCGCCGCGATCGGCGTCTGCCAGCGGCGACAACGCATCGGGCCGCGCGAAGTCCAGCAACCCGTCCAGTGCCGTGGCAATCAGCGCGCTGCTTGCGCGCGCCGGCGCCACATCGGCCAGCCCAGCCAACGTAAGCGCTGCGCCCGGCCCGCCGTTGATGATGAGATGGCCGCCATCCACAAGCCATGCGCGCAACGCCGCATGCTGCGCGCCGCTGAAGGCAGCGGTGTCAGCATTGCTCAACACCACCGCATCAATCGACGCCAGGGCAGCCGAGCGATCGGGAAGCTGGTCGAGCGTGATGTGGGCCACGTAGCTCCGCCCATCAAACGGCGTCGGGAGGGCCGTCAGAAAGTTGAAGCCATCGGGCGGATCACCGAGGACCACCACAACCCGATCCTGCCGTGACAACAAGCGCAAGGCCGGCTGGGCGCTGGCCAGCACACGGCCCATGCTCACAAAATCGACCCTGACCGCATTACTGCCGGGCGGCGCATAGAGGGTCAAGTCGCGGCGGACGCCCGGCGTCAACGCAACGGGCGTGGCATAGCGCATACCCGTTGCCTCCTCGGACACAATGACCACCTCACCCTCAACAGCCACGACACTGCTCAACGCCACACGAACAGGCAGCCAGGTGTCCACTTTGGCATAGCCATTGAAGCCGGCCTCGGCGGCCAGTGCCGGCGTGGCGCCCCCATCCTGCCGGGGCTGGACAGCCAGCGCCGGAACAGCTCCGACCAGCAAGCCCATGATGAGCAGCGCCAAAGCTCTGCGCCATGCAACCCTCATGCAGCGCATTCTAACCCCCGCTTCCCGGCGGCTGAGCGGAGCGGTGAGCTTGTCGAACCGCTTGTCGAACCGCCTGTCGAAGCCGCCAAAGCCGGCGCCGTTGCCTTCGACAGGCTCAGGCAACGGCTGCGATGGCGGCGGCTGAGCGGAGCGGTGAGCTTGTCGAACCGCTTGTCGAAGCCGTCGAAGCGCCGCTCATGGTATCCTCACCGCGCCGCATGTCTTCCATCGAAGTTCCGGTGATTCTGATCGTCAGCCTGACGGGGCTGATGCTGGCTGCGTTTCTGGCGCTGCTGGCTGCAACCGGCTATGTCTACCGGCGTCGCCGCGCATCACGACGCGCGCTCGAACAGCGCGTCGCCGAATTGCAGGCGCTGAGCAATGCTGTCAACCGCATTGCATCGGCGTCGCTCGACGAAGACGCGCTGTGCCGGCTGGTGTACGACTGCGCCGCGCAACTGGTCGACGTCAACAGCTTTCAACTCGGCTTGTTCGACGAGGATGACTACGTCATCAAGGTGCGCTACGACCGGGGCATCCTCAGGGCGCCTTCCCGCTTTCACCTGGGCGAAGCCAAAGGCATCGTGGGATGGATGCGCGACACCGGCCAGTCGCTGCTGGTGCGCGACTTCCAAACCGAGATGGAGCATCTGCCGGCCAAACCGCGCTACATGAGCGAACGTCCGCCGCGCTCGGCGGTGTTCGTGCCAATGGTCACCTCAGAGGCCATCATCGGCGCTGTGTCCATCCAATCGGACATGCCGGGCGCGTACACCGAGTCGCATCTGCGCACGCTGAGCATCATCGCCAACCAGGCTGCCTCGGCCATTCAGAACGCGCGCGCCCTGTCGCGAGAGAAAGCGCACGCCCGGCAACTCGAACTCGTCGCCGAAGTCGCCCGCCAGACCGCCACCATCCTCAATACGGAAGAACTGCTGCCGCGATTGACCCAGACCATCCGCGACACCTTCGGCTACTACTTCGTCGGCCTGGTGCTCTTCGACGAAGAAAAAGGCGATCTGGTCTTCCGCTCGGCCACCCATCCCAGCATGATCGGCGCCCGGCTGGACATCGGCCAGGGCCTGGTGGGCGCCAGCGCCCAGGAGCGCCGCATGATCGCCGTAGCCGACGTGTCAACCGACCCGCGCTACATCTGCATGAACGCCCTGCCGGAAACGCGCAGCGAGATCGCCGCGCCGCTGCTCATCGAGAACCGCGTGATTGGCGTGCTCGACCTCCAGTCGAACCGGCCGGCCGATTTCACCGAAGACGACCGGCGCTACATCGAGGTTCTGGCTTCGCAGGTTGCTGTGGCAGTCGAAGACGCGCGGCTGTACGAAGCCGAACGCGAGCAAAGCTGGATGTCAACCGCCCTGCTCCAGGTGGCCGAAGTGGCCCGCAGCGCCGAATCGCTCGAAGACGCGCTGACCGCAGTGGCCCGACTCGCGCCGATGCTGACCGGCGTGGACTGCTGCGCGCTGCTCACCTACGAGCCGGCGACCGATTGCTTTGAGATCTCGGCGCTGCATGGCGCCCTGTCGCACAATGAACATCTGGTCATTGGGGATGTCTTGCTGCCCGGTGATGTGCCGGCGCTGGAAGAAATGCTGGCCACGCGACATCCTGTCATGGGCGCCGAGCGCGGGCGCCTGGCCGTGCCGGTGCTTGCGCTGCCGTTGATTGCTCAGGATCAACTGCTCGGCGCCATGCTGGTCGGCCAGAAGGACGGCGGCGTGATTCCCAGGCAGCGGCGCGAGTTGCTGGCCGGCCTGGCCAACCAGGCCGCTCTGGTCATCGACGCAGTGCGGGCGAACGTCGCACAACAAGAAGAATCGTGGGTGACGGCGGCGCTGCTCCAGGTGGCCCAGGCAGTGAGCGAACAGGCCGATCTGAATGACATCGCAGCCTCGGTCGTCCGACTGACGCCGCTGCTGGTCAGCGTCGATGCATGCGCCATCTTCGTGCGCGAGGGCAATGATGTCAACTTGCGCGCCGCTCAGGCCTATGGCCTTTCGCCCGAAGCCCAGGAGCGTTTCAACCAGGATGCGTTTCCGATGGCTGCCTGGCGCGAGTGGTTTCAGCGTATTGACACCCGGTTGGAGGGACAGTCCAACGGCGCAGCCATCCAGGTGCTGCACCCGGCGCCAGAAATCATCGCCGAGCGCCTGGGACTCGGAGTCTGCGCCGCGTTGCCGTTGATCGCCAAAGGCGATCCTGTGGGCGCGATGGTTATCGGCGTGGACGCTCCTGAACGTCTTCCGGCGGGCCGCGCGCTGAACATCCTGACCGGCATCGCGCAACAGACCGCGCTGGCAATCGACAATGCCCGGCTGTATCGCGAGTCGCTGGAACGCCAGCGACTGGAGCAGGAACTGTCACTGGCGCGCGAAATCCAGACCAGCTTTCTGCCCAGGGAAGCGCCAAGCGTCCCCGGCTGGGGGCTGGCGGCAGACTGGCAGGCCGCCCGCCAGGTCGGCGGTGACTTCTACGACTTCGTGCCCTTGCAAGATGGCCGCTACGGCCTGGTGATTGCGGACGTGGCCGACAAGGGCGTGCCGGCGGCGCTATTCATGGCCCTGTCGCGCACCCTCATGCGCGCTGTGGCCTTCACCGGCCGCACCCCCTCCGAGGCGCTCCGGCGCGTCAACCAGCTCATCCTGTCCGATGCCCGCTCAGACCTGTTCATCACAGTGTTCTATGTCATCTGGAATCCAGTCACGGGCGAACTCGCATACGCCAACGCGGGTCACAATCCACCCATGCTGATCCGCGCCAGTGGCGCGTTGGAGCTGCTATCGGGGCGGGGCATCGCCCTGGGCGTCGTCGAAAATATCAACCTCGAAGCCCGGTCGATTGTCATGGCGCCGGGGGATACGCTGCTGCTGTACACCGACGGTGTGATCGACGCGCTGAACGACGAGGATGATGCGTTCGGCATGGACCGACTACGCCGCACCCTGGACGCGGCGCGACACCTGCCCGCGCGCGACATCGTCAAGGCAATCATGAGCGCGGTGGAGCAGTTCTCCTGCTGCGAAGGCGCCTTTGACGACGAAACGATCATGGTGCTCAAGCGAGAGACGGATGGCGGATGACCGAGGGCGGAGCACAGACGACAGATCACAGATCACAGATTACAAATGGCAGATTCTGGTGTTCTCGTGTAATCGTCAATCGTCAATCCCCAAAATCTAAAATCCGAAATCCAAAATCGTTCAGGGTGGCGGGGGCGCCGTCAGCGGTTGGGCAGCCGGAGGGGCCTGTCCGTTGTTGAAGAAGCTGTAAGCAGCGCGGGCAATATCGGCAATGATCAACGACGTGTCCGCCCAGTTGAGCGGGCTTGAGCCATGCAGCATCACGACCACGACATAGTCGCCTCCCGGCGAGCGCACCAATCCGGCCACGCCATGGTTGTTGGCATCCCAGGATTGCCGGCTGATCACCGGGCTGCCCCCACTGCCAGCCTCCAACAGCCCATTTAGCCTGTTTCGCCCCAGCAACGCGAGGGCTTGCTCACATTTGCTCGCAGTGAACTGCTGCGGAAAGGCCAGCAACAACGCGCCGGAATTGGCGCGGCACTGATCGAGCATCTCCAGCAACAGGCCGGCATCGACAGGCGTCGATTGCGCAGCCGGGTCTGGCGAAGCAGTCACATCGGCCCTCGAGTTGGCCGGCGTGATAATTGTCGGCGGAATCGTGCGCTGGTCGAAAGGTTGGGCCAGAAAAGTGTTGACCAGCCCCAGCTTCTTCAACAGCACATTGAGCGCGCCCACGCCCAGATTGGCATCCCCCTGCCCCAACTCGCGCAACACATCGTTTGCGTTCAGGCTGCTGCCCTCGACAACAACGCTGGCCAGCCGATCGTTCAGTTCGGGCGAAACCTCGCCGGCGACGCGATACGTCTCGATCACCAGCGCCAGCTTCAGCCAGCCGGCCGCCGAGAAAGCCACATCGCCATTGAGCGAGAACTCCTGCCCGGTTTTGAGGTCTTTGACAAACACGCCGGCCACATTGCCGCCCACGGCGGCGAAGCCAGACACGCGCGCCGAGATCAAATCCCCCAAAGCTTGCATACCGACTTTGGTCATTGGCGCCACATCGACTGGTAGATCGACCAGGCGCGACAGACCCGACGACAGCGCTGCCAGAAGCCGGTCGCGTGCTTCGACCAGGTTGAGGGCAAGACCGTCGGCGCCGGGCCGGAGATTGAGCGTGCCGGGGTCGGCGGTGGGAGGCGTGGGCGGCTGGTCGTACTGCGCCGCCAGCTCGAGCAGATAGTCTTGCAGCTTCGATTCAGAGTACTGGTAGGGCGGCGGCAGCCGCGTCGGCGTGGCTTGCCGAAGCATGAACGGGATGAACTGGTCAAAGCCCTGGTTGCGCTTCAACACGCCCTCCAGCAGCAGCCGGGCGACCGTTTCATTCAGCTTGAAGTCGAGTTGGGCGGGGGACAGCGTCAGCGAGACCGTCTGATAGCGCAGCGATACGGGCGCCTGAAGCGCGCGCTGCGCCCGATTGATTGCCTCATTGATTGTAGCGCCGCTCACATCGATATCCGCAAGGTAGGTCTCACGCGGAAGCCGGTCCCGGCTGGTGGCAAAAGCGATCAGATTGCCGAGGAGCACCAGCGCCAGCACAGCGACAGCAACCATGCCGCCGATCCTGAGCATAGATCTCGGGGAGGCGCGTCGTCTCATCGATCCGGGATCTCCGTGGAACACTTCATGCGGCGAATCCGAGAGAGTATAACGTAAGTTTGTCTTGACAAGCCCAACCGTGACGCTATACTGCCTTGCGAATGGGCGCCCTCCATGCCAGCCGGCGACAGGCGCCGCGACGAAACCTCAATTTGCGCCGGGGCCGCAGATCAGGCGCCGGCGCCCGCCAAACAGAACACTGATCAGAGGAGCAAAACCAGAATGACTCTCGCAGAAGCCCTTCAAGGAATGATCTCCAGCTTCAACCCGGCCAAGGCCAAAGGCGTCAATGCCGTTGTTCAGTTGAACGCCACGGGCGAGGGCGGCGGCGCCTATCACATCAAGGTCGCCGACAACCAGTGTGACCTGGCCGAGGGCGCAGCGCCCAGCCCGACTGTCACGATCGAGGTCGCAGCTCAGGATTGGATTGATATCCTCACCGGCAAACTCGATCCCACACGGGCCTTCATGAGCGGCAAACTCCGCATCAAGGGCGACCTCGGTCTGATGATGCGCTTCCAGAGCATGTTCGGGCGCTGACGCGCGCGGGTGCTGCCCATGAAAGGATTGATTCTCAGCGGCGGCAAAGGCACGCGGCTTCGCCCGCTCACCTTCACCAGCGCCAAGCAGTTGTTGCCGGTCGCCAACACGCCGGTGCTCTTTCGCGTCATCCAGGCCATCCGCGACGCCGGCATCACCGAGATCGGCGTGGTGATCGGCGACACCGGCGAAGAGATCAAGGCCGCCGCAGGCGATGGGTCGCGCTGGGGCGTTCGGCTGACCTATATCCCTCAGCCTGCCCCGCTCGGCCTGGCCCACGCCGTCAAGATCAGCCGCGATTACCTGGGCGATGAGCGATTCGTCATGTTTCTGGGCGACAATGTCATCCAGGGCGGCATCCATTCACTCATCCGCCAGTTCGCAGACTCGACGCACAACAGCCAGATCGTGCTGACCGAAGTGTCGGATCCGCGCCAGTACGGCGTCGCTGTCCTGGATGACCAGGGTCGCATTGCGCGCCTGATCGAAAAACCGAAAGACCCGCCCAGCAACCTGGCGCTGGTGGGCATCTACATGTTCGACCGGCATGTGTTCGACGCCGTCGAAGCCATCAAACCTTCCTGGCGCAACGAACTCGAAATCACCGACGCCATTCAGTGGCTCGTCAGCAACGGTTTCAGCGTATACCCCTATGTCCACAAAGGATGGTGGGTAGACACCGGCAAAGCTGTGGACATGCTCGAAGCAAACAGCCTTGTGCTGAGCGAACTGACGCCCGCCATCGAAGGGACAGTGGATGCTGATTCATCGGTGGATTCGCGCGTGACCGTCGGCGCCGGCGCCCAGATCATTAACAGCGTCGTGCGCGGGCCAACGATCATCGGCGAGAACACGCGCATCGTGAACAGTTACGTCGGCCCGTTCACCAGCATCTATCACAACTGCCTCATCGAGAACGCAGAGATCGAGCGTTGCATCGTGCTGGAGAATTGCCGGATCAGCGATCTTCCAGCGCGCCTCCAGGACAGTTTGATCGGGCGCAATGTGACTGTGGCAAGGTCGTCTCACAAACCGCGCGCCTACAAATTGACCCTGGGCGACTACAGCCAGGTCGATCTGCATTGAGTCCCGCCGGAGTCTGACAACCGGCTCCGGTCAGACTCTGGCGCGCCTATGGCTGAACTCACGCGCAAGGAAGTCATCCAGTTGCTCGCAGTCGCCGGCGGGCCGGACGCCGGCGCGCGGTTGTCCGGCGTCGATCTGAGCGGGCTGGACTTGCGCGGCCTGAACTTCCAAAACGCCGATCTGCGCCTGACCAACCTGGCCGGGGCTTCTCTGGCGCAGGCCAATCTGCGCCAGGCCCGCCTGATATCTGCCGATCTCAGCCAGGCGGATTTGACTGCGGCTGATCTGACGCGCGCCGACCTCTCAAATGCCGCGCTCAACGACGCAATTCTGGCGCGCGCATCGCTGACTGAGGCTTGTCTGCATGCAGTAGACGCCGTGGGCGCCGACTGCCGGCAGGCCGATTTCACCGAAGCCCGCCTCGTCGCCGCCGATTTCAGCAGCGCCGATTTCAGTCAGGCGCGCCTCGTCCGCGCCCGGCTCTCCAGAGCGCACCTGGGCGGGGCCGATCTGGTCGATGCCGCCGCCGCCCACGCCGATCTGTCTGACGCCAACGCCGATCTGGCTGACTTCAGCCGGGCCGACCTCAACCACGCTTTCCTGCAGCGCGCCAGTTTGATTGAAGCCAACCTGACATGGGCGAATCTGCGAGAGGCCAACCTGAGCGAAGCCATCCTGCTGCGCGCCAATCTCACCAGCGCCGATTGCAGTCGCGCCATTCTGCGCAGGGCGCAATTCGGGCCGGCGGTGTTGCGCGACACCAACTTCACCCAGGCCTCGCTGCGCGACTCCGATCTGCCCGCTGATGCCTGGCCCTGGATCGTGCTGGTCGAAACCACCATGCCCGATGGAACGATTTACACCGACGCAAACTCGTGAGTGCTGAGTGCCAAGTGCTGAGTGCTGAGTGCTGAGTGGTGAGTGGTGAGTGCAACTGCGTCAACACAAGAATCGTCAATCGCTCAATCACTCAATCACTCAATCACTCAATCGCTCAATCACCCAATCGCTCAATCACTCTCTCTCGCGCGCTCACGGCTGATCGCAGCAATCACACAACGGATCTGGCCATAATCGATTGTGTCGGGCAACAAATACTTGATGGGCGCAAGTTTGTCGATGGCGCCGACCTGTTCGACGGCCCGGCGCACTTCGATCTCAACCTGTTCAGTCACCAACTGGCGCAGCGAAATCTGGTTGCGGGCGATCAGTTGCGCGGCGTGATGGTAGATCGTGGTGATCGACAGCCCGCGCCTGGCTGCCACTTCTCGCGCCGACAAGCCCTGGGCAAACAGGATGCCCGTCGCTTCAAGCGTCGAAACCGGCCCGCCATCGCCATCAGGGCCGGCGTGGGCTTCCGCCGTGTGACCGGCGTCAGTCGCCGGCGCGGGCAACTCGCCGCGCGACCGGCGGATATGGTAGTCGCAACATGGTTTGGCGCGCGGTTCGCTCATGTCGCCAAAATGCCGCAACAACATGACCTGCCGGCATTCAGTCGTCGATTCGGCGTAGGCGATCATCTTTTGCAACTGGGCGCGCTTGTGCGCGCGGCGCCGCTGCACATCCTCTGCTGTCGCCAACAGCGCCTCTTCCGTCAACGCGCCGACGCGGAACGGAATGCCGTATCCCTCCTCATCCAGGCGCTCCAGACTGCCGGCCTGCTCGAGCTGCAACAGGCCCACCCGCAGCTTGACGTCGAATAGCCGGGTCATGCGCGCCAGTTCCTCGACCGACACGCGCGCCACGCCATTGCGCGCGCGAGACGCGATCGCTCTGTGCAAAGCTGCCAGTTCGTTGCGCGAGGGGGCGTCGTTTTCGATGAACCACTCCTGCAACTTGCGGTCCTGGGGCGCGTAGAGCAACACGCACTGAGCCAGCTTGCCGTCCCTGCCGGCGCGCCCGGCTTCCTGATAGTACGCTTCCAACGTGCCGGGGATGTGGAAGTGAGCCACGAAGCGCACGTCGGGCCGGTCAACGCCCATGCCAAAGGCATTGGTGGCGATCATCACCGCGTTTGGGGCGTTCAGATACCCATCCTGCGCCGCTGTTCTTTCCCGGCGATCCATGCCGCCGTGATAGACAAACGCCGGGATGCGATAGTCCGCCTCAAGCGTCAGCGCCAGTTCGTCAGCCTCGCGGCGGGTGCCCACGTAGATGATGCCGGCGCCTTTGACCACACCCAAAAGCTTGCGCAACGCCTGCAACTTCGCGCGCAGGTCGGGTGTGTGCCGGACATGAAAGACAAGGTTGGGGCGGGCAAAGCCGGTCACGATGCGCTCGGCAGAGGCAAGACCCAGTTGCCGGATGATGTCGTCCTGCACCTCCGGCGTGGCCGTGGCGGTCAGCGCCACCGTGACCGGTTCATCGAGCAGCTTGCGCACTGCGCCCAAATGGAGATAGTCCGGCCGGAAGTCGTGCCCCCACTGCGAGATGCAATGCGCCTCGTCTACCGCAAGCAGCGATATCCTGACCTTCTTGAGCGCCGCCAAAAACGACGGGTTGCGCAGCCGCTCTGGCGCGACATACACCAGTCGCCAGTCGCCGTTCTGCATCCGGTGAATGCGCCGGGCTTGTTCATCCGATGACAGTGAGCTGTTGATGTACGTCGCGGCGATGCCGCGCTCGCTCAAACGATCCACCTGGTCTTTCATCAAGGCGATCAGCGGCGAGACCACCAGCGCCGTGCCGGGCAGAGACAGCGCCGAGAACTGATAGATCAGCGACTTGCCGCTGCCGGTGGGCATCACGACCAGTGTGTCGCGCCCGTTGAGAATATGGCTGATGGCTGCGCGCTGGCCGGGGCGAAAGGCCGGCACGCCAAAATGGCGCTCCAGCAGCGCCATCGAGATCGCGGTGTGTTGCCCTTCTGTCATGGGTCACAACGAACCGCTCAGGACAAAACGGCGTCGAGCGCCCGGCTGGTTTCTGCCACAGCCTGCTCAACCGGCATGGCCTTGATGGCCGCGCTAAACGGTTCCACGGTGATGGGGCCGTCGTATCCGATGCGGCGCAGCGCGCCCAGGAAGCCGGCGATATCGATCACCCCGGTCGCGCCGACCATATCGCGCTCGTTGTCGATCTGCTCGTCCGGCGACCGGCCAGGGCGGGCGTCGTTGACATGCACATACACCACTTCCTGCGGCGCGAGCGCCTCGATATCGCCAATGAGACCGTGCGAGGTGTACCAGTGAAAACAGTCCAGCAGAAAGCCGATGTTGCCGGCGCCAATGGCCGCGCCCAGCGCGCGCATGCCGTCCATCGTGTGGATGAAGTCGTATTTCCGACTGGCGCGCAGGGTGCGCGGGCCGACAAACTCCAGACCCAGCCAGATGCCGTAGGCTTTTAGAATCTCGGCCACCGGTCGCAGCCGGCGCGCGACCAGGGCAAAGTGATCGTGAAATGGCAACTCGTTCGAGCACGGCATGACCCAGGTCACGCAACGGGTTACGCCAAGCGCAGCAGCCAGTCTGGTTTCCTCAATGAATCGCGGCAGACTCTCCACATAGTTCCGCTCACTGTACCAATCGCGCCACGCGACGCTCAGTCCAAAACTGGACGCCTTCAAGCTGGTCGCGGCAAACCAATCCTGAGCCGCCCGCAAAGACTGCGAACGGGCGATGTCGAGAA
>DAOTYS010000147.1:0-24391 GCA_034434575.1 Thermoflexales bacterium
CGAGGCGAGGCGATTCAGAAGGCGTGCGCGCTGGCGCGACCGGGCGACATCGTGGTGTCGTGCGGCAAGGGGCACGAACAGTCGATGTGCTTTGGCATGACCGAGACGCCGTGGGACGACCGTGAGGCGATGCGGCAAGCCCTTCGGCATTTGGGATTTTAGATTTTAGATTTTGGATTTTGGATTGACGAGAGCCGATCACACTCAGCACTCAGCACTCACCGCTCTGCCCTCAGCTCTCGAATCTGTTGGCGCAACTGGTCGATGTGCGGGTTAGCCATGCCGGCCTCGCCCAGGGCGACCAGTTGGCGCTTTTTCTGGGCCAGTTCGGCGGCGGCCTGAACCAGCGCGCGCTGGCGGGCCGGCGCAAGCCCCAGCCGCGCCCCGGCGGCAGAACGCGCAGTGATCAGCGAGGCGTACTGCTCTTGCGTGAGCACTAGCGGCACTTCGTCGAGCAGGTAGGTCTTCATCACGCGCCGGTCGTGATAGAGCGCGGCGACGCTGGCGACCACCAGACCGATCATCAGAGCGCCGTAATTGACCAGGGCAATCAAAACAGTGGCGCCGCCCGACGCGTCGGCCAGCGTCAGGGCGGCGTTGTGCAGCAGATGCGAGAGGATGGCCGCGCCGAGGCCGGCCAGGACAGCCGCTGCCTTGACCGCGCCCGACCTGGCATTGCGCGCAACGCCAAAGCCGATGCCGGTGAGCGCCGTCCAGAAGCCATGCATGAAGCCGAACACAATCACGCGCAGGAAGAACAGCGCCAGCCACTCTTCGAGCGTCTCCGTGCCCATCAAGTACAACACGTTCTCGACGAAGGCGAAGCCAAAGCCGGCTGCCGCGCCATAGACAACCCCATCCACCCAGCCATCGAATTCGCGCCGGCGCGCCAGATACATGTTGGCAACCGCAACGCCCTTTAAGACCTCCTCGGTCACCGGGGCGGCGATCGATGCGCCGAACAGGGCGCTGCCCAGCGACTCCTCTCCCAGAATCAGGGAGACGGGGATGGACAGGATCAACTGAAAGATCAGGGCGAGCAGGACGGCCGGCGCGGCGCCCCACAGAAACGCCGCGAGGAGATAGCGCGCCGGCTCCTTCTCAAAGCGATCGATCCCGCGCACAATCCGAAAGTACAGCAACGTCATCAGACCGACCAGCGCAATCGTAAGCAAAAACCTGTCCACGCATAGAATTGTATCCATCTGGTATGCGCCTCCCGCAGAACCGCGCAGATCTGGCGCGCTGTGCGGGAGGATTCACGAAAGGCAAATCACATGATCCGCGAGCGCGAGATTCGATCATTGCTATCTGCCGTGCGCGCCGCCGAGTGCGCCTCCATCGTCGGCTTGAGCAACACCGGCAAGTCCACCTTGTTGCGGGCAATCTGCGCGCCGGAGATTCGCGCAACGCTGTGGGAAGAGCGCGACAGCGACTGGCTGTTTGTGTACGTCGATTGCAATCTGATGCCGGAGCGGAGCGAGCGCGCCCTGCACGAGATCGTCCTGCGCAATGCCATCGAGTCTTTGCGCCGCGCCGGGGCGCAGGATGAGCTGCTGCTCCGGCTGGACCGGCTATATCAACAAGTGGTGGAGCCGCCGACACCCTTGCGCAGCCCGCTGGCGTTCAACGACGCCCTGACCGCCTTGTGCCAGGACTCAGGCCGCCGAATCGCGCTGGCGCTCGACGAGTTCGACGACCCGTTCGAGAAACTGGACGGGCGCGTGTTCCTCAATCTGCGCGCCACCCGGGACCGCTTCGGCGAGCAATTAACCTATATGACCGCCACCGACCGCCCCCTGCCCGACATACGGACCGACCACGAAGCCGGCGAGTTCGTCGAACTCTTTGCGGCGCAAACCCGCTGGATCGGTTTTCTGGCCGCCGCAGACGCGCGCGCAATGATCCGGGAGGTCATCCGGACGGATGGGCCGGCGCTGGACGCGGACGAAATCGATTTTCTGGCGCGGCAGGCCGGCGGACATCCCGGCCTGCTCAAGAGCGTGACGCAAATCTACCAGCGCGTGGCCGCCGGCGCGCCGCAGAGCGCCCGGCGCGAGGCGCAATCCGTCGCCGCGCACGCTTTCGACGCGGACGCGACCATCTACCAGGAGTGCGCCAAACTGTGGGCGCAGATCACGCCGCCGGAACGTGAGGCGCTGATGGCGCTGTTCAGCCATGCCCGCGCGGAGCACCGCGCGCTGGCCCAGCTTCGGGTCAAAGGCCTGCTGCCCGAAGCGCCTGCGGACGTTGTCCGCGACGATGAGGATGCGCCGGACACAATGGATTCGGGGCCGGTCGCGGGGGCGCTATGGCAGGCATTTGTGAAGCGGCACGCGCTCGCTGCCGATCAGCGCGAGCGGGGGGTGCGTGTGGATGTGGACGCGGGGGATGTGTATGTGGATGGCCGGCTGACAGAGCCGCTGACCGAGCTGGAGTACAAGCTGTTGCTGCTGTTGTATGGCCGGCTGAACAAGATTGTGGACAAGTACACCATCGTCACGGAAGTGTGGGGCGAAAACTATCTGAACGATGTGGACGACGCGCGCATCGAGAAGCTGATCAGCCGGGTGCGGAGCAAGCTGGAGCCGGGGGCGCAGGAACCGGTATATCTGGTGACAGTGCGGGGCCGGGGCTACAAACTGGTGGGATGACAGCAGCAATGTCGTGCGCGTCAAAACAGGCCGCTTCAGCGAAACCGGCGTCAAAACGACGACAGGCGGCCGGTGTTTGCCAGGGTGTCGTTTGTCGAAGCCGGGCAGTCGGTCAGCGACATGGCCGCGGACGATACGCCGCACCTGTGGATGCCCGATAATGAAGTCTGGATTGATGTGCTGGCGCGCAACGGCAACACCGCATTTCAGCGCAACTGCCAAAGTGTGGTCGCCAGTCCGCTGGTGATTGCCATATGGCGGCCGGTTGCCGAGGCGCTGGGCTGGCCGGGCTGCACCATCGGCTGGCTCGACATCAGCAGCCTCGCAGCCGATCCAACCGCGTGGGCGTACTGCAGCGGCGGGCAGTTTGGCGCGTCCCTGCGGCTGGGGCATACCCATCCCGGCCTGTCTGGCAGTGCGCCAGCACACTGCTGGCCGTGGTGCACGCGGCGCGCAACAGCTCTGCCATTGTCTCCGCAGAGATGCTGCGCCAGCCAATCGGCCAGATAACAGGACACCTAGAGTCGATAGAGGAGGAATGACCTAATGGCAGATCTCATTCTGGCTCATGATCTCGGCACAACGGGCAACAAGGCCACGTTGATCGACGCCGCCGGCAAGCCCGTTGCCAGCGTCTTCGAAGCGTATCCCACCGCCTATCCACAGCCCAATTGGGCGGAGCAGGACCCGGCGGACTGGCAGCGCGCGCTGGTGAACAGTACACGTCGCTTGCTGGCGCAATCGGAAATAGACCCCGCTCAAATCGCCGTCGTCAGCTTCAGCGGGCACATGCAGGGCGCACTGGTGGTGGACGACGCCGGCAATCCGCTGCGCCCGGCCATCATCTGGGCCGATCAACGCGCAACGCAGCAGGCTGCCTTCATTGCTCAGGCCAGCGGGGGCGAGGGCGCGGTGTATCGATTGACCGGCCACCGGGTCAGCCCGGCCTACACCGCCGCCAAAGTGCTGTGGATCAGGCAGCATCAACCAGAGGTCTATCGCCGCACGCGCTGGGTGCTGCAACCCAAAGACTATGCCGCTTTTCTGCTCACCGGCCGGTTTGCGACCGACTACTCCGACGCATCTGGCACCCAACTGTACGATTTGGAGCGCCGCCGCTGGGCCGATGATCTAATCCGCGCTGTCGGCCTGCCCGGCCACATCCTGCCCGAAGCGCATCCCTCCACCACTGTCATCGGACAGGTCACGCCGGAAGCCGCGCGGCTCACTGGCCTGCTGCCCGGAACGCCGGTCGTCATCGGCGGCGGTGATGGCGCGTGCGCCACGGTTGGCTCTGGCGCGATTCAAGAAGGCGATGCTTACACCTACATCGGCTCATCCGCCTGGATGGCTTTGAGCGCGCGGCATCCTTTAATTGACCCGCAGCAACGCATCGTCACTTTTGCGCATCTCGATCCCGTCTTGTGCTTCTCGCTGGGCAATATGCAGGCAGCCGGCGGCGCGTTCGATTGGCTTGAGCGCCTGTTGAACTGCCGGCCAGATGCCGGCCCCGCTTACGCCGAACTGGACGCTCTGGCGGCGACAACCCCGCCGGGCGCGGGCGGCGTCCTGTGCCTGCCCTATCTGCTGGGCGAGCGCAGCCCGCATTGGAATCCGCAGGCGCGCGCGGCGTTCGTCGGCCTGTCAATGGCGCATGGCCGGGCCGAGATGGCGCGGGCTGTGCTGGAAGGTGTGGCGTTCAATTTGCGCTGGATCCTCGATGTCTTGCGGTCGCAGGGTGCGCAGATGCAACGCATGTCGGTGATTGGCGGCGGCGCCCGCAGCGCGCTCTGGCGGCAGATCCTGGCTGACGTGTACGGAATGCCGTTGCTGCGCCCGCGCCTCGATGCGACAGCGACGGCGCTGGGGGCGGCGATTGCCGGCGGGATCGGCGTCGGTCTGTTCCCCAATTTCAGCGTCGTCAACCAGATTGTGCCGGTCATCGAAGCCGAACGACCTGCGCCCGATCACGTCCAACGCTACGCCAGCCTGTGCGCCGTCTTTCAACAAACCTATGCGGCGCTCGAACCCATTTTCAACCGCCTGGCGGCGCCGGGTCTTGCGCCTGGGGATCGTCCATCCGGCGCATCCTAGCACGCCTCCTGGCGCGCATCCTCGCGCGTTGCCGGGCCGTCTGCCAGCCAGCCCGAAAACTCGACCAGCAGCCCGCTGCGCGTGATCTCGGCAACCAGGTCATCCGCATCTCGCGCGCGCACGATGGCGCAAGTCGGCGACAGTCGCTCCACCGCCGCGTTTCTCACCGCAGGCAGCGCCAGCATCGCATCCAGCATGGTTGCGTCTCTGGCGCGCAACAGCGTGGCGACTTCGAGCCGCGCCTCGACCCCGCGTTCGCCCCACTGACGAATTGCGCGCAGAAGGTTGGGCGGAACCGGCGCATCGCTGTGACGTTGAAGGAACTCGATCACGCGCGGCGCAGAGATGCCCTGTTCGCGGCCGCGCGCCAGCGACGCCGGCGACAGCCGGAAAACGTGTCCGCCGTTCTGAAAGCTGATCCAGTCCGCGATGCGCGCCAGTTGAAACCGTTGCCAGGGCGCCGTGTCCGAAACCCACACATCGCCCTCCGGCCCGACGCGCAACCCACCCGTCTTGCTGGTCGCGATCTGTGGCGACGGCTCGTCGAGCAGCACATGCCGGCCAAACGCGGTCACATGGACTGCGCCGCTGTCGATCTGAAGCGCGCCCAGCCATTGCAGCGGCCCTTCCAGCAGGCCGGCGATCAGCGCGCCCTCCACATTGTCCCAGTGCTCGAACCCGTTCAGGAACTGGCCGGTGATAGCGTCGCGGATATGCCAGGTGTCGTACCGGCCATCGACCCGGGCGAAGTCGGGATGGTTTGCGCGCGTGTCTGCGATGAACTCCGCCGGGGTGAAGGGTTGGCCGGCCCGGCGCCGCGCCCATTCCGCAAGCAAACGGCATATCGCCGCCCGCTCGGCCAGCGGGTGATTGCTCCACGCATGTTCCATCTCGAACGACAGGCGTTCGACCTGGCGCAGATCGTTCCACTCCGCGTCATTACGCCAGGCTTCCCACAGGCCGCGCAGTCGGGCAGCCGGCGGCTGCTGCAACCAGTCCATCACCGGCTGCCCCGCCAGCCGCAAGACGGGGTGTGTTGCGCGCAGCCAGCCCATGCGTGTGATGAGGCGCTGGAGGAACGCGAAACGTCGCTTGCGTTGCGCCTCATCGAGGCCGGTTTGACGCAACATCGGCTCGACAGCCCGCGCGTTGCGCGTATGCCAGTGCCCGTCGGGTTGCAGACGCACCGGCGTGTTCTGGATGTGGCTCAGCAGCGTGGTCACATCGTCGAGCGTCTGTTGTCCCAGGCCCAGCGGTGAGATGGCAGATGGGGCGCGGGCCGGCGCGGTCTGGCCGGCGCGCGCTTCTGCGCTTTCGGTTCGCCAGTCCCTGATCTCCGCGATGGCAGGCAACAGGTCGGTGGGCAGGTAGAACACATCGACCGGGTTGCTCAGGCTGCGGTCGAAGCCGCGAAAGATGAAGCCGCGATACCACAGCGTCTCGGTGGCGTTGGCCGGCGCGAGCCACGGGCGCTCGCGTTCGAGCCTGCCCGGCCCCATAGGCCGAATGACGCCGAAGCGCCGCTCGAAAGCGGCAGCCGGCATCCGGCCATTCGCAGCAACCAGCGCGCCGAGGGCCGCCTGCGCCTCCGGCTGGAGCGCGCTGATCGCCTGATCCACTGCGTCGGGCGTCAGCATACGCGCGGCCAGCGCCTCTGCCATCTCCTGCGTTGATGCGACTTCGAGCGCAATGTCCCAGGCGTCGGCGATGGCCGACAGCCTGGGCAGCGGCTCATCGAGCAGGCAGCTTTTGAGCAGACGCATGGACGCGACTGGTATTCGGCGTTCAGAATTTCAGCGCGCTCATGGTGCTGCGCACGAGCGCAGCGCTCCTGTTCAGCATCTCCTGCTCTTCCGGCAGCAGATTGATTTGAACGATCTCCTCGATGCCGTTGCGGCCCAGCTTGACCGGCACGCCAAAGTACATGTCGCGCAGGCCGTACTCACCTTCCAGATATGCCGCGCAAGGCAGAATCAGCTTGCGATCGAGTAGAATCGCTTCAACCATCTCGGCCACTGCCGCGCCGGGGGCGTAGTAGGCGCTGCCGGTCTTGAGCAGGTTGACGATCTCCCCGCCGCCCTGGCGCGTGCGCTGCACGATAGCCTCGACGCGCTCCTTCGGCATTAACTCGGTGATGGGAATGCCGGCCACTGTGGAGTAGCGCACCAGCGGCACCATCTCATCGCCGTGGCCGCCCAGCACAAAGGCGTGCGTGTTTTGCACGCTCACGTTCAACTCCTGGGCGATGAAGGTTCTCATACGCGCCGAGTCGAGCACGCCGGCCTGGCCGATCACGCGATGTTTGGGAAAGCCCGACAGCTTGTAGGCCAGATAGGCCATCGTGTCCAGCGGATTGGTGACCACGATCAGAATGCTGTTCGGCGACGTGCGTGTGACATTGTTGACCACGTCGGTGATGATGGCCTGGTTCTTGCCGACGAGGTCTTCGCGGGTCATGCCCGGCTTGCGCGGCAGGCCGGCGGTGATGACCACGATGTCCGAGCCGGCGGTGTCGGCGTAATCGGTCGTGCCGCTGATGTGGGTGTCGTAGCCCAGCACCGGGCCGGCCTGCATCATATCCAGCGCTTTGCCTTTGGGCATCGTCTCGGTGGCGGGGATATCGAGCAGCACGATGTCCCCCAGCTCGCGCTCGGCCAGCCAATGCGCCGTTGTCGCGCCGACAAAGCCGGCGCCGATGATCGTAATCTTGTTCCTCATGATGTCTTCCATATCCTCCAATCAGTCCAGATATTGACGTTTACGTTGACGTTCTCCCGGCCTCTCCGAAGCCACCCAAATCATATCCCACAGCCCGTTTCAAGTTCTCAAGTGCTCAGGTTCTCAAGTTCTCAAGTTGTCCTCCACTCCCCTGCTCCCCCGCTCCCTCGTGTATATACTGCCCGGCGCATGGCGAAACGCATTGCGATCCTTTACGAAGACACAGGGGGCGGACACCGCAGCACAGCGCAGGCGGTTGCACAGGCGATTTCATTGATGTGCCCCAATCGCTATGAGACGGCGGTGGTCAACGGAACGCCGTACCTGCCATTTCCATTTGATCAGGGCGAACGGAGTTACCCGGCAGTCGTGAATCGCGCCCGCTTCATACATGCCTGGCTCTTTCACGCGCTCAATCGCCCGGCCATGCTGAGGCTGCTGCGCGCATGGCTGGTGTGGACCGGCTGGTCGCGCGCAAGCCGGCTGCTGCGCGATTACCCTGCCGATGTGTATGTGTCGTGTCATCCGCTGTTCAGCCAGTTGTTGCCGCCAGTGATCTGTCGCCTGCAATACCCGGCCAGAGTCGCGCATGTTGTCACGGATCTGGCGTCGGGACATGCCGCGCATTTCGCCGCCGACCTGGATGCCTGTCTGGTGCCGACAGAGCAGGCGCGCCAGCAGGCCTTGCAGCATGGGCTGCCGCCGGACAAAGTGATCCTCACCGGCCAGCCGGTGTGGCCAAACCTGCGCGAGCGTATGTCGGGCGGTGCGGCGCTCCGTGCGAGCCTGGGCCTGCGCGACGATCTGCCGGTGGCACTGATGACGGGTGGCGGCGACGGCATGGGCGCTGTTGGGCCAACGGCCTGCGCCATCATGCGCAGCGCCCTGAAGCTGCAATTGATCGTCGTGTGCGGCCGGAACGAGGCGCTGCGCGCCGAGCTGGAGGCGACGCCAGCGCGCATCCCCCTGCGCGTGTTGGGTTTTGTGGACAACATGCCGGAGCTGATGGGCGCGTCCGACATCCTGATTTCCAAGTCTGGCACGCTCACGCTGTGCGAGGGGCTTCTGGCCGGCCTGCCGATTTTGATGTACGACGCCATTCCTGGCCAGGAAGATGGCAACGTGGACTACCTCACACAGCATGGGGCGGGAGTCTTTTGCCCGACGCCGCGCGCGGTGGTCGATCAACTGCGCGCCTGGCTGGGTGATCAGGCCCAACTGGCGCGCGTGCGCGAGGCTTCGCTACGCCTGGCGCAGCCCGATGCCGCCTTTAACGTGGCCCGCGAAATCGATCGCCTGGCCGCAGCGGTTGCCTAAGCGTCTACCCCATCAGGTGTTGGACGCTTCAAAGGAGTCCGACACCTGAAACCTGAAGCCTTACAGACTGCTCAGGGGGATCATGTTCGCCGGCGTCAACTCGCCGCGAATCTGTTCTGCCACCGGCTCGTTCATGCTTCCGCGCCGGTACCCCAGCAGGTCCAGGGCGACGTAGGCGAATCGAGCGTCGCGCTTGATGCGTGACCCAATCTCGCCGGCCTGCTCCAGAACGCGAGGCATGTCAGCCGGATCAACTTCGATGCGCGCCACCTCGCCGTGATGGCGAACGCGGAATTGTCGGAATCCCAGCTCCCACAACACATCCTCGGCGGCTTCCACCTGCGCCAGCTTTTCCGGCGTGATCTGAGCGCCGTATGGGAAACGCGATCCCAGACAGGCAAAGGCCGGCTTGTCCCACACCGGCAATCCCAGGTGTCTGGCCAGAGCACGAATATCGCTCTTGTCGAGTTGCGCTTCCTTCAGCGGCGCGCGCGCCCGGTGCTCGCGGGCCGCCAGTGCGCCGGGCCGGTGGTCGCCGGCGTCATCGGCGTTCTCGCCATACGCGATCCAGTGAAAGCCAAGTTCATCGGCCAGCCGCTCGAGTTGTGTGAACAACTCGGTCTTGCAAAAGTAACATCGATTGGTCGGATTGGCGGCATAGCGCGGGTCTTCAACCTCGCGGGTTTGAATGACCCGATGGGCGATGCCGGCCAGCCGGGCCAGTTCGATGGTCTCGCGCAATTCTCGCCGGGGCAGCGAGGGTGAGTCGGCGGTCACGGCCAGGGCTTTGCTCCCTAGTGTGTCGGCAGCCACCTTGGCGAGCAGCACGCTGTCGACGCCGCCTGACATCCCGATGATCACGTCGCCCATCCCGGCCAGAATGGCGCGCAAATGATCGTATTTCCGTTGCAGCGCCTCACTCAATGAACTCATCTCTCCTCAACTTCCCCCGCCTTGCGAACCTGAATGAACTTTCCCAACCTTGCGAACCTTCCACACCTTCCGAACCGTCAACCCTCAACCGCACACTCATAATGCTCCAGGCGCCGGACGGCGTTTCGGTCGTCCAGATCGATGGCGATCACGTCGATCTGCCATTGCGCCTCAGACAAATTGTGGGCGTCGAGATAATGCTGCGCGGTCTCGATCAGCTTGGCCCGTTTGTGGGGTGTCAGTGATTCTTCAGGGCAGCCGAACAGATCGCTGCGCCGCGTGCGCACCTCGATGAATGCAATCACGCCGGCCCGCTCGACCACGATGTCCAGTTCGCCGTGGCCGGCCCGCCAGTTGCGATCGCGCACCGTGTACCCGCGCTCAGCCAGATAACGCGCTGCGATCGCTTCGCCCCATGCGCCCACTTCGGTTCGACTGGTCATGTGGAATTGACGATGGACGATGGACGATTGACGATTGTGAGGCAACCAACAGGCAGACCTTCACTTCATCCTCAATGCCCAATCCAAAATCCAAAATCCAAAATCCAAAATCCAATCAGGCTTCCTCTTCTGGCTCTGGCGGGCGCACGTTCTCGCGCCCGGCGATGGTGGCGGAGAACCAGGCAACGGCGAAACCGACCAGTCCCAAAAGCACAACCGCGCCTGGGGTGATATCGGTGTTGGTGGTGGCGCCGGCGATGATCGAAGCGACCACCTGGCCGATGACAGCCCCTGCGCCAATCCATAACCCGATGGCGGCGCCGGCCACCTTGCCCATACGCGGATCGGTGAGCGGTTTGGCGACCCGCCGCCCGCCCAGAATGCCGACCATGCCGGCGGCCAGCACATTGCCCCAGCCGGCCAGCAACGTCGCGCCCAGCGCGACCGCAACTGTTGACAGCGCCAGATACTGGATATGCGCTTTGTTCATGGCTTCAGCCTCGCGTCATTCCAGGGCCGACACCAGCCGCTCGACATACCGCTCATCGCGCCGCCAGTGTTCGCGCACCTTGACCCACAATTCGAGAAACACTTTGTGACCCAGCTCCCGTTCGATCTCGCGCCGCGCTTCGCTGCCAATCCGCTTCAGCATCTGGCCGCCTTTGCCGATCAGGATGCCCTTGTGCGACTCTCGCTCGACATAGATGGTGGCGGCCAGATACAGCGTCTTGTTTGGCCGCATCGTGTATTCGTTGATCGCCACAGCCACGGCGTGCGGCACTTCCTGTTCAAGAAAGCGCAACGCTTGTTCGCGGATTAGTTCGGCTGCCAGCATACGCTCCGGCTGATCTGTGTACTGATCCGGCGGAAAGTATTGCGGGCCGGCAGGCAGAACCGCAACGATCTTTTCCAGCAGCTCATCGAGGTTTTCCTGCTTGATTTTGACGCCCGACGTGAACACGGCGTTGTTCTCATCGCCAAACAGGCCGAGAAACCGCTTCACGTTGTCCGGCCCGTCGGCGGCGTCCATCAAGTCGGCCTTGTTCAGCGCCATGAACTTTGGCGCAGAGACGGGCCTGATGCGCTCGATCACGCGCTGATCGTCTTCATCCGGCGGCCGGCTGACATCCACCACAAACAGAATGGCGTCACAGTCGCTCAGCGCAAGCTCCACTTCGCGCATCATGTACGCATTCAGCGCTTGTTTGGGAATGTGGATGCCCGGTGTGTCCACAAACAACGCCTGCGCGTTGGGGCGGGTGAGGATGCCCAGGATGCGCCGGCGGGTTGTCTGCGGCTTAGGCGAGGTGATCGCCACCTTGCGCCCGACCAGCGCATTCACCAGCGTTGACTTGCCCACATTCGGCTTGCCGACCACGGCCACGTAGCCTGACCGGTGCGAGTCGATCGTGGAAGTCTCGGCCAGCGGGCCGGCCTGCGTCTCGATCTCTGGCGTGAGATCGTCGCGCAGATGCTCACGTGGCGCGCTTCGATTTTCTGCTGTCATAGATGGCGCCCGCGCCTCGTTGTCATCTGTTGTAAGCGCCCGCACAGGCCGGGCGCGCAAGTTGTGTTCCATTCGCTTCTTCTGGTTCAGGTGTCGCTTCGATCGCGCCCTGGCAGTTTTCCATCGCGCAATGCGATCGCGCGCTCGAATGCGCTGACGATCTTGTAATAGCCGGTGCAGCGGCACAGGTTGCCGCTGACACCCTCCTTGATCTGGGCTTCGGTGGGATGAGGATGCTCGGCCAGCAACGCCGCGCCGGCGACGACGAATCCCGGCGTGCAGTAGCCGCATTGAACCGCCCCTTCGTCGATGAACGCCTGCTGGAGCGGATGCAGTTGCTCATTTGGCGCGCCGGCGCCCGTTTGGCGGATTCCCTCGACGGTCACAATGCGCGCGCCGTGCGCGCGCGGCGCCGGAACGAGACATGACATCACCGCCTGCCCGTCCATGATGACAGTGCACGCGCCGCATTCGCCTTCGGCGCAGCCTTCTTTGGTCCCTGTCAACCCGCAGTCTTCGCGCAGCATGCGCAAGAGCGTCTTGTTGTGCGCGCCCGCGACGGAATAAGGCCGGCCATTCACAGTGACCTCAATCGGCCCTGGCGACGAGCGAAGGGGCGCGGCTGCCGCTGGGTCAGGGGTTGAGTCGGCCCACAACAAGGCCGGTTGATCGCGCCAGCCGGTGCGCTCGGAATGCTCGCGCAGATCAGTCAGCGCGCGGCGCGTCAGAACGGCTACCATGCGGCGACGATAGCCGGCGCTGGCGCGCACATCGTCGATGGGCGAGGCCGCGCGCTGCGCCAGCAATGCCGCCTGCGCGATGGTCTCGTCTGTCAGGAATTGTCCGATCAGCGCGGCCTCAGCCTCATGGGCGCGCACGATTGTCGGCGCGACGGCGCCCAGCGCAAGAGCAGCCTCAACTACGCGGCCGGCGTCGTCGAATGCGCACACTGCCGCGCAGTTCACGAGCGAGATCGCCTGCGCCTGGCGCAATCCCAGTTTGATGAATGTCCCGCGCTGGCGGCTGGGGTCGAGGGCCGGGAACGCGATGTCGGTCATGATCTCATCGCCGGCCATCTCGGTGCGGCGCACGCCGCGATAGAAGTCGCGCAGCGCCATTGTGCGAATGCCGCGCGTCGAGCGCAACGTGACCCGCGCCTGCAAAGCGATCAGCGGGGTGATGGTGTCGTTGGCCGGAGAGGCGGTGATCAGATTGCCGGCGATTGTGCCGCGATTGCGAATCTGCGGCGCGCCCACCTCGCGGCAGGCGCGCGCCAGTGGAAATGCCCGCGCAACGCACAACGGCGACGCGACCACCTGATTGTGTGTGACCAATGGCCCCAGGTGTATCCAGCCTTGCTCGTCCAGCCAGATGCGATCCTGGCCCGGCAGCCGGGAGATGTCGATCAATGTCCCGGCCCTGCGCGCCCCGCGCTCGAGCTCGATGATCAGATCGGTGCCCCCGGCGATGATGCGCGCCCCGTCATCAGCTGTCGCATGACGCGCTAGCAGCGTCACCGCTTCATCCAGGCTGGATGGCTCAAGATATACGTTCCACATCGGCTGACATTATAGGTCGTTGATGTAGGGCAAGCCGCCAGGCTTGCCCTGCCAGGCTTGCCCTGCCAGGCTTGCCCTGGCCGTTCCCTGATTGTGTCGAAGCTGGTACGATAACGGGCGGATGAAATGCGTATGGGCAGAGCACTCAAGCGACGAACGGTATTGAAATGGTCCGGCGGACTTGCCGCGACGGCCTTTGCAGCCCCTTTGATTCGGATTGGCTCGGCGCCGGCTGCGGTGAAGGCCCAGCAGTTCGGCGCGGAGCCGCCGCCCGCGCCGCTGGGGCGCGTGACGACAGATTTTCTCAACGTGCGCCGCTCGCCCACCACGGATTCGGCATTGGTGCATACGTTGTTGCGCGACGGCATCATGCCTCTGGCGGAGCAAGTGGTCGGCCAGGCTGTGATGGCGCACAATCCAATCTGGTATCGCACAGATATCGGGTTCGTCTATTCGTCGTTTGTGCAGCCAATCGACCCGATCAAAAACCAGCCGGAGCCGAATCGGGCATACAACTGGTTCTGGGGGGAGGTGACTGCCCCCTACACGGATGCGCGGATGGCGCCAGATGCCAATGCCAGGTTCTATCTGCGTCTGTACTACACCGGCGTTTTCCGTGTCATTGGCGCGGCGCAGGACGCCGGCGGGCAATGGTGGTACCGTTTGCAGGAAGGAGTGTCGTATGGCCCCGGCCCCTATGTGCCGGCTGTGGACATTCGGCCTATTGATCCATCGGAACTGACTCCCATCGCGCCAGAAATCACAGACAAGCGGATTGAAGTCAACCTGGCCGGCCAAACGATGACGGCATACGAGAGCGGGAAGCCGGTCATGACCTGCCGGGTGTCCAGCGGCTATGGGAATTTCGGCACGCCGATTGGCCGGCACACGGTGCTGTTCAAATATCCGACCGCGCGCATGACCGGCGGGGAAGGAGCAGACTTCTATGATTTGCCGGGCGTGGGCTTCCCAACTTTTCTGACCTGGAACGGAGTGGCCATTCACGCCGCCTACTGGCACAACGACTTTGGCCGGCCGCGCAGCCATGGCTGTCTCAACGTGCCGGCGTCGGTTGCGCGCTGGGTCTGGCGGTGGACGGCCCCGGCGGCGCCCTACGCCAGCGCCAGTTACTTCACGCCGGCCGGTGTGCAGGGCACGCCGGTCATCGTGGCCTGATTGTGGATTCCGGGAATGTCTCTACCGCGCTGATTTGACGAGCGTCAAAGCGCGCGTTACCATCGTGCCTTGTTGCAATACCGCCGCGTTCATGTGTGGCGAAAACGGATGGATGGAGCGATGCAGAACATGAATCGAAAGCCTCAACGCCTCAACCGGCGCTCGATGCTGAAAATCGCCGGCAGTGTCGCCGGCGCTCTTGCGCTGGCCCCGCTTGTCAGCGTGCGCGCTGCCCGCGCAGGCGCGCGCGCAAACGCGCGCGCAAACAGGGTTGAATTTGCCGAAGACCCGCTGCCGCCCCAGCCGCCGCCGGCTACTCTGGGTCGTGTCGCAAGCTGGGCCGTGGACATCTACGAATCCCCCACCCGCAAATCCAAACTGGTGCGAAAAGCGCGCCGCGATGAAGTGTTTCCCTTGCGTGAGCAGGTGGCGGGCGAAGCGGTCATGTCGCACAACATCTTCTGGTTCAAGCTGGATGAGGGTTACGCCTACTCGTCGTGGATCCAGCCGGTTGAGGAAATCTTCAACACGCCGGAGCCGGAGCGCGCCAAAGAGCGCTTCTGGGGCGAATTGACCGTTCCGCTCAGTGACTCGCGCCTGCTGCCTGACCCAAAAGCCGGCCGCTCAACCCGCTTGTATTACACCGGCGTCTTCCGAGTCATCGACGCCGCCCTCGGCCCCGATGAACAATGGTGGTACCGGCTTCAGGAGGGCGTGACGTACAGCCCCGGCCCGTGGGCGCCGGCAGCGCACATTCGCCGCTTCGACCCCTCGGAGTTGACGCCCCTGTCCCCCGAAGTGGAAGACAAGCAAATCCAGGTCGATCTGAAGCAGCAGACCATCACGGCTCTCGAACACGGTGAGCCGGTGTTGACCAGCCGTGTCGCCAGTGGCTACGGATCTTTTCGCACGCCAATGGGGACGCACAAAGTTCTGTACAAGTACCCAACCGCGCGCATGATCGGCGGCAGCGGCAGCGATGCTTATGACTTGCCCGGCGTGGCTTTTCCAACCTTCATTACCTGGAGCGGTGTCGCCATACACGGCACCTACTGGCATAATGACTATGGCCGGCCGCTCAGCCATGGCTGTCTGAACGTGCCGTCCCCCATTGCGCGCTGGTTTTGGCGCTGGACGGCCCCGGTTGCGCCCTATGACGCGGCGACGTTTTACACGCCGCGCGGGGCAGCCGCCACCACCGTTGTGGTTTTCTGAGATCGCGCTTTATGGCGCCAGACTGAGCCGGCAAGCGACCCGAAAGCACGCGTTGCTTTCGGGGTTTTTAAGTTGCCTGCCCGCCGTGCTAGAATCGTTCCAACCATGTCCGATTTGGCACGTCGATTGCGCAGCGCGCGGGAAGCGCGCGGCGTCACGCTGGATGAGGCCGAGCGCGCCACCAAAATCCGCCGCCGGTTTCTGGAGGCGATTGACGCCGGCGATTTCGCTCGCCTGCCCGACGGCCCGCCGGCGCGAGGGTTCATCAAAATCTACGCCCGCTATCTCGGTCTTGATGTCGAGCAGGCACTGGCAGATTTCGAAGCTGAGGTCGGCGTGCCGATTACCCAGCTCAACGAGGTGGTGCCGCCGCCGCCAGAGCGCCAGCCCATCGTTTCGCGCTACACCCAGACGGTCAAGCTGCCCCAGATCCGGTGGAAGGGTGAATTGCCGCCCGACAGCCAGACGGAGCTTGACCTGATGGCTGAACAGGATGACGACATGGAGCGGCCTGATAGCATCGCCAGGCCGGGCGCCCTCACCCTCAGCCGGGGCGAGATTGTGGCGCGCCAGAACCAGCGCAGCACATTCCAGTCTTCATTCAGTCTGCGCCCGCTCAAGACGCGCCGCCATGTGGAACTGGAGGCGACCAGCGCGCCCAGGCTGCCCGGCTATCAGCCTGGCGAAGCGGCGCTGCCTGTCAGCCAGATATTGAAGATCGCGGCGATTGCCGGCGGCGCGATTCTGGTCGTCCTCGTCGTGAGTCTGGTGATCCTGCCCGCGTTGCGTCCCGGCGCGACGAGCCAATATGCCGCCGGCGCGCCGACGTCGTTTCCGGTGACGCTGTTGCCACAGCCCACCCCGGAAGGCGCTGCGCCGGCTCAGCCAGGCGACGATCAGCCCAACCCGGCGGGCGAGCCGCAACCCGCGCCTGTGGTTCAACCACTGCCCGGCGGCGGGGTCGAGATGGTGCTCGACGCGCGCGAACGCGCCTGGGTGCGCGTCATCGTGGATGAGAACGTCGTATATGAAGGCATCCCGGCCATCGGGCCGAACATTCGCTGGCGCGCCAACCGCACAGTAGGGTTCGAGACCGGCAATGCCGGCGCGTTCGAGGTCATCATCAATGGCACGCGGCTGGGGGTGGCCGGCCAGCGCAACCAGGTCGTCAGCCGCACCTGGGACGCCAACGGCCAGGAAATCAAGTGAAGTGATTGAGCCATTGAGTGATTGAGTGATTGAGCGATTGAGCGATTGAGTGATTGAGTGATTGAGTGATTCCTCCAATGACCCAATGACTCAATGACTCAATGCCCCAATGCCCCAATGACCAGATAGCTCTTGATGGCGAAGAAGTCTTATTACCTTTTGTCTCTGGGTTGTTCGAAGAACACGGTTGATTCAGACAGCATTGCGCAGTTGCTGGACGCGTCTGGCTATCGCGGCGCGCAGTCGCCCGATCGCGCCGATGTGTTGATCGTGAACACGTGCGGTTTCATCGGGCCGGCGCGCGATGAGTCCATTCGCGCGCTGCGCGAGCTGGCGCAGGGCAAGCGCACGCGCCAGCAGTTGATCGCGGCGGGCTGTCTGTCTCAGTTGTGGGGGCCGAAGCTGGCGCAGGAAGTGCCCGGCCTGGACGGCGTCCTCGGCACGCGCCGCTGGATGGACATCGTTGAGTTCATCGAGCGCCTGCGGGGCCGGACCAAACCCGAGCCGCTGTATCACCTGCCGACCGACGCCGTTACCGTGGGCGACGATCCAACCGGCGAACACACCGTGCTGCGCACGGCGGTGCAGGGCGCCAGCGCATACCTGAAGATTGCCGATGGTTGTCGCCGGCCTTGCGCGTTCTGCTCCATCCCCAACATCAAAGGCACGATGAAGAGCCGGCCCCCGCAAGCCATCCTGAACGAAGCGCAAGCCCTGGCCGCGCAGGGCGTGCGCGAACTGATTCTGATCGCCCAGGACCTGACCGACTATGGCAATGATATCGGCCTGAAGGATGGCCTGGCGACGCTCTTGCGCGACATTTGCGAGACGGCCCCGCAACTGGATTGGGTGCGGTTGATGTACGCCTATCCCGGCGCCGTCACCGACCGGCTGATCGAGACGATAGCGACTCATCCGCAGATCTGCCACTACCTGGACATCCCGCTGCAACACGCGCACCCCGACACGCTGCGCCGGATGCGCCGGCCCGCCAACGTCGATTGGGTGTATCGCACGATCGGCAAGATGCGCGCGGCCATGCCCGACCTGTGCGTGCGCACCACCTTCATCGTCGGCTTCCCCGGCGAGACCGAGGCCGAGTTTCAGACCCTGCTCGATTTTGTGGATGAGATGCAGTTCGACCGGGTGGGGGTGTTCACCTACTCGTTCGAGCCGGGCACGCCCTCGGCGCTGTTGCCGGGTCAGGTGGACGAAGAAACGAAGCAGGCCCGCCGCGACGCGCTGATGCGCCGGCAACAACAAATTTCGCTCACGCGCAATCAGCAGTTTGTGGGCCGCACGCTGACGGCGCTGATCGAGGGCCATGACAACAACCTGTCGTTTGGGCGCACGTACCGCGACGCGCCAGAAGTGGATGGGCTGGTGTTGATCGAGGGCGAGATTCCCGCCGGCCGCATGACGCCGGTGAAGATCACCGGCGCGCTGGAGTATGATCTGACGGGCGTTGTTTCACTGTGAGGAATCACTGATGGCTCAAACTGAGACGCGAGTGCTGCTGGGTGACTGTCGGGAAAAGCTGAAAGAGATCGACGACAACAGCATCGATCTCGTGATTACCTCTCCCCCATACGCTGACAGTCGCGCCAATACTTACGGCGGCGTCAACCCGGATCACTATGTAGAGTGGTTCCTGCCGATTGCCGAGCAAATCCGGCGGGTGTTGAAGCCCTCCGGCACGTTCATCCTGAACATCAAAGAGAAGGCTGTCAACGGGGAGCGGCACACTTATGTCATCGAGCTGATTCTGGCCTTGCGACAGCAGGGGTGGCTGTGGACCGAAGAGTTTATCTGGCACAAGAAGAACAGCTACCCCGGCAAGTGGCCGAATCGTTTCCGTGACGCCTGGGAACGTTTGTTGCAATTCAACAAGTCTCGCAAATTCAACATGTACCAGGAAGCTGTGATGGTGCCGATGGGCGAGTGGGCCAAATCACGACTCAGAAAACTGAGCGAGACGGATCGAATCCGAGACGCTTCAAAGGTGGGCAGTGGATTTGGCAAGAATATCTCCAACTGGATTGAGAGATCGATGGCCTATCCTGACAATGTGCTGCACCTGGCGACAGAGTGTTCCAATAAGGACCATAGCGCTGTCTTTCCAGAGGAGCTGCCCGAATGGTTTATCAAACTGTTTACTGTTGAGAATGACTGGGTGCTGGATCCGTTTATGGGATCGGGCACTACGTTGCGTGTCGCCCGGCGCATGAATCGTAACGCGATCGGCATCGATATTCAGCCGGCTTACGTTGAACGTGTGCTTCGCGAAATGCAGACAGCGCCTGCGCTCTTGTTCGACCCTCGGAATGCCTATGAAACCGATTGATCTGAATCAAGTCACGCAGTATGTTGAAGAGAATATTGGCTCTTTCCACCAGCGCCGGCTGGAGAAACTGAAAGCGTTGCGTCTAAAGCAGGTGCTGCGCCGCAAGAATCCCTATCTCTTTAAGGCCAAAAATCTGACGCCTGAAGGATTGATTCGACAGTTGCTCGAAGCCTATCTTTACTCGCAGGAAGAAACCCTGTTTGGTGATTTTTTGGAAGACCTGGCCCGCTTTGTCTGTACTCACACTTTGAATGGACGTAAATCAGCGGCAGTAGGTGTTGATCTCGAATTTGAAGACGATGGCATTTTGTATCTCGTCTCCGTGAAATCAGGCCCATCGTGGGGAAATAGCAGTCAAGTCAGAAAAATGCGCGACGACTTCAAGAGAGCTAAAGTTGCGCACCGAACCAACAATCCTAAAAGCAATGTCCGTGCAGTGAACGGCTGTTGCTATGGCCGGGACAATCGGCCGGACAAGGGAGACTACTTCAAGTATTGTGGACAACAATTCTGGGAATTGATCACTGGCAATTCGAACTTCTACCTTGACATCATTGAACCTCTGGGACATCAGGCGCGGCAAAAGAACGAGGAGTTTTTGCAGGCGTATGAAAAAGTGCTCGCCAGCTTCGTCGAGGAGTTTATGCGCGATTACTGCCAGGGCTATATGATCGACTGGCAGCGCCTGGTCAAGTTCAACTCGGCACGAAAATCCAAATCTGCCAAATGAGCCTTCCACAAATCCACGCCAGCATCGCCACCTCGGTCATCTTGTTCAATCTGGTTCTCGGCCTGTGGGGTTTCTTGAAGTACTTCCGCGGGCAGGGCATGGACGGCAACTTCTGGGGCGCCGTGTGGCTTAGCCCGGTTCTGGGCGTGATTCAGGTCGTAGTCGGGTTGATCCTCGTGTTCATGGGGCTGGGCGTTTCCGTGCGGGCGGTGCATTACCTGTATGGCGCGCTGGTGGTGCTCAGCGTGCCGGCGGCGTTTGCCTTCACCAAAGGCCGCGACGATCGCGGCGCGGTGTTGATCTATGCCGCCACGTTGCTGTTGGTTTCCGTTTTTGGCGGGCGCGCGCAGATGACCGTGTATGGCTTTGGATTCTGAGGCCGGCGCCGTTGCGCAACTCACCGCTTTCAACGACAATTTATCCCACACACTCATCTGAAACCGACAGGAGAACCAATGGCACTTCTTGGCATCGATCTCGGCACCTCCAGCGTCAAGGCGTTGTTGATTGACGAGCGCGGCAACGCTCTGGCCAGCGCCACGGTGGAATACCCCCTGAGCGCGCCCAGGCCGCTGTGGAGCGAACAAGACCCGGCCGACTGGTGGCGGGGAACCTGTGACGCCGTGCGCGCTGTCATGGCAAAATCCGGCCTCGCCGCCGCCGACGTGCGCGGCATCGGCCTGAGCGGCCAGATGCATGGGCTGACCCTGCTGGACAAGGCCGGCCAGGTGCTACGCCCGGCCATTCTGTGGAACGACCAGCGCACCGGCCCGCAGTGCGAGACCATCACCCGGCTGGCCGGCGGCAAACAGCGCGTGCTCGAACTGACCGCCAACGTCGTGTTGCCCGGCTTCACTGCGCCCAAGATCGTGTGGGTGCGCGAGAACGAGCCGGACGTTTACGCCCGCGTCGCGCATGTGCTGCTGCCCAAAGATTATATCCGCTACAGGCTGAGCGGCGAGTTCGCCACCGAGGTCAGCGATGCCAGCGGCATGTCGGTCTTCGACGTGCGCCGCCGAACCTGGTCCGATGAGATGCTGGCTGCGCTGGACATTCCGCGCGCGTGGATGCCGCGCTGCGCTGAATCGCATGAGGTGACGGCTGTACTGTCGCAGGTCGGCGCTGCGGAGATCGGCTTGCAGGCCGGCACGCCGATCGTAGGCGGCGGCGGCGACAACGCCGCCGGCGCCGTCGGCAATGGCGTGGTGCGCGAGGGCATTGTCTCGGCCAGCATCGGCACGTCGGGCGTGGTGTTCGCCTCGTCCGAGCGTTTTGTGATGGAGCCGGAGGGCAAAGTGCATGCCTTCTGTCATGCCTTGCCCGACACATGGCATGTCATGGGCGTCATGCTGTCCGCCGGCGGAAGCCTGCGCTGGCACCGCGATGTGATCGCCTATGGCGACCCAGGCCTGGCCAGCCGCCGCGCGCTGCCTTCAGACACCGACCCCTACGACATCCTGCTGGCCGAGGCCACTCAGGTCGCGCCGGGCGCAGAAGGGCTGCTGTTCCTGCCCTATCTCACCGGCGAGCGCTGCCCATATCCCGATCCGCTGGCGCGCGGCGCGTTTGTCGGCCTCACCATCCGGCACACCCAGGCGCATCTGGCCCGCGCCGTGGTGGAAGGCATCACGTTCGGCCTGGCCGATTCGCTGGGTCTGGTGCGCGGCCTGGGCATCCGCATCGACGAGGTGCGCGCCGTGGGCGGCGGGGCGCGCAGCGCGATCTGGCGGCAGATGTTGGCCGATGTGTTCCAGACCGAGATCACGCTCATCAACTCATCCGAGGGCGGAGCGTTTGGCGTGGCGTTGCTGGCCGGTGTCGGAGCCGGCGTGTGGAAGGATGCCCGCGAAGCGTGCGACGCTACCTTAAAAGTGACGACCCGTGTCGAGCCGGCCAAAGACGCCGCCGTCCGCGACCGCTATGCTGAGATGTATGCCCGCTACCGCGAACTGTATCCGGCCCTCAAAGACACCTTTGGTAGACTGACGGCATGACCGCTTTCCCTTCCCTGCGGCGCTACACAGAGGCGGAATACCTGGCCCTGGAGGAGCGGGCTGTGCATCGCAGCGAGTTCTATCGCGGCGAGATATTCGCCATGTCAGGCGGCTCGATTAATCACAATCGAATCGTCCTGAACACCGTGTCCGCACTGCGGACTCGGCTTGAAGCTGCGCCCTGCGAGGTGTTTGCCGCAGACATGCGTCTGCTGGTCGAACAACACCGACTTTACACCTACCCGGACGTGGCTGTGGTGTGCGGTCAACCTGAGCTGGCTGTCGGCAGAAACGACACGCTCACGAACCCGGTCGTCATCATCGAAGTGCTCTCCGAGTCTACTGAGCGATACGACCGCGTGGATAAGTTTCGCTTCTACCGCGCTATCCCAACTCTGCGAGAGTATGCGCTGATCGACCAGTACACCCCGCGTGTCGAGCATTACTGGAAAGGCGCCGATGACGTGTGGATGTTTGAGGAGATCGCCGGACTGGATGGCGCGCTGGAGTTGCGCGCCATCTCTGTGGCGCTGTCCCTGCGCGATCTATACGCCCGCGTAGCGTTCGATGCAAGCGATTAAATCTCGGCTGGCAAGCTCCCGATTGATTGCCCGCCTGCTTGCCACGTTGCTGTTTGGCGCATTTATCTTTCTGGGCGCCAATGGCATCTCCGACGCGGCGGCGATCTACGTCAACCCTTCAGCCACCACAGCGCTCTTGCCGATCAGCGCCGAATCCGCGCAGGCGCGCGCGGTTGTGTTGATGGTCATCCATCTGGCGATCGCGCTGAGCGGCGCGGCTGCCATCGTCGGCGTATGGCAACGCACGCGCCTGCTCTATGGCTGGCTGGTTGTGGCGCTGATGTACGCCGCGCTGGGGGGATATCAGATCGTCAGCGCGCTGATTGAGTTCCGCCGGCCCGAACTGGCCGTCACCGGCCTGGCCTACGCGCTGCTGGCGGCGGCGGCCTGGAGCTTTGGCCGGCGGTTCACGCGCAGCGCAGCCGGTTGGGGCTGACACAGCGCGGTCGGTTACTCGTCGCTGGCGCGGACTTCGTCCGCCTCGTCTGCCAGGCATTGTTGCGCAGCGGCGCGCAGCATGTTCACGCTCTCCGCCACGCTGTACTTGTCGTTGAACACCGCTGAACCCACCACGGCGATGCTGGCTCCGGCGTCGCGCACCTCGCAGATGGTGTGGATGTTGATGCCGCCGTCCACTTCCAGCTCTGCCGCAGAACCAGTCCGGTCGAGCATCCGACGCATGGCTGCGATGCGTTGGGTGGAAGCCGGGATGTACTTCTGCCCTCCGAAGCCTGGCTCGACCGTCATGATGAGCACCAGGTCAACCAGCGGCAGCGCCTCCTCGATCAACGAAAGGGGGGTCAATGGGTTGAGCGTGATGCCGACCTGCAAGTCCATCTGACGCAACTGCTGGATGGTCGAGTAGAGGTGCGGGCAGGTTTCGACATGCACGATCAGCCGCGACACGCCGGCCTGTTTGAACGCCTCGAAATAACGCTCCGGCTCGGTCATCATCAGATGCGCTTCGCACGGCAGGCGCGTGTGTCGGCGCACGGCGGCGGCGATCAACGGGCCAAACGTGATGTTGGGCACGAAGTGGCCGTCCATGATGTCCAGGTGGATCCAGTCCACGCCGGCAGCCTCGGCGTCGCGGATTTGCTCGCCCAGCCGGCCAAAGTCGGCGGTGTAAATCGAGGGAGATAGTTTCATCGGGTCAATCCAGCCGCTTTGCCGGCTTCAAATGTTTCATCCACGGAAACGCCAAAGCCCGGCAGCAGCTTTGAGGCAGCGGTGTCGCCGCGCGTGAACACGCCATGCTCTGCGTAGCGATCGCCATCCAGCGCCAGAACGGTGATCGTCTCGCGCTCTGGATCGACAATCCAGTATTCGGGAATGCCGGCGAGCGCGTATTCGCGGCGTTTGCGAACCAGATCACGCTGACGGTCGCTGCTCACCACTTCCATCACGAGGTCGGCGCCCTCGGCGTACTCGTTGCGCAGGCGCGCGGCATGCGCTGACGAAATGAACAACACGTCCGGCTCGCGATACTTGCCCGCCCGCAGGCGCACCGGATAGGCAGCCGGCAAAACGACGCCGAGAGATCTGGGATCGACAAAACCGAAGAGCGCGCGGTAGAGAAAGGCTGTGATCAGTTGATGCAGCGCAGTTGGCATTTCGAGGACCTCTATATGGCCGTCGCAGAACTCGACCGGACGATTGGTGTCGAGAGCCAGATACTCTTCTTCGCTCCATTCCCCCTGTGGCGGAAATAGCAGCGCGACATCCCAGGCCGGCTCGCGCCAGGGTGTGGTCTGATCGGTGCGGGTCTGCGTCATCCTGTTCGGTCCTCGTGCGGAGATTATAGCGACGGACGCGTCTGCGCAACGCGCCGGCTATGCGTACAACTCTGGCCGGCGATCGCCAAAGAAATCCATCTCGAACTCGCCCGGCGCGACGACCAGCCGTTTGGCGCGCGCC
>DAOTYS010000148.1:0-11423 GCA_034434575.1 Thermoflexales bacterium
CCCAACCAGTCCAGCAGATATCGGCGGAACATTTCCACGAGCAGACGCAACGCCCGCGCTCGCCGGTTGAACTGACTCTGCGTCAGCAGGCGCGGGAACAGCGAACCATAATTCGACCGAATGTGCTCGATGAACTGGGTCTCGGCCGGGTATGGGATGAAATCCATGCACACCATCAGCGTGATCACCTCGCTGTCGCTGAACACAGGTTTGGCGCCGGGTTTGCCTTTGAGGTAGGACACCCCCTGAGTCTGATACCAGTCGTCCACCAGCACATAGACCTATGTCAGCAAGTCCGGAATGCTTATACTGGTCATGGCAGCGTGCTCCGTGTTTGAGTTTGGGAACCTATAGCATGGAGAACGTTGCCGCTTTTGTCAAAGAGCCGATTTCACATCAGACGTATCTTGAAGCAGCGCAACAGTTGACCAAGAGAGAGGGAGGTCGCGTGACGCAATACGGCACGATGGTGGCGCCGTATTGGGGGTACTGGGTGCCGCGCATCAAAGATGTGGGCGGGCGCTATCTGGACGAGTCACGCACCAAGTGCCTGCTAAACGAACCTCAGAACGTGCAGGTGTTCCAGTGGATGGCCGACCTGATCAATAAAGAGAAAGTGGCGCCCACTGCCGAGGCGGAAGGGGCCGGCTTTGGCTTCAATTCCGGCAAGGTGGCCATGATGCCGCAGGGCAGCTACATGGCGCCGGGGCTGCTGGAGGCTCAATTTGACTGGGCGGTCGCGCCCCATCCACAAGGCCCCAAAGGCCGCAACTCGATCATGTACAGCTCCGGATACGGCATCTACGCGCAGACCAAAGCCCAGGAGGCAGCGTGGAAGCTGGCCGTGCATATGACCCGCGAAGGCTCGGAGATTCTGGCCGTGACCGGCTTCTCCATCCCGTCTCGCCAGTCGATCGCCAACAAGCCCGGCCTGTATCTGAACGAGAAGACCATCCCGCACAACGTGCAGGTGTTCATGGACGCCTCGAAGTACATGAGCTTGCACGAGATCACCCCCACCTGGACACAGGAAGAGCAGATCATCAACGCCGAGGTGTCGCTGATGGTGAACGGCGAGAAGACAGCGCAAGAGGCGCTGGACGCTATCGTGCCACAGATCGACGCGTTGCTGGCTAAATCAAGCTAGACTTCGCCGCATTGTCGACGGCTGTCGCGCCGGCAGTGTTGTGAAGTCATTGGGAACCCGCGTCTCTCGATGAGGCGGGTTCCCGTTTGCCTATCTGGAAGCGCGTCCAGGCTAATATCCATGAACACGATCTTGACTCCCCGCCCCGCGCCGGCTGGCGCGCGCCACAAGGGACGGTTTTCGGGGTGGGAACGGCAGCAGGAAATCTGGTTCTATGCGCTGATCTCGCCCTGGATCATCGGCTTTCTGGTGTTTACCCTTGGCCCGATGATCGCGTCGGCGATCTTCAGCCTGACACAGTGGGATTTGTTGACGCCGGCGCAGTGGGTCGGACTGGCAAACTTCACCGAGATGGCGGCCGATCCGCTGTTCTGGAATGCGCTGCGGGTCACGATCGTCTACGCGCTGGGGAGTGTCAGCCTGACCATTGTGGTCGCCATGCTGGTGGCGCTATTGCTCAACCGCAACATTCGCGGACAGCAATTCTTCCGCGTGATCTACTATCTGCCGTTTGTCGTGTCGGGCGTGGCAGTCGCCTGGATGTGGCGCATCATGTACAACCCGGAGTTCGGCGTGATCAATCTGGCGCTGGAGTTTTTCGGCATCCAGGGGCCGCGCTGGCTGGCCAGCAGCGCCTGGGCGCTGCCGTCTCTGATTATCATGAGCGTGTGGGGATTCGGCGGAAATATGGTGATCTTTCTGGCCGGCCTGCAGGGCATTCCGCAACACCTGTACGAAGCGGCGGACATCGACGGCGCAACCGGCGCGGCCAAGTTCTGGCATATCACCCTGCCTCTGATGACGCCGGCTATCTTCTTCGCTCTCACCACCGGCCTGATCGGCGCGTTGCAGGCGTTTACCACCGTCTACGTCATGACCTCTGGCGGGCCGGGCAATGCCACCATGGTGTATGGACTGTACCTGTACAACAACGCCTTCAAGTTCTTCAAAATGGGCTATGCCTCTGCGCTGGCCTGGGTGCTGTTCGCCATCATTCTGATCGTGACATTGTTGCAGTTCAAGCTGGCCCGGCAATGGGTGTTCTACGAGACGGAGGCCTGACGTGACGCGCGACATCGTGCGTGACTCGGTCACAATGCGCGCCGGCTCCATCGCGCGCGCCAGACTCATCGGCGACCTGATCGCTTATGCGCTTATTGTCCTGGGCGCTGCTATCGTCACGCTGCCGCTGGTGTGGATGGTGACCACGGCGCTGAAGCAGAACTACGAGGTGTTCCTGTTTCCGCCGCGCTGGGTGCCCGAAACGCCCATGTGGAGCAACTTCAGCTATGTTTTCGAGATCATGCCGTTTGGCCGCTTCATGCTCAACACGGCGATCATCACCCAGCTCAACATCATCGGCGATCTGCTCTCATGCTCCATCGTGGCGTTCGCCTTCGCCCGGCTGAAGGCGCGCGGCAAAAACCTCATGTTCCTGCTCGTGCTCAGCACGATGATGCTGCCGTTCCAGGTGACAATGATTCCGCAATTCGTGCTGTTCCGGCAGCTCAACTGGGTCGACACGTTCCTGCCGCTGGTCGTGCCGCACTTTTTCGCCAACGCCTACCAGGTCTTTCTCATGCGCCAGTTCTTCCTCACCATTCCCAAAGACCTGGATGAAGCGGCCATCATCGATGGCAGCAATGTTCTCGGCGTGTACTGGCGGATCGTCATGCCGCTGTCCGGTCCGATCATCGTGACGGTGGTGATTTTCTCGTTCCTGTACCACTGGAACGATTTTCTTGCGCCGCTGATTTATCTCAACTCGGAGCAGAACAAAACGCTGGCGCTGGGGCTGGCAAGCATCCTGGCTTATCCTGCCGGCGGCCAGGGGCGCTGGGAAATCCTGATGGCTGCGTCGACCATCGCGCTGGCGCCGTGCATCGTGCTGTTCTTCATCGGGCAGAAATTCTTCGTCCAGGGCATCGCATTGACCGGCCTGAAGGGATAATCCCTGTCCGGCGCAACGATGTGGTCGCCGGCTCAAGGCGCCTGAAGTCTCGACATTGGCGGCCGGCCCCGGCGCGATTCTGTTGCAAGCCTCAAGCAACAGCGCGCAGCTTCGGCTTACAATATGCCCAATCATGGCTGACCTGCCTGACAGTGCGCTTGCCGCCCGCGCGCGATCCATGATCGAGACGCCCCGCACGCGCGCGGATCGCCTGTTGTCTTTGATCTATGACGAGCATTACAAAGGCCGGCCTGTTTACGACACACTGATCCAGGACTTCAAATCAGCCTATGGCGCGCCGGATGCGCAAGCCCTGATCGACACGACCGTCGGCCTGGCCCTTCAGGATGCCGGGCGCAGCGCCGGGCGCAGCGCCGGGCGCAGCGCATCCTCTGCGACACCGGCCCATCCAATCACTGCGCCCCCAGCGTCGCCGGGCGCCGCACGCGCGCGTTCGAGCGCGCTGATTGGCGGGCTGGCCTTGCTGGCATTGTTGCTGGCGGCCGGCTGCGTGATTGCTGTAGTGGCATCGGGCGCCGCCAACAGTTGGTTGAATCAGGTGTGGCCGGCGGCCGCGCCAACTGCCAGCGCCACCGCCGTGATTGCCGCGCAAGCGACTGCCCCCGTCCCAACACGCAGCGCGCCCACACAAACACCATCGCCTGCGCCGCTCCCCTCACCCACGCCTGAAGCGACGCCCATGCCACAGCCTTCTGCAACGCCCCTGGCAAAACCATCGCCGGCCGCGCCGCAACCCGCCATCGCAGCCACACGCTCCCCGGCACCCGCCCTCTCGCCGGAACAACAAGCCGCCCTGGACCTGCTGCGCGCAGTGGACGCCGAGCTGAACCGGCTGTTTGCCCGCGCGCGCGCCTTGCTGGCGCAATCGCAGGCCAACCCGGCGCTTGCTTCTGACCCCGACTGGCAGCGCCAGACGAGCGATACCCAGGCTGCCATTCAGGCGCAGTATCAGCGCCTGCAGGCGCTCCAGGCGGCTGCCGGCCAGCCCGCGCCAACAGAACCCCCTGTTGTTGCAGCAGCCGTTGCCGCGCCCCCCGCCGGCGGATCGGCGTTGGGCAGCATTCGCGGGTCCGCCTACCAAGATCGCAATCAGAACGGCCAGCGCGACCCCGGCGAGCGCGAGTTGTACGGCATGTGGTACAAGATCACCGCCGACGGCGATTGGCACGTGTGCGGCTATGTGGGCGACGACGGCACATTCGGCGTGCCGGTGAGCGCCGGCTACTACGAAATCCTGCCGGTGGCGCCGCCGGGCTACCGCGCAACACAATCGCGGCTGAAGGTGATTGTGCACGCCGGCCAGGCTTCTCTGGAGAACAACATCGGCTTTGTCGTGGACCCTTCTGCGCCGGGCGATGTGTGCACCCAGTTTGAGCCGGTTCGCCCATGAAGTCGCGCAAGCATCGCTGGGGTGACAGAACAGATGCGCACAGAACGCCGGGAATCAAGGGGAAAAATGGGGCAGGGGCTTCAAGTAACCTTCAAGCTTGTCTCATAACGCTGCGCCCCTCATCAGGTTGTCTTTGTTTCTTTCTGACTTGCCGGTTTCGGAACCGGTCTTCGACCGACTCACCTTAAAAGAAACGCCGACTTCCTCTTCGGTTGTTCTCTTTGGCTGTCTTTCAGGCTGTCTTCCAAGCTCTAGGTTAGAGCGTGCCTGACTGCTTGATCGTGCTCAGCCTCGAGTTCGCTTTGCCTTTGCTGTTTTCTGATTGCCTAAAGATGATTGCTCATCTTGTGCAGGCTAATCAAGTTGAAGCATTGGCTTTCGCTGTTATGAGGTCGCTTTCCAATTCCTTGGAGCTCCCTGCTTGCACTCATTGTATGAAGCGCCGACGGCGCTGTCAAGCCTTTTATGTTTCCGCAACAGAGGAAATCCGGATTTTGCTTGAAGCGCGTCTCAGCCTTCTGCTTTGCGCGCCAGGATAAAAATGCGCTCTTCGCGCTCCGGCTGCTCGACAGGCGTGTTCAAATCCTGCCCGCGCGCAAAATGCGCCGCTTGAAAGCCGGTGTCGAGCAGCGCCGCCTTGACCTGCGCCAGGTCGAAGATCGAGTTGTACGCGAATTGCTCGAAGCGTTCGTAAAGCCCGTCGGCGTTGCGCAGGAAGCCGGTCATCAGCGTATAAGCGCGGTCGCTTTGCCCATCGCAGATGCCGCGATCGATCACGACCATATCCTCCATTTCGATGATGCGGATGTTGTTCCAACGGCGCAATCCGCTGCGCGTGTTCAGGTCAAAGATGAACCAGCCGCCGGGCGTCAGGACGCGAAACACCGACTGAAAACAGCCGGCCAGGGCGTCGAAGCCGGGCAGATGGTTGAGCGCGTCATATGTGGACACCACCAGCCCGAACGTCGTATCGAGGATGAAGTTGGAGGCGTCGGCCTGAATGAATCGGGCCTGGCCGGCTGCCACATGCGGCGCGCAGTTCTCGCGCGCCATCGCCAGCATCGCCTCGGACAAGTCGATGCCGGTCACCTGATACCCACGGGCGAGAAAATAAGCCGCCAACTGACCCGTGCCGCAACACACATCCAGCACAGACCGGTTCATCCGGCTGATCTGTGCGCGCTCATAAAAGTCCAGGATGCGCGGCGCGTGCTCGTTGGCGAAAGCCGACCAGAACCGGTTGTACGCGCGCGGGAAAGTGCGATTGTAGGCTTGTGACATGTGAACCCCGAATCAGATCGTGAAGGGACAGCGCCACCCCCTGGCTCAAGGATGCGCTGGAATGCGTTGTCCGGTCTGCGCGTCAAAAAAGCACAGGGCGTCCGATGGTGGGAGCGCGACTTCCACCTGGTCACCCACGCTAACCGGGTCGTCGAGCGAACCAGTGGCGGCGAAGAAAAGCTCGCCGTTGCGCGCGTAGATCGTCTGGGTGCGATAGGCCATGTCCGGCTCGACCGTTTCGACCATCCCGCGCAAGACACCTGGAGTGGCCGGCCCCTCTGCCGGGATGCGCCAGCGCATGGCCTCGGGCCGCGCGCCCAGAGTGACGGGCTGGCCGGCCCGCACCTGCGCTTTCACGCCTTCAGGCAGCGGCACAGTCACGTCTCCCATCTTCAACGACCCGCCATCGATCACGCCGGCCAGCAGATTCATCGGCGGGCGGCCCAGGAAGCCGGCCACAAACGCAGTGCGCGGGTCGTCGCGCAGCGACTGGTAAGGCCCCATCTGTTCGATCTTGCCATCGCGCATGACCGCCACCAGATCCCCCAACGCGATCGCCTCCACCTGATCGTGCGTGACGTAGATAGACGTGATTCTGAACCGGCTGATGAGGCGGCGGATTTCCACCCGCGTCTGCGCGCGCAGTTTGGCGTCGAGGTTGGAGAGCGGTTCGTCGAACAAAAACAGGCGCGGGTTGCGCACGATGGCGCGCGCGATCGCCACGCGCTGCTGCTGCCCGCCAGACAGGGCGCCGGGCTTGCGGTCGAGCAGCACTTTGAAGTCGATGCCCATCATCTCCGAAGTGACGCGGATGCGCTCTTCGGCTTCGAAGTCGGGCTTGTGCCGGACCTTAAAGAAGAAGCCCAGATTGCCCTTGCCTTCGAAATGCGGGTACAGCGCGTAGTTCTGGAACACCATGCCGATGTAGCGATCCTTGACATGCACATCGCGCACATCCTCGCCGTCGTACAACACGTCGCCGGTGTAATCGGTGTCCAGGCCGGCCACCACGCGCAACAGGGTGCTCTTGCCGCAACCCGACGGGCCGACCACAGCCACACACTGGCCGTCTGGAAAACGCGCGCTGACGCGGTCGAGCGCGACGATCCTGCCGTCGTGTCCCAGCGCAGACTCGCGCACCGACCGCGCGTGGGCGTTGGCGCGCTCGGCAAACGCCCGGTCGGCCTGAGTTCCGACCACGCCCCTGCTCAAACCAAGCCCTGCGCCAAAGCCAGGCTTGTCAAAGATGCGGGTGACATCGCGCAGTTCAATCGTGGACATGCAACCTCATCCAACCAGACGGGAGCGAAGCGGGCAAGTGGCGCGTCACAGACTCGTCTCTGCCATTCTCAAAGGCGGGTCACAACACCCAGGAACAGAATTGCGCCGGTCTCGCCGTCCTCGATGGCAAAGCAGAACGGCCGGTCGGCGACGAAGCGGAACGGGGCCGGCGCAAGCGACAGGGTTTTGGCCATGACCACTGCCGTGGCGGCAGCCGCTTCGGCGCCTTCCTCATTCACCTCGACGAACGCCTTGTGCTGGACGGCGCTGATGCATGCGCTATCCCTGGCAAACATGGCGCTGAAGTCAGCCTGATCGCCGAACGCGATTGCCATGCCCAGCGCGCTGAGCGCGTCGTTGAGTCGCAGAGAGCACTCCACCTTGAAGCGGGGGAGAACAATGCTGCCTTCGCGCATCAACAGGGGGCGGGTCAGCTTTGTCCAGCCGGCGGCATCCAGCCCGCGCGCGAATGCCCCAATGTCGATTTCCGGCCGGGGCAGCGCGATGATCATGCTGGCGCGCCCGGCGCCATAGGGCAACCGCGCGACCTGCGCCCGGTCATCGCTGAAGTAGGCGAATTTGCCGGACTGGCGCATGAGCATGGCCGGCTGTTGCGCGCCGTCAACGCAGGTGAAGACGCCCTCGCGCGTCAGATGGCTTTCGAAAGCATGGGTCCAGGCGCCTTTAAAGTAGATCGCGTTGAGCAAAGCCATGAGCGTCGCCGGCGTCAGATCGCCCGGCGCAAGCAATTGCCGGATGCGGCGATGGGTCTTCTCTTCCACCCACTCGTTGACGGCCTTCACCGCCGCGCCGTCGAAGGGGATGTTGCGGATTTCGGCGCGATACATCGCGCGGCCGATTTCAAGGAAGGCCGGCTTGATCTTCACACCCGCAATCACCCACAACGAGTTGGCCAGGCTGATCTCGACGCGCGGGTCGAGCGTCGCCAGGGTATCGAGCAGGCCGGCGCAGCCCTGATTCGCTTTTTTGAGGCCGAGCCGGTCGATGCCCAGCGTCTGCGCCATGGCCTGTTGTGTCTCGCCGGCGGCGCCGTTGCAGGCCAGCGTCAACGCCAGGGCGATGCTGGCCGGCGAGATCAATGTGTTGGCCGGCTTTCCCTTCGCCAGTTCGGCCAGCAGGCGAAAGCCGAAGCCATTGACGGCCTCAGCCAGCGATGACACAGAGGATGCGCTCATAGATACTCACTCAAACACCACCATCTGGTGCCCTTCGACAACCGGCACAGTCACGCTGGCCCGGCCATCGGCGAACACGAAATCCAGCGCCTCGCCCGATGGCGCGAGGTAGACCCGCCGGGGCGCGCGCGGCATTTTGAGCGACAGCGACATGTTGTAGAGCGGAACGATGTCTTCGACCAGGTCGAGTGCGTCGGTGCGCCGGTCGGCGACGAACTGCAACAAGTGTACAACGGCGCGCTTGTTCTGCTGCGCAAGGGTGACTTCCATCGTGCTCGGCGCGCTCACGGTCAGGGCTGGTTCGATCAACAGCCGGATGCAGTTGCCCACCAGCCAGCGATAGGCCAGATTGGCGTGCGTGCCATAGGCTTTGAAGATGGGGTATGGGATGGTGATGACGTTGCCCTTGCGGATGGCGGCGGCGTAGCCGGTGGGCGCGGGGTTGGGGGGCGTCTGCGCGTGCGAGCAGAAATGCTGGTAGTTGCGGTCGAAGTACGGCTCGATCACCTCGGCCAGGCATTGCGCGCCGCGCGCCGGCTTCATGCGGATGCCGCGTTCATACATGACGTGATCGGTGGCCGGCACGCCGTCCGCGACTGCCGGCCCGAAGCGAATGTAGGTGGTCTGGTAGGGGCTTTGGCCCTCAACGCGCGCGCCCATCTCCGGCAGCAGCGGTTGCAGCGCGTCGTCCAGTCCGCTGGTTCCGGTGAATATGACGTTGCCACCCCGGGCGAGATAGGTCTGCAAGCGCCGGGCCAGTCTGGCATCGACCCGCACCGCGTCGGGCAGGATGACCAGTTCATACTTCTCGAACTTCATATCGGAATCGAGGAAATCGAACTGGTGCTTGAGGTGAGTGAGCATGCGGGTAACGCCATCGTTTGTGCCGCCCGGCTCCTCGCGGTACACGCCGGCGTCTGCGCCGCTGCGCAACACAGCAATCTGCGAGACGGGGGTCGCGCCGGCCGTCCACGGCTCGCACGCCTCGGCATATTCATACACGCGCCCGATCAGATCGTAGACAACCGGGTCAAGCCGGCCGCGCGGGTGGAGCTGGTCGCCAACCGAGCATTGCGCGCCATGGGCCAGCATCTGGCACACCTCATATTTCAGCGCGGCGAATGGCTTCAACCCGCCGAAGTCAGCCCAGCTCTTGTGGAAGCGGCCGGTCATGCCCATGTAGGGCTTGCCAAAGTTGCGCGCATAGCGCACGTTCTTCGGGAAGTACATGTAGCCCCAGCCGCCGGTGGGAAGCGCCTCGATCTCGACATGGGTCATCAACGGCGCGTCGTATGGCAGGCCGCTGAGCGGACGTGAGTTGAAATACACCGTCGCATCCGGCGCGCTGGCCGTTACCATGTCGCCGAAGCGTCGCATGTAGGCCAGCGTGATCTCGTGGGCAAATCGCGCGCGATCCGATTCCTGCGTTGGATCGTAGCCCTGCTCCAGCATGGCCGCGATGGTCCACTTGCTGGCACCGGGCACATCGAAGCAGATGTCGAAGAAGACGCCGTCCACCGGCCTGAACGTATCCAGAATCTCCTGAACCTGCTCGGCGAGATATTCCTGGTAGGGGCTGGTCATGTCCATGATCTGCCAGCCGGCTTGCAGCGGCTTGCGGCCGATATTCGCCCCGTCCGGCCCTTTGGCCACCCACTCCGGGTAGGTGTTGGCCGCGTATTCATCGAACAGCACCGAGATGTAGATGGGCGCGCGAATGCCCTCAGCGTGAAGGGCATCCACCTGTTCGCGGGTCAGATCGAGGCCGGCCTTCAGATGCGGATGGCGGGCCGGGTGTTGTGTGGCGTAATACAGATGGCCGTGATGGCACTTGGCAAAAACGGTCACCGAGTTGACGTGGGCGCGCTTCATCGTCTGCGCGAACTGCTTTGCGTCGAAGTCGGCGCCAACGTCGGGGATAGCCGGGCCGGTGTGAAAGTCCAGGTGTATCTGTCGCTGACGCAAAGTTGTTGCGCTCATGTGGATGCTGCTCTGATGATGTCTGATGATGAATGAAATCGAATGTTGTTTTCGCCCGCTACAAACCCGCCGCAAGACCCTCACCCTCTCTCCTCCGCTCCTCCGCTCCTCCGCTCTCTCTCCCTCACCGGCTTCTGCGCTGCTGCAACAGCCAGTCGTAGAGTTCGGGGTCGTTATAGGCGCGCCGCCAACCCTCGTCGTGGTCGGCGCCTTCGTAGATGGTAAAGCGGGGATTGCCGCCGCAGGCTTGCAACGCTTTCACCACGCGCTCGGATTGTCTGAAGGGCACGTTCCAATCTTTGGTGCCGTGGAATACCCAGATCGGGATGTCTTTGAGCGGGCAGAGCAGGCGCGGGTCGGCATAGTAGCCACCCACCACCGGCACAATGGCGGCGAACCGATCGGGCTGCGCCCTGGCCAGCGCCCACGCGCCGAATCCCCCCAGGCTCAAGCCGGTGAGATACACCCGATCCGGGTCAATGGCCAACCGTGTTTGCAGATCGTCCAGCAGGGCAATGATGGCCGGGATGCTGGTGTCCCAGGTGGACGAGCTGGGAGACTGCGGCGATACAACGATGAAGGGGAAATCCGGCTGTTGATCGACGATCTGCGGCAGGATGGCGTTGCGCAGGCGGTTGATGTCGCGGCCGGCTTCGCGCGAGCCGTGCAGAAACAACAGGAGCGGCCAGCGCGCGTCGGGGTCCTGCCCATAGGATTGGGGCAGGAAGAGCCAGTAATTCAGGCGCAGTCTGCGATTGCCTGCTTTGGCTTCAAAGGTGTAACTGTGTTGGCCGGTTGGAAGCATATCTTCAGTCCCCGTCATCGCGGATGCTGTGCGGCTGGCCGGCGCTGCCGGCGGCGCCAGGCAAGCGAAGGCAGCGATGACCAGAGCCAGGATCAGTCTGCCTGGCTGGCTGACGACGTTGGCGCGCGCGGCTTTGGGCGTATTCATCACATGCGGCATAGGTGTTGCCAGACGCATTCTAACCATGCCAGCCGCCGGCGCAACCAGGCGTAGACTGTGCCCCATCTTACAAGGAGGAGTTGCCCATGAACCGGTGGTTCACCACAGCGAATGAAAATAGGGTGTGTCGCCGATGACGGCCAACGAATGATGTCGGATGATTGCCTGGTACCGCGAGTCCGCAAAGGAGTTTGACACGGGTGCGCGCAGGT
>DAOTYS010000149.1:0-20746 GCA_034434575.1 Thermoflexales bacterium
CCGCGACACAGGTCTCGATCAGCCGGCGGGCCGCCTGATCGCGCGCGATATCGCGCGCGATTCAGGCGCATGATCTCCAAACCCTCGACCGGCTCCAGCGCGCGCACCAGCACTGCTGCGGGGATGCCGGCAGCCTCGGTCACCACATTGAAGCAGTAGTGCATGCCGTAGATGAAGTACACGTAGGCGACGCCCGGTTGCATGAACATCGGAGCATTGCGCGGCGTCCATCCGCGATAGGCGTGCGCGGCTGCGTCGCCGGGGCAATAGGCTTCTGTTTCGACGATGATGCCGCTCAGCCGCGCGCCGTTGTCCAGCACGCGCACCAGCCGCATGCCCAGCAGATCGCGCGCGACCAGCCGCGTGTCGCGCGCGAAGAACGATCGCGCCAGCCGGCTCACATCTGCATTCCCGCTCCTCAGCCTTCGCTCAGGCGAGTTCGCTCAGCGCCTCGATCAGTTCGTCGATCTCGTCGCGGGTGTTGGTTTCGGTGCAGCACAGCAGCATGTGATTGCGCAGATGGGGATAGTCCTTGCTCAGATCGAAGCCGCCGATGATGTCGTGTTCGTTCAGCAGGTAATCGTTGACCTCAGAGACAGGCAGGGGGCACTCCACCACGAATTCGTTGAAGAAGGGGCGGTTGTCCCAGACGGTGTAACCGTCGAGCCGGCCAATCCGATCCGCTGCGTAGTGCGCCTTGTGATAGCACAGGCTGGCCACCTGCCGCAGCCCCTGTTTGCCCAGCGCGCTCATGTACACGCAGGCCGCCAGCGCCATCAGACCCTGGTTGGTGCAAATGTTGCTGGTGGCTTTGTCGCGCCGGATGTCTTGCTCGCGCGTCTTGAGGGTGAGCACGTAGCCGCGCCGGCCATCCTTGTCCACCGTCTCGCCCACAATGCGGCCTGGAATGCGGCGCATGAATTCGCGCCGGGTGGCGAAGAACCCCAGGTACGGTCCGCCGAAGCTGAGCGGTATGCCCAACGGCTGTCCCTCGCCGACGGCCACATCAGCGCCATAGTCGGCCGGCGGCTTGAACAGCCCCAGCGATATGGGATTGACGGCCGCCACCAGCAGCGCGCCCTTTGCGTGAACCTGCTCCGCGACCCCGCTGACTTCCTCGAACTGGCCAAAAAAGTTCGGGTTCGCGATGCACAGGCAGGCGGTGTCTTCATCGACCAGCTCGATCAGCTCCTCGATCCGGCTCACGGTGTCCGCCTTTTCGTCGCCGGTCACGCGCAACTCGGTTCTGAACTGGGTGTAGGTGCGCAGCGTTTGGCGGTAGTGCGGGTGGACAGCCGGCGACACCACCATTTTTTTGCGCCCTGTGGTGTTGACGGCCATCAGGGCTGCTTCGCTGAAAGCAGTGGCGCCGTCGTAATGCGAGGCTGTGCAGATCTCGAAGCCGGTCAGGTTCCCGATCATGCTCTGGAACTCAAAGATGGCCTGCAAGGTGCCCTGGCTGACCTCCGGCTGATAGGGGGTGTAAGCGGTGAAAAACTCGCCGCGCCGGATCACATGATCGACCTGGCTGGGGATGTAGTGATTGTACGCGCCGGCGCCCAGAAAGCAGGCGTAGTGATTCATGTCCGCATTGGCGTCGGCCAGGCTCTGCAATTCCCAGAGCGCCTCCATCTCCGTCAATGCCTCCGGCAGGTTCAGGTCTGGAAAGCGGTATTTGGCCGGAACCGCGTCAAACAGATCGTCCAGTTTGTTGACACCGATCGTGTCCAGCATTTCGCGGCGCTCGAAATCGGTGTGAGGGATGTAGTTCATATGGATGCGTGAATAATATGGATGTCAAAATGAATGCGCCGCGAGAGCGGCGCATTCACATGCGCTGCGCGCTAGTGTTCTTCCGCCTTCAAGAATTCCTCATAGGCCGCTGCGTCGAGCAATTGCGACCATTCTGCCGGGTCGCGGGGCTTGATCTTCACCAGCCAGCCCTCTCCATATGGATCTTTGTTGATGATTTCTGGCGCCTTCTCCAGTGCGGAGTTGACAGCGGTGATGGTCCCGCTCACGGGCATGTACACGTCGGACGCCGCTTTTACGGACTCCACAGCGCCGAACCGATCGCCGGCCTTCAGCGTGTCGCCCACGCGGGGCAACTCGACATACACCAGGTCGTTCAGGGCTTGTTGCGCGTGGTCGCTGATGCCGCATACGATCACATCGCCTTCGGGGCGCGCCCATTCGTGGGTTTTCAGGTATCGCGCGCTTGCATCGACTGTTGAACTCATTGCGATCTCCTCAGTAATGATGTTGTTGTGAGAGCGCCCGCGCCAGCCGGTCTTGTGACTCTGACACGGATGTTGCGCGAGCGGACTTCATTTGCTCAGATTATCACACTGCTGGCTGGCCGGCGCAGACAACTCTCGCAGGCTGCGCAAATCTGCCAGAGGCCGTCGCCGGCAGGGGTTACAATTGCGTTCTGTTCTGTTGGATGAGGATCTGTCAAGGTGGCGTAATGGATGCACGATTGGCGGAGATATTGAGTGTGGGCGCGCGCGATCGGCTGATGGCCGATGCAAGCCGCATCGATGAAAGCCGGGGCGCGGACAGGGCAGAAGGCGCGGATGATTCTGTGGTCGTGTTCACACTTGATGGGAACCAGATCGCCGGCTCGGATGAAGACGCAGTCTTTGATCGCGCTGACAATGATGGTTCTGGCGGAGGAGGCTGGGGGGATAGCGGCGGCTATGATGATGGCGCGCATCGGCGCGCGCCACAGCCAGAGCTGTCGGACGAAAGACGCGACAGGGTCATTGTCATGATGGTCGGCGCTCTGGCGGCGGGCACTGCGCTGCTGATCGGGGGAATTATGCTTGCCGGCGCGCTGGGCTGGATTCAGCCGGCTTGCGGCGCCGTTCTGGTGACGCACACCGCGACCTGCCGCAGCGCCTCAGGACTTTATACGACTCTCAAGCCAGCCATCACGCCAGACTGGAGCCGATATCGACTCGACGCGCCGGCCGGTCAGCAGCAGCCGACACCATAGCGAAGAGGCGCTTTTCGTTTCAACTATGCCTGTCCCGCCGCACTGCGCTGGCACAGCGGATTCGATCCGCATAGCCGGCCAGTCCCCTCAAAAAGGCGTCTGATGCCCTCAATCCTTCGGGGTTTCATGCGGTAAGATACACGGGTTCGCAATCGGGCCTGCAATTCTGTCGTGAGGTGAATCGCACATGGCAACGCGGATCGAATCCGCTCTCGCGCCCGCGCTGGGACGCACTGTGGCTGAGGCCGTAGAAGCCGCTTCTGCGCCAAAGCCGCGCGTCGCATCGAGCAAACTGAGCTTGTGGTGCGAGCGTTTCATTGAAGCCGGCTGGCTGGCCGCTGTCATCGTCGCGCCGCTCTTCTTCAACATCTATTCCAGCCGCGTGTTCGAGCCGGACAAGCTCACCACAGTGCGGTCGATTGCGCTCATGATGGCCGTGGCCTGGCTGGTCAAATGGATCGAAGACCGGCGTCAGCCGGCGCAGGAAGCGCGTGTCACGTGGCGCACGCCGCTGGTCCTGCCAACCCTGATCCTGGTTGCTGTCTACATGATCAGTTCGCTGCTGTCGGTGGCGCCGCGCACGAGCCTGCTCGGCTCGTACCAGCGTTTGCAGGGAACCTACACCACCTTTTCGTACATCGTGATCTTTCTGCTCATGTTGCAGAACCTGCGCGCGCGGGCGCAGTTTGACCGGCTGGTCAATCTGGTCATACTGAACTCGCTGCCGATCGCCATGTATGGCATGTTGCAGCGCGCCACAGCGGACCCGCTGCCGTGGGGCGGCGATGTGACCGAGCGCGTGGCCGGCAACATGGGCAATGCCATCTTCATCGCGGCCTATCTGATCATGACGTTTTTCCTGGCGCTGGGCAAGATCGCGGACGCGTTTGCTTCTGTGCTGACCAGCGACGAAGTGCGACTGGTGGATGTGGTGCGCACAGCCGGCTACATCCTCATCGCGTTGCTGAATGGCTTTGTGGTCATGGCGCTATCTGGCAGCCGCGGTCCGCAGTTGGGCATGCTGGCCGGTCTGTTTTTCATCGTGCTGCTGCTGGCGCAACTGCTCCGGCGCAAAAAACTGCGCTTGCTGCTGACGTTGGGCTGGATCGGCGCCGGCCTTGCGGGCGGCGTGTTTCTGGTTCTGCTCAATATGCCGGACTTCAAGGCCTTTGACGGGCTGCGGCAGATGCCCATCCTTGGCCGGCTGGGAACAGCGCTGTCCTTCACGGAGGGCACCAATGCCGTGCGCAACCTGATCTGGCAAGGCGCCAGCAAACTGGTTGCCCCGCATGACCCGCTCGTGTTCCCAGAGCAGCCGAGCGGCAGCTTCATGATCTGCGCCGGCCCCGACAACAAAGACGCCTGCAATGCCATTCGCCCGTTGATCGGTTATGGGCCGGAGTCGATGTATGTGGCCTACAACCGTTTCTACCCGCCTGAACTGGCGCATTTCGAGGCGCGCAACGCCTCCCCCGATCGCAGTCACAACGAAACCTGGGACGCGCTGGTCATCACCGGCGGCGTCGGCCTGCTGGCGTATATGTTCTTGTTCGGCAGTTTCTTCTACTTTGGGTTCAAGTGGATTGGCCTGGTCAGGAATCGATTTGAGCAGATTCTGTTTCCCGCGCTGCTGGTCGGCGGCAGCATTGTTTCAGTGATCGCATTCACCGCCACGGTCGGCGTGAGCGCGCTGGGGGTGGGGGTGGCCTTTGGCGTGGCGCTGGGCCTGCTGCTCTATCTCATCATCAGCGCCCTCATCCACACCTTCGGCAAATCCGCGACCGAGATGCGTTCTGAGATGCGCCTGCGCGATCAGGTCATGGTTATTGCGCTGCTTTCAGCAGTGATGGCGCACTTCATCGAAATTCACCTGGGTATTGCCATCGCCTCGACGCGCACACATTTTTGGGCGTTTGCGGCCATGATGGTTGTGCTGGGGCTGGGATGGCTGAACGACTCTCGGGTTGCCGCGCCGGCTGATTCTGCGACCACCGGCGTTCAGGATGCCGGCGCGTCGGCAGCCAGTCTGCCTGCCTCAGTGGCCGGCTCTGCTGTTGCAGCCAAATCTCGCGCTGCCGAGGCTTCGCCGGCGGCAGCCCCCAGCCGGCGTCGCGCATCGAATGCGCGGCGCCGCGCCGCTCAGCAGGCGGCTGCCCTGTCCGATCGCAGGTCATCGTCCTCCGGTCTGGCATTGCCGCCCTGGTTCGGGCCGGTTGTGGTCAGCGGGCTTTTCCTCGGTCTGGTGCTGGGCATTCTGGCATTCAACTTCACCACCAATCCTGATCGCAACACGACGCCGGCTGCTGTGTTCTGGGACGCCCTGACCAAAGTGCGCGGCGATCGCTCTTACGGCATTCTGGCCATGTTCCTGCTCACCTGGATCGTGGGCAGCCTGTTGCTGGTGGGAGACGCGCATCGCAGCGGGACGCTGATGATCCGCGAGAAGGATAACTTCGCGCCGCTGGCAACAGCGGTGGCGTTGTGCATGTCGGTGTCATTGCTGGTGACGGTCGCCTTTGGCACATTCATCGCCGGCCGGCTGGTGGATTTTGTCACCGCCGGCCAAAACACGGTCGATACCATCCTGAGCATCGCCGAGCAACTGGGCGCCTTTCCTGCCTACCTGTACCTGCTCATCGGCCTCGTCATGGTGTTGGGAGCGATCCTCATGCGCAAAGAGGAGCCGATGCAGCCCCGCGAGACGATGACGGCCGGCGGCCTGGCCCTTGCGCTGCTGGCTTTCCCCATCGGCCTGTGGACGATGTCGACCAGCAATCTTCAGCCCATTGCCGCCGACATCGTCTACAAGCAGGCGGCGCCCTGGGACCAGCAGGGCGGCGCGGTGCTCCAGCCGGGCACGAACGTGCAGGGCTGGGATATGGCTATCGAACACTACCGCCGCGCCATCGCGCTGGCGCCCAACGAGGATTTCTATTACCTGTGGCTGGGCCGGGCGTTGCTGGAGAAGGCTAAATCCACGCAGAACACTCAGGCGCTGCGCTCATGGCCGGACAACCCGCCGTTTACGAAGGTGATCAACGATGGGCCGCAGAACTGGAATCGCTTGCCCAACACCCTGCCGTCGGCTAACATGAGCCGGGACGACCTGCTCATCGCCGCTGAGGTCATTCTGAACGAGGCCCGCATCATCAATCCGCTGAACACCGACCACAGCGCCAACCTGGCGCGCATGTGGCGGCAGTCGGGGGATATTGCCGCCGACCCGCAGGTCCGGCAGCAGCGCTACCTCAACTCCTCCAAAGAATACGAGACAGCCACAACCCTCAGTCCCAACAATGCTGTGCTGTGGAATGAATGGGGATCGCTGTACCTGTATGCTTTCAACGACCCGGCGACGGCGATGGAGAAACTCGATCGCTCGGTCAGCATCGACGCGAAGTTCGACCAGACCTATCTGCTGCGCGGCGAAATGCTCATGCAACAAGCAGCCCAGCTTGACCAGCAGCGTCAGATGTCAGCGCAGATTGCCGCCACAATTCCGGCCACCGACACGAAGGCCTTGCAGGAGGCGCAGGCGGCGCAACAGGCGGCTGACGAGGCGTATCGAGCCAAACTGCGCGAAGCGCGCATCGAGTTCACGAATGCCATCAGCGCAAACCCGAATAGCTCGCAGGCTTATAACGTGTTGACCTACATCGATCAACAGCTCGGCGACATTGCATCGGCCATCAGCGTCACCCAGGCGTTGATCGACCTGAATCCCACAGACTGGAACGGCTACAAGAACCTGGCCCTGCTGTATCGAGACGCGAACCAGCCGGATCGGGCGCGCGAGGCGGCCGAGAAGGCTCTCGAGTTGGCGCCCCAGGAACAGCAGGCCGGCCTTCAGGCGTTCATCGCGCAGTTGGGCAACAGCGCGCCATAGCCCTGCCACTAATACGCGCCACCCGCACCAACATGGTTGTAACGGTCATCATTCTCTTCGTGGGCGCCCTGGTGATTGCGACGGCGATGACGCCGGTGAGCAAATGGCTGGCTCCGCGGGTCGGGGTCATGGACAGGCCCAACGCCCGGAAAATCCACGCGTCGCCCGTGCCGCGCATGGGCGGCGTTGCCATCTTCTCGGCTGTCATGGTTGTTGTGGTGCTGTTCGGCGGCCAGCAGGAAATTCAACAGTCGGCGGCGATCCTGTTTGGCGCTGCTTTCATGTCTTTTCTGGGCCTGGCGGACGACCGCTTCACCCTCAGCGCCTACCTGCGGCTGGCGCTTCAATTCGGCGCGGCGCTGTTCGTCTGGTTCGCCGGCATTCGCATCCAGATGTTGTCCATCGACTGGCTCGACGCTGCGCTCACCATGCTGTGGATTGTCGGCATCTCCAACGCGATGAACTTTCTCGACAACATGGATGGCTTGCTGGCCGGCATCAGCGCGGTCATGTCGGCCTTCTTTCTGGTGCTGGCTGTGTTGAACGGCCAGGTGCTGGTGGCCACGTTGTCGGCGGCGCTGATGGGCGCCTGCATCGGGTTTCTGTTCTGGAATCTCAACCCGGCCACTGTCTTTATGGGCGATTCGGGCAGCATGTTTCTTGGCTTTCTGCTGGCGTGTGTGGCGATCAAACTGCGGTTCGTTGCTCAGGCGCCGAGCGTGTCGTGGATGGCGCCGGTGATCGTGATGGCGCTGCCGGTGTTCGATATGACGCTGGTCGTCATCTCTCGGCTCCGTCGCGGCAAGAATCCGTTGACCACGCCCGGCAAGGATCACACATCGCATCGCATCGCCGACCATGGATTCAGCCGCCGCGAGGCGGTGTTGATACTGTATCTGGTGTGCTGCGCGCTTGGTGTGGTGGCGTTGCTGGTTTCGGCGGCCGATGAGACGGCTGCGCGCATCCTGGGCATAGCTGTCGCCTGCGTCGCGGCCTATATGCTTTGGCACATGGAGTTTGGACCGTGGAAGCTCAAAACAATTCCCGACGAATCGGTCAAAGACCGTCAGACCAGCGCATCGCAGTCATAGGCCTGGGCTATGTTGGTCTGCCGCTCGCCATTGCCTTTGCGCGCCGGGGGCGCCATGTGGTCGGTGTGGACCTGGACTCGCGCAAGATCAGTCAGCTCGGCGCGCGGGCCAGCTATATCCCGGATGTCCCCACGGCGGACGTGGCCGCCGCCGTGGAGGCCGGCTGTTTCGAGGCCACGACGGACTACGACCGGCTTCGGGATCGCGATGTCATCTTCATCTGCGTGCCCACGCCCTATGACGCCATGCGCGCGCCGGATCTGTCCTTCATCGTCAACGCCGCCGAGGGCATCCAGTCCCGCCTGCGGCGCGGCCAGATGATTGTTTTGCAGAGCACCACTTACCCCGGCACCACCGAGGAGATCGTGCGCCCCATTCTGGAGAAAAGCGGCCTCAAATGCGATGTCGATTTTGATCTGGCGTTCTCGCCAGAGCGGATCGACCCTGGCCGCAGCGACTTCACCGTGGCGAACACGCCCAAAGTGGTGGGCGGGACAACCCCACAGGCCACGGCGCGGGCCGCCGAACTGCTGAGCATCATGGGCGCCCCGATTGTGCAAGTGTCCTCGCCCCGTTCAGCCGAGATGACCAAGTTGCTCGAAAACATCTTCCGCTCGGTGAACATCGCGCTCGTCAATGAACTGGCGCGTCTGTGTGAAAGAATGGGGATCGACATTTGGGAGGTGATCAACGCCGCCAAGACCAAGCCGTTTGGTTACATGCCATTCACGCCCGGGCCGGGTGTCGGCGGCCACTGCATCGGCGTTGACCCCTACTACCTGTCGTGGAAGGCGCGCGAGTTCGATTTCTACACCCGCTTTATCGAACTGGCGGCAGAAGTCAATCAGTCGATGCCCTTTCATGTGGTCGATCTCACCGAAATGGCGTTAAGCGGCATTGGTATGCCGTTGCGCGACGCGCACGTGCTTGTGCTGGGTGTTGCGTTCAAGCGCGACATCGACGACGCGCGCAATTCGCCCTCAGAGCGGATCATCGAGTTGCTGCTCAACCGTGGCGCGAAAGTCGCCTATCACGATCCCTACGTGCCGCGTTTTCAGGTTGGCGGCGATGTCTTTCACCGCCGTGTCGAGTCTTTGCTGTCGCAGCCCCTCACTGAGGCCAGCCTCAAGGCGGCTGACTGTGTCGTGATCGCCACCGGCCACCGTAGCATTGACTATGGCTATGTGGTCCGGCACGCCAAAGCCGTGGTGGATTGTTGCAACGCAACCGCCCCGGTCAAAGAAGGGCGCTCGAAAATTCTGCGTCTGGGGAGCGGCGTGCGCGAGTGAGCGCCCGGGGCGGGCCGGCTGCGCTGTTGTCGGCGCAGCGCCGAGGATGGGTGGTACAGGACTTGAACCTGTGACCTCTTGTGTGTAAGACAAACGCTCTAACCAGCTGAGCTAACCACCCGTCTTGTTCGCGCGCAGATTATACAGCTTGCCATAGCCGAAAGCTATTTTCTGTTTTGTGGCGCGCCTCATCCTGCCATCGCCGCGCTCTCAGGTTGCCCGGCTACGCTTCAACCTGCTATGGACACCTGTCGCGGCATGATCACCCTGGACCGGGTGACGAAAAGCTACCAGGAAGCCGGCGCAACCCGGCTGGTGCTGGATAACATCAGCGCCGAATTTGGGTGCGGCGAGTTCATTGTGCTGCTGGGCAAGAGCGGCTCTGGAAAAAGCACGCTCCTCAACTTGATCGGCGGCCTGGATGCGCCAACCGCCGGCGAAGTGCTCATCGACGGCCAGTCGCTGACGCGCATGAGCGACCATGACCGCACGCTGTTTCGGCGCCGCCATTTTGGATTCGTGTTCCAGTCATTCAATCTCATCCCAACCCTGACAGTCGAGGAGAACGTGATGTTGCCGGTGGAACTGGCCGATGGGCGTCTGCCTTCCTCGGCGATCGCCCGTCGCGCGCGCGAGCTGCTCGCGTGCGTGGGGTTGGAAAACCGCGCCAACTCGTTCCCTGACCGGCTGAGTGGTGGGGAGCAGCAGCGCGTTGCCATTGCCCGCGCGCTGGCAAACGACCCGCTCGTTGTGCTCGCCGATGAGCCGACCGGGAATCTGGACGCGGACACCGGAAAGCGCGTTCTGGACCTTTTGGACCAGTTGACGCGACGAGCGGGCAAGAATCTTGTCATGGTCACACACAGCGAAGAAGTCATTGGCGTAGCAGATCGTGTCCTTCGCCTGCGTGATGCCAGGTTGTCTACTACATAAATCGTGTTCATGGATTTGTCCATTCAAGCGTGACTGCATAGAGCGAACAAGTCAAACTTTCCCGACAGACAAACTGTTAGGCCCGCGCTATGATCTTGTGCAGGGGATAGGATGTAGAAGTTTGCCCCATAGACCATTATCTTCTTATTAGCGACAGGAGTCCCGGTTCAATGTCTGACGGTACCACTCGAAGGAAGATCGCAGTTTACATGACCAATGGGGATAGCCCTGACGAGGCAATATTGCAGGGATTGCGTGGTGCCGGCTGTGAAGTCACACAAACACACAACATCTCTCAAACACTGGAGGTGATTCGATCACTGCCGCCTGGCGAGGTCCCGTTGCTGGTGGCCGAGGTTCAGTCCGGCGCAATGCCGTTGCTCGCCTTGTTGCGAGAGCGCAGCGCCGACATGCCGCCCACGCTCTTGCTCGACCGGGTGGGCAATGATATCTATGCTCCCATCAAGGCGCTCGAGTTTGGCGTCAAGGCCTATGTGCTTTCCAGTCAACCTCCAATCGAGCGCGAGATCACGGCGCAGTTGACGGCCGAGCGGTCTTTGGCTGAGGCCGGCGCGGAGATGCGTGACGAAATGCCAGCCGCCGGCGCCGCGCCTCGACCAATCATGGCTGGGGCTGGAGCGCCGACCGGCGAGATCGGCGACGGTTTTGACTGGGACCCAGTGGCTCATGTGGTTCGCGTCGCCGGCAAGTACATCCACCTTAGCCCAATCGAGGGGCGTATCTTCGACCTGTTGCTGAAAAACCAGGGCCGCACGGTCACACTTCAGGATTTCATGCAGAACGCCTTGAGGAATCCAAATATCAGCGAGAAAACAGCCCTTGAGCAACTCCGGCCTCACATGATGCGATTGCGCCGCAAGCTCGTGGTGCACCCGCCTCTGGCAGAGCGCATCGTCAACACCCGCGGTTCCGGGTACATGATGATGTGACGCCGGACGCGCGCGTCATCGGACACATGGCACACCGGCAGGGTCGCGCTTCAGCGATCCTGCCGTTTTGATTGTTCATGCTGTTACAGCCAGGCCACTGCTATCACGAGCCGGCCATTCTCCTGCGCATTTCTGACGCATCCATCTCCGGCGCGCCACATTTTCAGGCGTCACGCTAACTGAAACCGGGTATGCCGGATACCTGTTTTCAGGGATTCCCAATCAGCCTCTGCTGCGTATGCTTTGTCTCCAGTGCTGTCGCGATCACCCAGGCCAATTCAAGCGCGGAGGCTTATCACGATGATGAACCGGACGATGCAGAAGCAGGCTGTGTACATGGTCAACGGTCAGGGCCCTGACCCGGCGATCGTGCGGGGGCTGGAGCTATCGGGCTGCCAGATCACTTTTGCGCACGGGGTTGCCGACACACTGGGGGCGGTGTTTGCCGTCCAGGATGACTCGGACCAACCTCCCGTGCTCGTGGCCGAAGTTCAGGCCGGCGCACTATCACTGCTATCCTTCCTGGCTCATCAGCCCTGGCCAGAGCTACAGTCTGCGCCAGAGCGCATGCGCGCGCAGGGAACCCGTCATCCTGTCCCCATGCCGGTTGTCCTCTTTGATCGCGACGGCAACGATGTCCACAATGCTATCCAGGCGCTTGAGTACGGCGTGCGCGCCTATTTGCTTGCCAGCGACCCCACAATCGAGCGCGAACTGACAACCCGTCTGGTGGCAGAGGGCCTTATGAGAAGCTGATTGGCGCCACGATAGAGGCGATGCTGCCCTTCGCAGTTCGACTCAATTGAAACGTCCCCCGCAGATCATCGGCTACAAGCGTCTCAACGATGTGAAGCCCCAGGCTGGGCGATGGCGCCGCTCCAGCGGAATCGCCGCGCCCATCGTCCCTGACGATTACTTCCAGCGCGCCGCCCCGATCTGCCAGGGTGATGCTGATCCTGCCGCGCTTGCGATCCACAAACGCGTGCTCGATGGCGTTCTGCACCAGTTCGTTCACGCACAGCGCCAGCGCTGTTGCCGCTTTCGAGGACAGGCGCAGCGCATCTCCCTTCACCTCGATCTCCAACACCTGATCCGGCCGCACCATGTTCGCATGCACCAGCGACACCACCCGGCTGATCACGTCTTTCACATCCACCAGGCGAAACCCTTCGTGCGCCAGCGCGTCGTGCACGGCGGCGATGCTCATGATCCGGTTGATGCTCTCGTGCAGCACCTCCTTGGCCGTCACCTTGCGCTCGTCGTTCATCTGAAGCTGCAGCAGCATGACGATGTTCTGCAGGTTGTTCTTGACCCGATGATTCATCTCTCGAACGATGGCCGCGTTGCCGATCAGGTGCGCGTTTTCAATCGCCAGGCCGATCTGGTTGGCCAGCGTCGAGGCCAGCTCCATCTGCTGCTCTGTGAAGTCCGATACAGCGCTGCTCCACACATTCATGATGCCAATCGTTCGCTCGTGGATCGTGACCGGCACGCACAACAGCCCCACCAGCCCTGACTGTGCGACCCATCCGGCATGCCCCGGCGCCATCTCCGCGCGCGCGTCGCTCACGATCACTGCCTGCGACAAGGTTTCCACATTCAGCAGCGGGATGCGATCGAGCGGCCAGCGCGGTTCCTCGGCCACACCGCTGGCTTCATCGTACACAGCTCTCGGCACATAGGCGCGCTCGTCCTCGTCCAGCAGCAACAACGAACAGCGACGCGCGCCCAGCGCGTGGGCGGCCATCTCGGCCACCAACCGCAGTGTTTCATCCACATAGTTGGGCGCAATCACGGCCCGGCTGACTTCGGCCACGGCAGCCAGCTCGCGCATCCGACGCTCGGTCTCCTCATACAGCACGGCCCGCTCCAGCACGCCGGCCACCACGTCCGCGATCAACGCCGCAAACTCGATGTCGCCTTCGCTCCACGAACGCAGTTGGTGCGTCTGGATGTTCATCGCCCCTATCACCCGATCCTGGCTGACCAGCGGCACGGCCAGCAGCGATTTGAACGGCTTCTCGCGCGTGTCGGGAATGGGATAGAAGCGCGGGTCGGACCAGGCGTCGCGCACAGCCACCGGCTGACGGTGCAGCGCCGCCCAGCCAGTCAAGCCCTGTCCAAGTTCCAGTGAGGCGTGATCAACAGAATGAGGATACAGACCGGTGGTCGCTTTCAGCACCAGCTTTTTGCGAGTCGGCTCCAACAGGTAAATCGACGTGGAATCGGCGCGCACCGCGCGCGTGGCCGTCTGGGTGATCGTATCCAGGATGGATCGCAGGTCGGCTGTGGCGTTGATGGCGCGAAAGATATCGCGGATAGCGTCCAGCTCGATGGTGCGCCGCCGCAGCACGCTTCGCACGCCGGCCAGCACGTCCGGTTTGGGTCGCGTCCCCTCGGACGGATTCCTGGGGGTGTTGGCTTGACTGCTCATCTGTCAACTGACTGCTGACTACAGGCGACTGAATTGTATACTTCGCCGCGATGATGCATTCACCGCCAAACACGGCTCGCCCTCTCGTCGGCGTGATTATGGGGTCGAAGTCTGACTGGGAGACCATGTCGCATGCCGACGCTGTGCTCGACGCGCTCGGCGTGCCGCACGAGGTGCGCGTGGTCTCGGCGCATCGCACGCCTGATCTGTTGTTTGAGTATGCCAGCACAGCGGCTGAACGCGGGCTGGAAGTCATCATTGCCGGCGCGGGGGGCGCCGCCCATCTGCCCGGCATGGTTGCTGCCAAGACCCTGCTGCCGGTTCTGGGGGTGCCGGTCGAGTCCAAAGCCCTCAAGGGTATGGACTCGCTGCTGTCGATCGTGCAGATGCCCGCCGGCGTGCCGGTGGCCACCTTTGCCATCGGCCGCTCCGGCGCCATCAACGCGGCATTGTGCGCCGCTGCGATTCTTGCCGCCAGGCATCCACCGATCCGCGAAGCGTTGCAGGCCTATCGCCGCAACCAAACCCAGGCCGTGCTCGATCACCCTGACCCCCGCGAAGACTAGCGCCTCGATCCGCACCCGAACTGCAACCGTCAATCGTCAATCCAAAACCCAAAATCCAAAATCGAATGGATGCTCCTCTCATCGCCATCCTGGGCGCTGGCCAGCTCGGGCGTATGCTGGCGTTGGCCGGCTATCCGCTGGGTCTGCGCTTCCGCTTCCTTGACCCCGCGCCGCACTCCCCGGCCGGCCAGCTTGCCGAGTTGATCGTGGCTGCATACGACGATCGGGCCGGCCTGGAGCGGCTGGCAGCCGGCGCAACGGTGGCAACTTACGAGTTCGAGAATGTGCCGGCGCGCGCCACTGAGTTTCTGGCGCAACGTCTGCCGGTCTATCCGCCGCCACGGGCGCTTGAAGTGGCGCAGGATCGCCTTGCTGAGAAGACCTGTTTTCTCGACCTGGGCATACCGACGCCGGCATTCGCCCCGGTGGATTCGTGGGACGGGCTGTTGGATGCGGCGGGCCGGATCGGCCTGCCGGCTGTGCTCAAAACGCGGCGCTTTGGCTATGATGGCAAAGGACAACGAGTGCTTCGTTGCGCAGACGATTTCGCGCCGGCCTGGGCTGCCCTGGGCGGCGACCCGCTCATCCTGGAGCAGTTTGTGCCCTTTGATCGCGAACTGTCCATCCTGGCTGTGCGAAGCACGGTTGGCCAGATTGTTTGCTATCCGCTGGTCGAGAATCATCACGATCACGGCATCCTGCGCGTGTCGATTGCGCCGGCCCCCATGCTGGACCCCGAAACGCAGAACCAGGCCCAGGAGTACGTCCGACGCGCGCTGGAGCGGCTGGACTATGCCGGCGTGCTGGCAATCGAGTTCTTTCAACGCGGGACGCAATTGCTGGCGAATGAGATGGCCCCGCGCGTTCACAATTCCGGTCACTGGACCATAGAGGGCGCGCGCACCAGCCAGTTTGAAAACCACCTGCGCGCAGTTCTGGGCTGGCCGCTGGGCGACGCCGGCGCGCGGGGGCATTGCGCCATGCTCAATCTGATCGGCGACCTGCCGCCTGCGGCGCGCGTTCTGGCTGTGCCGGGCGCCCATCTGCATGTGTACGGCAAGTCCCCTCGCCCTGGCCGCAAGCTCGGCCATATCACGCTGGTCGAGCCGAGCGAAGCCGATTTGCGCGCCCGCCTCAGCGCGCTGCGCTCTGAAATGCCAAGCCTGATTTCATTCCCGTCTCATGCAGTGATGTGATGATTGGACTTGCGCGCCTGTCATGGGGCGCATCTTGCGAGCATAGAGATGGGTTGAAAGCATGGTGAAGTATTCCAGTGTCACAGTCAGCGGTATTATCACGGCGCCGGCGGAAAAGCTATTTGCGATTGTCAGCGATGTGACCCGCCATCCGGAACTGGCGGGCAGCCGGGAAGTGCAGAAGGTTGAGCTGGTCACGCCGTTGCCAATGCGCGTTGGCTCCCACTTTCGATCTTGGCAACAGATCGGCGCCGTGGGGTATCCCACGCGCTCGTATGTGCAGGTCTACGACCCGCCCCATCGCTTCACGTGGCTGTCCGGCCCTGGCTTCCGCAAGCCCCCGTTTGGGCAGCTCTGGGGTTTCGAGTTCGAGCCGCAGGGCGACCATCCCAGCACGCTGGTGTTGCACAGCATGACGGTGCCGGTGCCGCTGTTGAACCTGCCGCCGTTTTCGTGGGTTGCCGACGCCGGCGCCCGCCACGAATCGCGCAACATGCTGCCCACACTGGAGAATCTGGCGCGCATGGCCAATGCCCGTCTCATCGGCGATGTGCGCATTGTGCTCTCGCCCCCTCAATCGCATCGCGCTCTGCTGCCCATCCGGGCTTGAAAAGCCTACCAACTGCGCCGCCTGCTCAATTCCTCGCGCAGCCGGCAATAGGAGTCATAGCGCGCCTCGCTTACATCTCCCCGCCGCACGGCTTCCTGCACGGCGCAGCCCGGCTCATGCGTATGGGTGCAGTCTGAAAACGCGCAGTGTTTGACCCACGGGGCGATCTCACGATAGTAAGCGTCCAGCTCTTCCGCCGCCACGTCCCAGACGCCATAGGCGCGCAAGCCGGGCGTGTCGGCGATCCAACTTTGTTCGTCGAGCTGCACCAGTTCCGGCACGACTGTGGTGTGCCGGCCTTTGCTCACAGCCCGGCTGATCTCCCCAACAGCCAGATCCAACCCCGGCTTCAGCGCATTCAACAGGCTGCTCTTGCCGACGCCACTCTTGCCGGTCAGCACGCTCAGCTTGCCGCGCAATTCGCCGCGCAACACGTCGATGCCCAGCCCGGTTTTCACGCTGGTGTAGACCACGCGATAGCCGATCCGCTCGTATTCAGCGAACAACGCCCTGGCCTGATCGACGCCCACCAGGTCCACCTTGCTGGCGCAGATGAGCGCCGGCAGTTGCTGCGCCTCGGCGCCAACCAGGTAACGGTCCAACATGCGCGGCTTGAATTCCGGCTCGGCGCAGGCAAACACAAACACTGCCAGATCCGGGTTTGCCACAATGACCTGCCGGATTTCGCGCTGGTTCGCGCCGACGATGGGGTCGTACCGTGAGAGCGTGCGCGCGCGCGGCTCGACTGAAATGATGCGCCCGGTTGCCGGCCCACCGCTGTTCACGGTCTCAAACTCGACGCGGTCGCCGACGGCCAGCGCGTCTTCGGTGTGTCTGCCTTTGGTCAGCCGCCCGGCTGCGCGGGCGACGATGCGTTGCCCGTCTGAGGGCCGATAAATCGTAAAGAAGCCGCTGTGCGCTTTGATGACCAGTCCCTTCATACGCCGGACAGTGCCGAATACCCTGTGTCGAATGCTTCGCCCTCAGTCGGTTCAGTCGGTAATGACGGGGCTGCGCGATGGTGTCGAGATGGGCAGCCGGAAGTACGCTTCGATCAATTGTCTTGCGAGCGGCGCCGCGTTCACCGATCCTTCGCCGGCGTTCTCCAGCAGCACTGTCACCACCACCTGTGGGTCATCCGCCGGCGCGTAGGCGGTGAACCATGCGTGCGGCTTTGCGTTGGGTTGCGGGGCCTGAGCGGTGCCGCTTTTTCCCGCGACGATCAACTGCCGGGCTTCGCGGCGCTGGCGGGCGGAAAGCCGGCGGGCCGGCGCGATGCGGAGTTGATCTGCCTGATCGCTGACCAGATAGTAATCAAACCCCTCGAATTGCCGCACGGTTGTGCCCAGCCGGCGATCATTGATCGTGCCCACCATGCCGGTTTGAATGGCTTGCAGCACTTCCGGCTTCAGGTCGAGCCGGCCGGTCACTTCGGGTTGCACGATGGTCTCAGAAGTCGGGCTGCGCAGCCGGGCCACCACATGCGGCCGGCGAATCTCGCCGCCGGTGGCGACGGCCGCTGTCATCTGCGCGATTTGCAGCGGCGTCACCAGCATGAATCCCTGGCCGATCGACATATTGACGGTGTCGCCAGAGGTCCATACATCGCCGCGCGTGGCGCGCTTCCAGTCCGGGTCTGGCGCAATGCCCCCGAGTTCGCCGGCCAGCTCTACGCCGGTCGGCGCGCCGAACCCAAAGCGGCGCGCGTAGGCAGACAGCAGCGATTGATTGGCCGCATCCAGGCGCTTGCCGATCTCATAGAACACAACATTGCAGGAGGCGCTCAGTCCACTGACCAGGCTGATGCGCCCGTGGCCGCGTTGCAGCCAGCATGTCTTGCGATACGCCTCGCCCAGCCCATCCCAATAGCCCGGATCGACGAATATCTCATCCGCCTGCGCGACGGCTTCTGACAGGCCGGCGGCCAGTGTCACGATTTTGAACGTGGAGCCGGGCGGGTAGCCGCCCTGAATGGCGCGGTTGAGCAGTGGAAAACCCTGGTCGTTGAGCGCCTGCGTCCGCTCCTCAGCCCTGTCGGGCGTGGCCAGGGTGAAGATGGCGTTGTCGAATGTCGGATAGCTCGCCATGGCCAGCACGGCGCTGTCTCGCGCGTCGAGCACAATGACGGCGCCGGGCCGGCTGCCCAGGATGGACTGGGCCGCAAGCTGCAAATCGGGGCTGATGGTCAGGGTCACATCCATGCCCCGCACAAAGGGGCGCTCGGCGACCAGCTCGGTTGCGCCGTCGTCGCGCGCCAGTTGCAGCCGGCCGCCCGGCTGGCCCATCAGCGCCGCGTCCATGTAGCCTTCGACGCCGCTCAGCCCGACCTGTTCATCGCCGGCGAACCCGCGCGCGCGATAGACGTTCAGCCGTTCGGGCGAGATGGCCCCCACATAACCGACGACGTGCGGCGCAATCTGGCTGTTGGGATAGGCGCGAGAGAAACTGGGAATGGCGCTCACCGCGGCGAACGGCGCAATCTCGGCGCTGTGCCGGGTCAATGTCTCTTCATCCAGACTGGCGATCGGCGTGAACCAGTCAGCCGGCGCATTGGTGTAGCGCGCCTGTATCTCTGCCGGATCAAGGCCGGTGATCCGGCTGAGCACCTCGAGCATGGCCTTTTCCTGCGCGCTGTCGATCAGCCCGCGCCGCACGCCCAGCGTCATTCGATCCTGTTGCACGGCCAGTTCCGTGCCATCGGCGGCATAGATGGCGCCGCGCTGAGGCACGTCGCGCCGCATGACGAGCGTCCCGCCAGACAAGCCCGGCAAGATCAGGTCACGAGACCAGATCACGCGCCAGGTGTTGCCGCTGAACTTGAGCCGCATAACGCCGGCGGCCTGAAAGCTGCCCACCAGGATGGTGTCCCAGACGCTCACCAGGGATGTGGCGGCTGTGTCGCGCTCGGTCAGCATTCCGCCGCGCAACTGGTAGGTGACCGTGAGCGCAGTGGCTGTTGCGCGCTCGGCGGCGAAGTTCTGACGCAGGGTGTCTGCGTCCAGCCCAAAGCGCGAGTTTTCGTCCAGCAACTCGTACAGGGTCTCGTAATCGTCGTTGTTCAGCGCATCGACAAAGGCCAGCGCAACGCCGACGGCAGACGGCAGCGCAGTTGGCGGCGGGGATGGGATCGCGGTTGGAGCCGGCGTGTCGGTCAACTCTGAGCACGCGGCGACCAGCAGGAGCAGAACGAGCCATAGCGCGTTCAGGCCTTTGCTTGTCTGGAATGGCGTGCCCCTGCTCACGATGTCATTGTAGCGCAGCCTATAATCCCGATGCCATGCCAGATCAGGAGTCTGCCCGCAACACGCTGTATCGCCAGTTGCCCGGCGTGGATGAATTGCTGCGCGAGGCGCCGGACTGGGTTGCTGAAGAAGGGCGCCGGCGCGTCGTCGATGCGCTGCGGCGCGCGCTCGACGCGGCGCGGGCTTCGATTGCCGCTGGCCGGCCCGCGCCGACCCGCGCTGAACTGCTGGCTGCTGCGCGCGCGCATCTTGCGTCGTCCGGCGTCAACCGCCAGGCGCCGGTCGTCATCAATGCCACCGGCGTGATTCTGCACACCAACCTGGGGCGAGCGTTGCTCAGCCCGGCGGCGCGACAGGCGATGGCGGACGTGGCGGCCAGCTACAGCGCCCTTGAATTTGACCTCGACAGCGGCGCGCGCGGTCGCCGGGGCGAGCCTGTGGAGCGGCTGGTGTGTGAATTGACCGGCGCAGAAGCCGCGCTGATCGTGAACAACTGCGCCGGCGCCACACTGCTCATGCTCAGCGCCATCGCGCGGGGCGCGGCGGTGGTGATCTCGCGCGGGCAACTGGTCGAGATCGGCGGCGGGTTCCGCATCCCCGACATCCTGCGCCAGAGCGGGGCGGAACTGCTGGAGGTTGGAACGACCAACCGCACCCGGCTGAGCGACTATGAGCAGGCCATCCTCGACCGGCAGCGATCGACAACTGACGCCCGGCCACCGGTGGGCGCGATGCTGCGCGTCCATTCGTCGAACTTCAGGATGATTGGCTTCACCGAAGAGGTTTCTGTGGCCGATCTGGTCTCGCTGGCGCAAAGAATGGCAGCGCAGTCGAAGATCCCAGCGCCGATTCCCGTGCTGGACGATATTGGCAGCGGCGCGTTGATGGACATGAGCCGGTTTGGGTTGACACGCGAGCCGATGCCGCAGGATAGCGTGCGGGCCGGCGCGGCAGTCGTGACCTTCAGCGGCGACAAACTGCTGGGCGGGCCGCAGGCCGGCGTGATGGCCGGCCGGCGCGCCTTCATCGAGCAGTGCCGGCGGCATCCGCTGGCGCGGGCGATGCGCGCCGACAAATTCACGCTGGCCGCGTTGAACGCGACGCTGCTGCACTATGCGCGCGGCGAGGCTGTGCGCGAGGTGCCGGTGCTGCGCACGATCGCCGCTTCGCCGGCTGAGATCGAGGCGCGCGCGCAGCGCGTCATGGCCGAACTGGCCGGCTGGTTCGAGGCGCAGGGGATTCGCGCCGAGTTGATCGCGGGTCATTCCACTGTTGGCGGCGGCAGCCTGCCCGGCGAGACGCTGCCGACGTGGTTGATTGCATTGACCGCCGATGATGCCGAACATCTGGCAGCCCGGTTGCGCCGCGCCAGCCCGCCGGTGATTGCGCGCATTCAGGATGGCCGTGTGCTGCTCGATCTGCGCACCGTACAGGATGACAGCGCCCTCATCGCCGCCCTGGGTGCTGAATAACGCTGTGTAGGGCAAGCCGCCGGGCTTGCCCAGCCGCCGGGCTGCCCTTGCCCTGCAAGGCGGGTGGTAAAATTTAGTC
>DAOTYS010000150.1:0-4163 GCA_034434575.1 Thermoflexales bacterium
GCGGCAAAGATCACGATCTGGGCCAGGCTCATCGGGGCGGTTGCAACGGCAGGCGTGAAGCAGTCTCAGAAGCCCTGATAAATCCACTGGGGCGCGCTGTCGGCGGTCAACACCAGAATAGCGATCAGCATCAAGCAGACTGCCAGTGCAATCAGGTTTTCGCGGTTGAAGAGTCGTTTGGACATGAGGAGAGGCAGTAGTCAGTAGTCAGTAGTCAGTAGTCAGAAAATACACAATACGCAATACGCAGTACGCAATCCCGGGCGCCTGTCCTCACTCGTACCCGCACATCAGCCATTGGCCGCCATCGGCGGTTAGTTTGAACTTGCGCTTGTCCAGCGGCAAGGGGCGGTCTTCGCCGTTGTAGTTGGCGACGATGCTGCCTGTGCAGACAACCAGCGCCGTTTCGTCTGTTGCGCTGTCCACGGCGCAACGCATCTCTTCCAGCCGCGACTTGACGCCGCGCAGCGAGTTGGATTCTTTGCGGGCGTCGGCTTCCCAGTCGGCGCACGACAGGTTGATCATGGCGTCGGTGTTGGCCTCCACTCGCGCTTTCAGATAATCCTCAATGATGCGGGCGGGATCGCCCGCCACGCCGCCAGCCGGCTGATTCTGCTGTGGCGCCAGCGTGGGGACAGCCGGGGCAACCTGTGGCGCAGACTGGCAGCCGGCCAGACCGACTGCCGCCATTAGCGCCAGGCCGGCTGCCCACTGCCTTGATGTTCTCTTCATGCTTGCTCCTTTCGCAGCGCGCTCGAGCCGGATAGGGTGCTGATCCGCTCGCGCGTTTTGATTCGGCGGCGCTGCCGGTCAGATACAATCAGAACCGCATGCGCCGACCGAAACAACTCAATTCTAACCGCCCTGCTTCGCGCTTTGGCAATCAACAAAAGGCCGTGTTGGGGAATGGGTCGCGCAGTCAGGCCGGCATTCTGGTGAGTGTTGCAGCCGGGGCGGTGGCGCTGGTCGGCATTGTGATTGTCATCGCGCTCTCCGCGCCGCGCGCGCCTGGCCAACCTGTGGCATTCAGCCTGACGCCGCAGGTCACGCTGCACATCACGGCGCTGCCAACAGCCACGGACGCGCCCACACCGGCGCCGTCTCCATCGCCCACCGACGCGCCAACGGCAACGCCGGCGGTTACGGCATATACGGTGGTGGAGGGCGATACCCTGTGGGACATCGCCGTGCGTTTTGGCCTCAGCCTCGACATGCTGATTGCCGCCAATCCGCAGATCAACCCGGATGTGTTATCGCCTGGCGCAGTGCTCAACATTCCGGCCCCTGGCGCGGTATTGCCGCCTGCGCCCACCCGCGAGCCGGCGGTGGCTGCGCCGGGCGACGCACCACCCTCAGCTCAGGTGCGCATCGACGCCGGCGGTCTGCGCTTGCGGCGCAGCCCCAGCACCGAGGCTGAGATCATTACCAGGCTGGCGCCCCAGACTCGCTTGCAGGTGCTGGCGCGCACGTCCGATGATTTCTGGTTGAAGGTGGTCACGCCGCAGGGCACGGAAGGGTGGGTGATGCGCCAGTACGTCGATCTGGCTGGGGCATTGTCGCAGATTCCATTTATCGGCGGCGCAGCAGCGTCGAGCGCGCCGGCCCCGCAAGCTGTCGCCCCTGTTGCGGACGACCCCAATCTGTCCAATCTGACAGGCCGGGCGCTGCAAATCTATCAGGCCGGCCAGTCACGCGGCAATCGCGCCAATGTGTTTTCGCTGATCGGCGACAGCAACACAGCCAACATGGCGTTCTTCGCGCCGTTTGACTGGGGCGGCTATACGCTGGGCGGATACGGATACTTGCAGCAGACCATTGACTTTTTCCGGGGATCGTTTGCGCGCGAGCGCATCGCAGCGCGCGGCGGGTTCAACACCACCAAGGCGCTCGACCCGGCCAATGCGCCCGGCGGCTGCGGGCCGGGCGAGTCGCCCCTCGCCTGCGAAGTGCGCGTCAACCGGCCCAGCGTGGCTTTCATCCTGCTTGGCACCGGCGACCAGCACACCTGGCAGGGCTTTGAGTCGCGCTACCGCCAGATCATCGAGTATCTGATTGACCAGGGCGTGGTCCCGGTGTGCATCACCAAGGGCGACGATCTGGAATCCACCGACAGCCAGGCGCCGTATGGCTACATCAACGACATCATCCGCCGGCTGAGCCGCGAATACAGCGTGCCGCTGCTCGATCTGCGCCAGGCGCTTTCAACCCTGCCGAATCGCGGCTTCGAGGCTGACGGCTTTCACATCAACAAACCGCCGGATGGTCAGTCGGCCAACTTCACCGGCAGCTATCTGTCCTATGGCTACAACATGTACAACCTGACGGCATTGCGCGCGCTGGATGTGATCCGCCGGCAGGTGATGGGGCAGTGAGGGGCAGAGCACAGAGCACAGAGTACAGAGCACAGATTAGGGGTTTGCCAGACGACTATGGATAGCCGGCTGCGGCAAACTTGCAGGTGTCGGACTTCTCAAAGGAGTCCGACACCTGGGAGTGCGACACCTGATGGAACAGGCTGTTAACGCCAGATTTGGTCCAGCACCTGCAAAGTCTGGAGTAAGTGGATATACGAACCGCCGGGGCCGAGATGGAAATCGGCGTTGCCTTCATCCAACAGACCAAAGTTGGGCAGGTTGCGCGTGGCGAGGTGGAAGTCCATCACCGGCACGCCGTACTCGGCGCCAACCTTGCGGATGATGCTGTTGATGTAATCCTCGGGCGCGTCGGCCTGTTGATGCTCCAGCGCATCGGCCTTGGTGATGAGCACTGGCAACACATTGTTCTTCAGCGTGGCCTCAACCACAGCGCGGAAATTGCTCTCGAATTCCCGCCAGATGTGCGTATCGCCCGTGCCCAGTTCGATCAGCGCGATGCTGGCTCTGGACAGGCGCAATTCGCAGGCTAGGGGTGTCTCGCCAGCCTTGCAGAAGTAGCTATCGGCCCAGGTTGGATCGAGCACGGCGGCGGTGTTGAATCCACCCGACGCGGCCAGGCTCACCCGCGCAAAGGCGCGCGTGAAGCGCGACACGGTGGCCGGGTAGGCGCGATACTGCTCGTATCCAAACAGGCCGGCGGCCAGTCGCCCCACATAGGCGGTGGGTTGCGAGTTGCAGTCGCCGATCACGGCGAACATACTGGCGTCGCGCCCGGCGGCGACAGCTTTGCGGTACATGGCTCTTTGGGCGGGGGTGATGACAGGCGTGCCGGGCACCGTAATCGGACCGCCTCTTCCTGACACCACCGGCGCCGGCGTCTTGTTGGCCGGCAGCGGCTTGACATCCTTCAAGTCGCCGATCACGGCGCCCAGAGAGGCGATGATCCAGGTTCCGCTGATCGCGTTCGGATACGAAAGCTGAACCCAGAAGTTGTCGGCAGTGCGGCCGATCACGCCGAACCGATCGTCTTTGAACACCGGATAGGTGTTGGCCGAGAGCAGCGTTGGCAACTCGCGCAGGTATGCGCCGGGTGTTGTGACGACGAATTCAACTTTCTGCGAACTCTGCGCGCGGGTGGTGACGCCCGGCAGCGCAGTGGTTGCCAGCAGCGCGCACAACAGCGCCGATAGCAGTGACATTCGTTTGTTCAAGTGAACCTCCTCAAGAAGACAATGGTCAAATCTGCGCTACCGCGCGATGGCGTTCAGGGTCATGAGCGTCAGCAACATGCGCATGTCCATGCCATAGCCGCTCAGATGGAAGCGCGATGCGGCAGCGTACACCAGACCCTGGCCGGGCACTTCTCTGCCTTCCTCGGCCAGACCCTGGTCCGGCAGGCGGCGCGCAGCAAGCCCAAAATCCATCACCGGCAACTGATATTCAGCGCCCAGCCGGCGGATGATGGCGTTGATCGTCCCGCTGGGCGCGCTCCCCTGCGTCGCCTCCAGATCGTCGGCTTTGGTGACCAGCACCGGCAATACGTTCGCAGCCAGCGCGGTGTCGATGATGCGGCGATAGTTGGCCTCGAAATCCTGCCAGGTGAAGGTGTCGCCGGTGCCCAGCCCGATGAACACGATGCTGGCGTTCGAGCGGCGCAGTTCACAGGTCAGAGGGCTTTCGCTCGCCTCGCATTGCCGGCTGTCCGCAAACAGTGGATCCAGAACCGACGCGCTGTTGTGGCCGCCATCAACAGCCAGACTGGTGCGGCTGAAGGAGCGGGCGAACTTT
>DAOTYS010000151.1:0-5555 GCA_034434575.1 Thermoflexales bacterium
AGGATGTAATCGCGCAGTTGAATCGACATCATGGCGCCGAGCAGATAGTTGTGGTAGTACACCGGCGCGGTTCCGATGTGGATTTTGGCCGCCCAGTCCGGCGCGGCGCGTCCATCAGGCCGGCGCAGCCATTGAAACTGCTCCACCAGCTCCCACCACAGCGCATCAAGGTTCTGTTCCGGGTCGCGGTACAGCGCGCGCTCGAAATGGCTCATCACGAACACCCAGCGCGCAAAAATCAACGCCGACGAACGGGCCGCCTGCTGCAGCGCGGATTCAAGCGCGATCGCTTCGTCAGCCGGCGCGCCGGCGTAGCGCGCCAGCCACGCGCTGTCGTGAATCAGATTGCCGCCCAGAATGGCGATGGCCTCGGTGGTCAACGTGTGGGCCGGCTCGCGCAACAGAAACGGCAGCGCCGGGTCGATGTACTTGTCGTACACCGCGTGGCCGAACTCGTGCAGCATGGTGGTTGCCCAGTGCTCATTGGGTCGGTTGTTGCACAGGACGCGCACGTCGCCCCTGCGGTCGATGTGGATGCAGAAGGCGTGTTGTTGCTTGCCCTCGCGTTCGTACAGGTCGCTGCGCGCCAGGATGTCGTCGATGTCCAGGCCGATGGCGGTGTAGTAAGCGCGGGTCAGGTCTTCCAGATTTTTGCCGGCAAAGAACCGGTCGAGATTGATGTGCGATGGCTGGCCTTCCTGGAAGAAGGGGTCGGCGTAGTGCCACGGGCGCAGGTCTTCGACGGCGATGTGAAAGCGCGCCGCCAGGCCGCGGTCCAACTCGGTCTTGTAGGACTGCCAGAGGGGATCTGTGCCGGCCTTCAACGCGCCAAGCAGGTCGAACAGCTCGGCTTCGTCCAGTTCGTTCAACTCCAGTTGCATGGTGTAGTAGTTGTCGAAGCCGGCCTGCCGGGCGGCCTGATTGCGCAGCCGGGCCAGTTCGCGCACGTCGTCCGCAACCTGCGCGCCGATTTGTTTGCTGGCCTCCCAGGCCTCGCGGCGCGCGACCGCGTCGTCCGATTCGCGCAACACCGCCCGCAGGTCGTTGTCGGTGATGGCGCGCCCGCCCAGCGTGGCGCGGAATTGATTGAACGCGCTTTGCACGCGCGTTTCAATTTCAGTGATGCGCGCGATCAGGTCTGCCGTGGTCTGGTTGCCGCGCAAAAAGTTGTGCAGCAGGCGGGCCTGGCGCGCCAGCAGCGGCGGCGCTTCCGGCGCGTCGGCCATCAGGTGCGTCAGGTCATGGTAGCGGGCCGGCTCGGCGGCCATCTGCCGGATGGCAAGCATCTCGGCGGCCCATTGCTGTTCGTAGTCGGGCCGGCTGGTGGTGGACGCCAGCCATTGCAGTTCGTTGGCGCGCATGAGATGCGGCTCGAATTCGGCAACCTGTTGGTCGATAAACGATTGAAGTGAGGCGGTCATCTGATTTTCGTTCCTGCTGATTTGCATTCTCGATCGTCATTGTAAACGGTCGCAGCCGGCTGGTTGGTTTGGTATCATCCCTTGTGATGGAATTCCACATCTCCCGCCAGTGCCGTGACCGCTATCAGTTCGACGACGCCTTGTTCGGCCTGACTGGCAACGTCGTCTTCGCCAACTTCCACGCCGCGCGCCGGTTCGCGCAGAAGATGAATCAGCAGCGCGACCTGGCGCGTCACCCCGAACAGGCGGTGGCCGCTGGCCAGATCAACGCCATGGGCCTGATCGACGAAATCCTGCACCTGGTGGCGGCTGAATATCGCCGACAGCGCAACCCGGCCGCCATGCAACAGGCGCTGGACTGGTTGGAGCGCCGGCTGGGTCGTGAACCGCTCGAACAGGCGTTGCGCGCCTTCGCCGACGAATTCCCGACCGTGGCCGTGTATCGCGCCGGCCTGAGCCTGGATGAGTATCTGCAGGGCCAGACCGACGGCATCCCCAACCGGCAGGTCGTGCTGGAAGAGATGCTGATGCTGTGGCTGGCCAACCTCAACCCGGCCTTTGCGCCCTTTGGCGAGTTGTTCGATGACGCCCGGCTGGAGCGCGACACCGTGTATGCGCAGATGATGCCGGCGTTGCGCGACTTCTTCGACACTCAGCCGCCTTTCGGGCCGGACAACCAGAACCTGATCGACATGCTGCGCGCGCCGGCGCTGGCGCATCCGCATTCCCTCACGGAGCAGTTGCAGTTCATCGCTGCGCGCTGGGCCGGCCTCATCGGCGACCGCCTGTATCGCCTGTTGAGCAGCCTCGATCTGATCCGCGAGGAAACCCGCCCCAGCTTCATCGGCCCCGGCCCGGCTCAGGCGCCCATCTACGACCACGCCACCCTGGTGGCGATGGGCATCGGCCTGCCCGGCCCCGACATCGAACGCTACAGCCCCGACCGCGACTGGATGCCGCGCCTGGTGCTCATGGCCAAGAACTCCTACGTCTGGCTCGACCAGTTGTCGCGCAAATATCAGCGTGAAGTGCGCCGGCTGGACCAGATCCCCGACGAGGAACTGGATCAACTGGCGCGCTGGGGCATCACCGGCCTGTGGCTGATTGGGGTGTGGGAGCGCAGCCCGGCCTCGCAGCGCATCAAACAACTGTGCGGCAACCCCGATGCGCTGCCCTCAGCCTATTCGCTGTACGACTATCGCATCGCCAACGACCTGGGCGGCGAGGCGGCGATGGACAACCTGCGCGCGCGCGCGGGCCGGCGCGGCATTCGCCTCGCCAGCGACATGGTGCCCAACCACATGGGCATCGACTCGCCCTGGGTCATCAATCATCCCGACTGGTTCATCTCGCTGCCATATCCGCCTTTCCCGACCTACACCTTCAACGGGCCGGATCTTTCAAAAGACGAGCGGGTGGGCGTCTTTCTCGAAGATCATTACTACAACCGCACCGATGCGGCGGTGGTGTTCAAGCGCCTCGACCGCTGGACCGGCAGCGAGCTGTACATCTACCACGGCAACGACGGCACCAGTATGCCGTGGAACGACACGGCGCAGTTGAACTATCTCAACCCGGCCGTGCGCGAGGCGGTCATTCAGACCATTCTGCACGTGGCGCGCCAGTTCCCCATCATCCGCTTCGACGCCGCCATGACGCTGGCCAAACGGCACTTCCAGCGCCTGTGGTTCCCGGAGCCGGGCACGGGCGGCGCCATCGCCTCGCGCGCCGGCCTGGGTCTGACGCGCCAGCAGTTTGATGAGGCCATGCCGGAGGAGTTCTGGCGCGAGGTGGTCGATCGCGTGGCCCGCGAAGCCCCCGACACGCTGCTGCTGGCCGAGGCGTTCTGGATGATGGAGGGCTACTTCGTCCGCTCGCTCGGCATGCATCGCGTCTATAACAGCGCCTTCATGAACATGCTGCGCGACGAAGACAACGCCAAGTACCGCTATCTCATCAAGAGCACGCTGGAGTTCGACCCGCAGATTCTGAAGCGCTACGTCAACTTCATGAACAACCCCGACGAGCGCACGGCGGTCGATCAGTTCGGCAAGGGCGACAAGTACTTCGGCATCTGCGCGCTGATGGCGACACTGCCCGGCCTGCCGATGTTCGGCCACGGCCAGATCGAGGGATTCGCCGAGAAGTACGGCATGGAGTTTCGCCGGCCCATGTGGGACGAGCAGGTGGATGGCCACCTGGTCAGCCGGCACGAGCGCGAGATCTTTCCGCTGCTGCACCGGCGCCACCTCTTCTCCGATGTCGAACATTTTGAGCTGTACGACCTTTACACTGCCGACGGCGCAGTGTGCGAAGATGTGTTCGCCTTCTCCAACCGGCATGGCGACGCCCGCGCCCTGGTGCTGTACCACAATAAGTTCGCCGATGTGCGCGGCTGGATTCGCACCTCGGCGGCTGCCTTGCGCCCCACGCCCGACGGCGGCCGCGCGCTGACGCAGACAACACTGGTCGAGGCCCTGCAACTCACGCCCGCCGACGGCTGGTTCACCCTGTTCCGTGATCTGGTCACCGGCCTGGAATACATTCGCAACAACCGCGAACTGGCAGAGCAGGGCTTGTATGTGGAGCTGGACGCCTACAAGCGGCATGTCTTCCTCGATTTCCGCCAGGTGCAGGATGATCCACGCGGACGTTACGCTGAGATCGCCGCCCGGCTGCAAGGGCGCGGTGTGCCCAGTGTCGAGGGCGCCATGCGCGAGCTGGAATTGCAGCCGATCTTGCAGCCCTTCCGCGCCGTCCTCAACGGCGACACCCTGTACCGGCTGATCGAACTGCGCGAGACAGCGCAGAGGATGTCCGAGCGCGCAATCTCCGAGCAGACAATGGCCGGGCAGATGAACGTGGGCGATGCCCGCAATGCCGCGCCGTTCCTCGATGACATTGCAGGCCGTGTGGAGCAGGCGTATGCGGCAGCGAATCTGTTTGCCGGCGGCAAGGCTGACGCGCCTTCCATTGCTGCCGATGTGCGCCGCAGGCTGGAGCGAATACTGGCGATTGGCCCGTCCGGCGCTGCGGCCCACACCGACGCGACATACCAATCGTTGCGCCCAAACGCCCCGACCGACACCGGCTCATGGGTGGCCGGCCTGGCCTGGCTGTTTGTGAGCGCCATCGGCCAGGTTGCCGGCGAGGGCAATGTCGCCGAGGCCGGCCGTTCATTGCTCGATGAGTGGCGTCTGGGCGGCGTGATTGCAGATACCGCGCGCCAGGTGGGACTGGATGACGGCGCGACAGCGCACGCGCTCGCGCTCGTCCGAACGCTCATGTCACATCAACGCTGGTTCGATCTGCCGGCGACGCACCCCACTGCGCCGGCCGCTGATCGCGCGCAGACTCTCGCTCAGGCGCTGTTGTCCGACGCAGACGCGCGCGAATACCTCGGCGTCAACCGCTACAACCATGTGCTGTGGTTCAACAAAGAATCCTTCGACCGGCTGATGTGGTGGCTGATGGCGCTGGCCTGGCTTGAGCAAGTCGATCCCGCAACGCCAGAAGCGCGCGCGCAGATCGATCATGCCGCAGCGGTCATTCGGGCGCTTCAGCGCGCCGAGCAGGCGTCTGGCTATCAGGTGGACAAACTCCTGGCTGCGCTGGAGTAATACCGAAGCGCAGGCCGGCCTGCGTCTGCTCCGCGATGATTGTTCGCCATCTGTCGTTGACCAACTTTCGCCTGTACGCGCGGCTGGAGCTGGACCTGCCCGCCGGCCTGACCATCGTGCAGGGCGACAATGCGCAGGGCAAAACCTCGCTGCTCGAAGCGATCTACTTTCTGGCCACCGCGCACTCGCCCCACACCAGCGCCGACCGCCAAGTGATTCGCTGGGGTGCGGCGGAAGAGGCGGCTTATCCATTCGCCATGCTCAAGGCGGATCTGCTGCGGCGCGATGGGCCGCACGTGCTGGAGATCGGCATCCAGCGCGCGGACGGCAATCGCCTGAAGAAAGAGATTCGCGTCGATCACATGGCGCGGCGCGGCATCGACCTGGTGGGCCAGCTCGCCGTGGTGCTGTTTTTGCCCGGCGATGTGGAGCTGGTGTCCGGCGCGCCGGCGTTGCGGCGCGGCTATCTCGACGCAGCGTTGTCGCAGGTGGACGCCGACTACGTGCGCGCGCT
>DAOTYS010000152.1:0-7391 GCA_034434575.1 Thermoflexales bacterium
AGATTTCGCTGCTCGACAAATCAGGGCAAACGCTGTTGACGGTTCCGTTCTTTGTGGCGCAGGAAATGGTGCGGCCCAACGCCACCTCGCCGTTCCGGGTGCTGTTCACCGATCCGCCGGCGGCCTATGACCGGTACTCGATCGCGCCCCTGCGCGGCGAGGTGATCGACCCGGCCGCGCGGTACGCCAGTTTCACAGTCACAAAGAGTGAAGGCGCGCCCAGCGGCGCGCAATTTCGCATATTCGGCGAAGTGACGAACGCCGACACTGTCAACGCTGGGCGGGTGTTGCTGGTGGTGACGACGTATGATCCAGATGGCCGGGTGATTGGGTATCGGCAGACCGTGCTCAGCGAGGGGCCGGTTGCGCCAAACCAGGCGCTGGCGTTCGACATTTCGCTGGCCTCATCGTCGCCGAATGTCGCGCGCTACGTAGTGTCCGTTGAGGCGCTGAAGGCGCCGTAGCGCCAGGATCACGAGGCGATCTTTTCGCCACACTCACTATGAGCGCAGCAAAATCCATGGGCCGCCCGTTGGCTCTCCAATCGCTTGCCGGCCGGCCTACGCATCGTGCGCCGGTGGCCCTGTTCACGTGGGGCTTTGATTACATCTTCAAGCTGGCCGGCCTTGCGCCGTGGCAGCTTGCGTTCGGCGGCCACGAGACGTGGCATCGGGCGCACATGGCCATCGTGGATTGTCATCACCCCGACATCGTGTTCTACGATGGCGCCGGCTCCGGCCCGCTCGACGCCACTTTGTTGCGCGAGACGCGCGAGGCGTGGTATGCCCGCGACAACAACACCGGCGCCGAACACGAACTGCTGAAGGATTCGCTGGCGGCGCGCGAGCTGGCGACCGGGCGCAAGATCTGCGACCCAGTGGGGGGTGTGATACGGGCGATAGCCGATGTGGAGCGGCTGATTACGCCGGGCGGCGTTCATGGTCAGGCGTATCTCGACGGACTGGCGCGCCTGATTCGCGACGTGGGGGAGCGCGCGCTGGTGATGCCGCACGACTCGCCGGCCTACATCGTGGCCTGCTATGCGCTGGGGTTCGAGCCGGCCATGCAGATGATGCTGGAAGCGCCGGAGGTGTTTGCGGCGGCGTGCGCGCGGTGCGATGCCGGCGCGCGCCGGCGCATGCGGCAGTTGGCCGAGGCCGGCGCGGAAGCGGTGTTCATCGCGGACAGCTGGGCATCGTGCGACATCATCTCGCCTGCGCTCTTCGAACGTTTTGCGCTGCCCTATCAACGTTCCATCGTCGAGGCGGCGCGAGAGGCCGGGCTGAGAGTGGCGCTGTGGAACCCCGGCGACATCCGGCCTATTCTGCGGCACGAGGCGGCGTTGCCGGTGGATGCGTTTGCGTGGGAGCAGCCGCGCAAAGGCATCGATGTGCCGGTGCGCATGGTGCGCGAAGTGTTTGGACCGGATCGGTGTTTGTGGGGCAACGTCGATTCGGAGTTGCTGTTGTGGCGCAACGATCCCGATGAAATCCGCGCGGCAGTGGCCGAGCAATTCCGGCAGTCCGGGCCTGGCGCGCCGTTTGCGCTTTTTCAGGGCAGCCCGATTCCCAGCAATGTCGAGCCGGCAGCCGTGGAGACGATGATCCGAGCGGCGCGCGCCGCAAGCGAATGGCTACAATCCACTGACCAGAGTCTGCAATGCAACGAAGGATAGGCGCCCTGCTTGCTATTGTGGTCGTTGCCGCCAGGCGATTGAGATCAAACCCTCTGCTGGCGTTGGCCGGCCTGATGGGATTTCTGGCGGCCGTCGCGCTGGCTTTCACGCTGCCGATCTATGCCGATTCGGTGTATCAGCGCATTCTGAGCCGGAAGGTAGGCCCCGATGCGGCAGATGCGTGGGGCACGCCTCCCTTCGCGTTCACGTTTCGTTTCAACACGTGGGGCGACTATGACGCGGCGGATTACTTCATCGATCAGCGCGTGCCGCAGCTCATTGCGCTGCCGCGCGAGACCAAGATCCGCTATTTCCAGACCAAGACGTTCCGGCTTTACCCATCGGAAGTTGTCACCGACGACCAGCCGGGCGCGCCCTTGTTGTGGTCGCCGATAGTGTCAATTGGGCGGTTCGCTGAGCATGCCGTGATTGTAGATGGCGCGATGCCCGGCCCGATGAGCGAAGCGCCGCCGGCCCCGGACGCGCGCCGGACATCGCGGATCGAAGTGCTGGTAAGCCGATCCATGGCAAAGGCGCTGGGCATGTATGTCGGCCGCGACTATGTGGCGCTGAACCGCCAGAGCCGGCCGCTGGGCGTGCCGATCGTGGTGGCCGGCATCTGGGAGCCGGCGGACCCGCGCGACCCGTACTGGACAGCCTACCAGCCCGATGTGCTGGAGAAGATGCTGTTTGTGACTGAGAAGACGTTTGTGCAGCTTGCGCCGCAGATCAGGCAGGAATTGCTGGATGTGCTGTGGTACATGGAGTTCGACGGGCGCGGGGTGCGCATCTGGGATGTGCAGCCTTTCATCGACCGCGTGAATCGCGTCATGGTTGAAGCGAACGCGGCGAACCTGAACCTGAGCCTGGGACTGTCGCCGGTGGACAAACTGGTGGCCTATCAGCGCCAGAGCCGTCAGTTGGCCGGCCAGCTGTTCGCATTCAGCGTCCCCGTATTTGCGCTGGTCTTTGGATTCATCATTCTGGTGTCGGGGCTGATGTCGAACAGCCGGCGCGGCGAGATCGCCGTGATCCGCAGTCGCGGCGCGACAGCCCTGCAAGTGATTGGCATGACTGTTGTGGAGGCCTGCGCGCTGGCCGGCGTGGGCATGTTGCTGGCGGCGCCCGTGTCACTGGGCATCGCTCAACTTGTCGGGCAGACGCGCAGTTTCCTCTCCTTTGCGCTGCAAGAGATCCTGCCTGTGTCGCTCACGACCGCCAGTCTGCCGTTTGGTATCGCCGTAGCTGTCGTTGCTATTGTTGTGACAGTGGCGCCTGTGTTCGGCGCGGCCGGCCAGACGATCATCACCTACAAGTTGGAGCGCGCACGCTCGCTAAAGCCGGCATGGTGGCAGCGCATGTGGCTGGATGTGTTGCTCTTCATCCCGGCGGCCTACTGGACTTATTTGTTGCTGCGCCAGGGGACGGTGGATCTGCCGGGATTGGGATTTGACAGCAACGACCCGTTCAGCAATCCATCCCTGTTTCTGGTGCCGGCGCTGGCGATCTTTGCGCTGGCCTTGTTCCTGGTGCGATTGTCTCCGTTGTTCATCCGGTTGCTGGCGTGGGTGAGCAGCCGTCCGCCGGATTATGAGGTGAATGGGAGCCAGCGCTCCGCCTGCTTTCTGCATGATCCGCGCTATGCCGGCCGGGTGCGCGAGGCTTAGCCTGCGACACAGTCACGCGATTACTCGCCGCCCGATCACTGCGCCAGTCGCCTGTCTCGTTGGGAGCTTGTCGGCGTCCCGGCATTCTGGCAAGGCTGACCTGAGCGGCAAAAGGAGCCAAAGCAATGAGAACGATCAGAGTCGGGCTTATCGGAGCCGGCGGGATCGCGCAGACGCACTGTCGCGCGATCTCGGATGTTGCAGGAACTGAATTGGTGTGCGTGGCGGACGTCTTCAAGGACAAGGCGGAACAAACTGCCGCCCGGTGGAAAATTCCCCATGTCTACGAAGACTATAACGAGATGCTGGCCAAAGAAGACATCGAGGCCGTGGTCGTCGCCACGTTCAATCAGGCGCATCGCGCTCCCACGATCGATGCGCTCAAGGCCGGCAAGCATGTGCTGTGCGAGAAGCCCATGGCCGCCACGCTCGAAGACGCGCTTGCCATGACCAAAGCCGCGCGCGAGACCGACAGGCTGCTGATGATTGCGCTGAAGTCGCGCTACAGCGAGACGTGGCAGGCTGCCAAAGGCATCATGTCCAGCGGCGCGCTGGGCGACATTTACTACTGCGAAACGGTGGCCGCGCGGCGGTGCGGCATCCCCGGCTTCGCGGATAGCTTTATCAAAAAGGAGACCGCCGGCATCGGCGCTGTCGCCGATATTGGCGTGTACAGCCTGGATGAGGCGCTGTGGTTGATGGGTCATCCCAAACCTGTCTCTGTTTCTGGGATTGCCAACAACACCCTGGGCCGCTCGCACACGCCGGTGCGCGGTTCGTGGAAGTGGGACCCCCAAAAACTCACTGTCGAGGATTTCGGCGTGGCGTGGGTGCGCTTCGACAACGGCGCCGCTATGGTGTTCAAGACAGCCTGGATCATGCACATGGACAGTCTGGGCGGCACATTCTTCCTCGGCACGCGCGCCGGCCTGAAGATGCATCCCTTGACCGTCTACCGCCATGAGTGGGGCGCCATGACCGACACTGTCATTACCGGCATCCAGGAGGTGGAAGATATCGAGTTGTTCCGCCGCGAGAATCGCGCCTTTGCCGACGCCATCCGCGAGGGCAAGCCGTCGCCTATCCCGGCCGATGAAATGCTGTTGACCAACATCATCATTCAGGGTCTCATTGATTCCGCCGCGGCTGCCCGCGAGATAGATGTCAGCGTTTCAAACGTCTGAGTTCATGCCGCTGCGACGCCCGCGAACCGGTCAGGATCGCCGGCGCGCCCTGGCGGCCACTGTGGAGGAAATCATGTCTACGCTTCGCATTGCCATGTTGAGCATGGCGCACGTGCACGCGAACGGTTACGCCGACTATGTGGTCAAGCACGCCGAGGCCGAACTGGTGTGCGTCTGGGACGACGACGCCGGCCGGCGCAAGGCCGCCGCTGAACGTTACGGCGTGCCGGTGTACGACGACATCGACAAGGCCCTTGCTGAAGTCGATGCTGTTGTTGTCAACGCGCCGACCTCTCAACATCCCGAAGTGTTCAAAGCCGCCATCCGGCGCGGCAAGCACGTCTTCACCGAGAAGGCGCTCACCGTCGCCACCCGGGACGCCGATGAGATCGTCAAACTGGTTCACGAAAGCGGCGTCAAGTTCATGGTGTCGCTGCCCAGCCGCACGCGGCCCGAAATTCTGTTCATGAAGGATGTGCTGGACAAGGGGCTGCTCGGTCGCGTCACGCTGATGCGCGCGCGCATCGCCCACAGCGCGTCGCTCGACAAGTGGTTCCATGGCGGCAGCGCCTGGTTTGCCGATGCGGCGCTGGCCGGCGGCGGCGCGTTGTTCGATCTGGGCTGCCACACCACCGACGTGATGCGCTGGTTCATGGGCAAGCCCAGAAGCTTCATCGCCAAACTCCAGAACTTCAGCGGCGCCTATCCCATCGACGACAACAGCGCCGCCGTGATCGAGTTCGAGAACGGCGCGCTGGGCATTCTCGACACGGCCTGGGTGCACCGCGCCGGCCCGAATCCCTACGAAATCTATGGCACTGACGGCTACATGAGCCTGGGCGCCGCCCCGGGCGCCGGGCTGGTCTTGAACAGCGCGCAACTCAAGGCCGGCGACATCCAGGGCTACATCAGCCCGACCAATCTGCCCAGGCCGTTGCCCATGCCGATGGATCAATGGATCAGCGCGATTCTGCACGGCGCGCCGATGCATATCACGGTCGAGGATGGCCGCAACCTGACCGAAATGCTGGAGGGCATTTACACGGCGGCGCGGCTTGGTCGCGAGCACCTCATCATCTGAGGTGCGACTCTTCCTGCCTGCTTTACTGCCTCGCGCCGTTCAATAAAGGAACGGCGCGAGCCGTTTGCTTGTCCGCATGTAGTCCGCATATGCCGGGCCAAACTTCTCCACCAACATGCGCTCTTCCAGCCGGATGCGAAAAAGGTAGCAGGGCGCGAGCAACAGCATCAGCGCAAATCCGCGCGGGCTGAACAGCGCCAGCGCCAGCCCGCTGTGAAACAGCAGATCGCCGGCATAGGCCGGGTGGCGGATATGGCGATAGACGCCTGTGGTCACCAGCCGGTGCTCGTCGCGGATGCGCAGCCAGAAGGAGTACTCATCGCCCAGGCCGTGGCGAGCAGCCCTGCGCAGAGCGATCCCTGCGCAGAGGGCTGCCAGGCCGATGACGTTGAGCGCGCCGAAACGCCGGCCCTCACGCCGGGCGCGCTGGAAGTCGCAGGCAGTGACGGCCAGCGCGGCCAGATCGACAATCGTCGAGAGGGCGATGAAAATCCAATCGGCTTTCTGCGTCATTTTCATAAACTCACCGGTCAACTTATCGCCGCCACACGCTGAGTAGATTGGCCGGGCGGCGCTCGCGTCGTTTGGCCGGCTCGCCGGGCGCGGGGTAGCCAAGTGTAATCAAGGCTTGCGGCTCCCAGTCAGCCGGCAATTGCAGCGCCGCTGCCACGGCATCCGGGCAGAACAACGGCGCGCACATCCAGCACGCTCCCAGCCCCTGTTCTGTCGCAGCCAGCAGCATGTTTTGAATGGCGGCAGCGACGGCCTGGCCGGCCATCCAGTGTTCGGCCTGGTTGCGCCGCAGGTCGGGATACACATCCATATCTTCCATGCTCAGGCATGCCAGGATCAGCGCCGGCGCCGAGGTGATGCGCTGATGCGAGCGCGCGGCGTCTCTCTCGATCAGGTCAGCGGGAACACCGTCGCGGGCCAGGTCTTCGCGCAGCCGGCTGCCCATGGCCTGCGCCAGCCGCCCGCGCGCGTCGCCCTGAATGACAACAAACCGCCAGGGCTGGCGATTGTGTGGCGAGGGTGCGCGTGTGGCGGCGTCGAGCAACTGCGCGATGGTTTCATCGCTCACCGGCTGATCGGTGTAGCGTCGGATCATCTGCCGCGCGTGGATGATGTCAAAGGCGGGCATGGAAACGAATCATCCGCAATACGAGATACGGAATACGAGATACGCACTGCGTATTGCGTCTTGCGTTATCGGTACAAGTCGAGGTGAGATGGGCGGATGATCTCGGCGGCGCTGCCCGCGCGCGGGCTGAAGACGACGCCCCGCACCAGCGCCGCCGGCACGCCCTCGGCAGCCTGTCCCATCAACAATGTGGCGGCTGAGGCGACCATGTCGGCGAGGCCAATGTCGGTGTGTTCCAGCTTGTAACCAAACAGATCGGGCCGGCCGCGCCAGTCCTCCACGCCGGGCATGCCGGCCACGCCCACCGCCACGCCGACTGTGCCCAGCCGGTGCGGCCGGCCATGACTGTCGGCGATGACCACCGGCAGATGAATGCCAAACGCCCGGCCCAGAGCCGCCGACAGCCCGCGCGCGCTGGTGTCGGGGTCGAGCGGCATCAGCAGAATCTCGTCCTCATCCGGCCCGACGTTGGAATGATCGATGGCGGCGTTGGCCGAGGTGAACCCCAGCCGATGCCGGGTGATGAGCACGCCGGACGCCGCCCGCGAGACGGCTTGCGACTCGCGCAAAATCATCTCCACCAGTCGCGGGTCCTTGCCGGTTTGTTCGGCCAGTTCGCGCGCGCGCGGCGACGGCTCGACCC
>DAOTYS010000153.1:0-1617 GCA_034434575.1 Thermoflexales bacterium
CCAGCGCGGCCATCCTTATCGTTCGTGGTGCCAGCATGTGTTTTTGCTGTGCCTGGGAGTGAAAGCGGCTGCGGAATGGGCGCTCGAGAACATGACCTGGGCCATCAACGAGTACGGCATCGATTACGTGATGATCGACAGCAACGAATGGGCGGTGTGCGATGACCCCAGCCACGACCACAGAGAGCGGGATGGCGAGTGGGCGCAGACGCAGGGCATGTACTACGTGTTGCGCGGATTGCGCGAGCGGTTCCCGGACTTGATGCTGTTGAATAGCGCCGGCGGGAGTCAGCGCGGCGACTTTGGCATGGCGCGCTATTGCACCTGTATGCACCCGCACGACAACTGCCACCCCAGCGCCAAGCAGCGCCGTTTCGTGCACGGCACTGGCTGCATGTACCCCTCGTCGTTTCAAGCGCAGAACTTCAGCGACTATCAGTTGGCGCCGGACGAGTCGGGCTGGGAGATCCCGCAGCCGCAACTGCCGGGCGTTTTTACCGACCTCAAGCGCCTCGAATGGCGCGGATTGAATCGGATGTTGGGCTACTTCATCACCGGCATGGAAGTTGCCGCGCTGCCGGCCGGGCATCGCGCGCTGCTGCGAAGATTGAATGACACCTATAAACGGATTCGCGCTTGCGCCAACGGCGACCGCTATGTGCTGGCCGGGCCGCGCGAGTTGGTGGAGCCGGAGTGCCGCGAGGCCGACAACTGGGAGGTGTACCAGCAGATAGCGCCCGATCGCAAAACGGTGGCGGTGAACTTCTACCGTTGTCTGAGCACTGAGGCAAGCTATACGGCCCGGCTGCGCGGTCTTGACCCTGCCGCAACCTATCGCGCCGAGTTTCACAGCGGCCGGCCGGGGCGTGTCTTCACCGGCGCGGAGTTGATGTCAGAGGGCTGTGTGTGCGCGCTCGCCGCGCCGCTCAGCGCCGACATCATGATCCTGACCCGCGAGGGCGCTTGAGCAACGTGAACGCGAGCGGCCGCCATTGTGGAGCAGGTCCGCCCCGGACTCTTCCACGGGTGAGACCCTGCCTGGCTTTTTGCGAAATGCCGCGCGCCATGTCCTCGTGGCGGCGCGCCCTGCCGCGCCCCGTGGAGCAACCAAATGAAACCGGAGGTGTACAATTTAATAGTTTGAGTCAATGGGCGCCGCCCAGGCGCTCATAGAGCAGCCAGCCATCTGGTCGCTGGTGGCAGTTATTGCCGCCGGTTCAGGAGGAGGTGAAAGAACTGCAGGCAAGACCCACAACCGCTGGAGACGACTCAAGCCAGCCCGCCGTGGAAGTCCGAGTCAGAGTGTCGTGTTCACGTCAGTTCACGTTCCAGGAGTTCACGTTCCAGGAGTTGCCCATGAACCGGTGGTTCACCACAGCGAATGAAAATAGGGTGTGTCGCCGATGACGGCCAACGAATGATGTCGGATGATTGCCTGGTACCGCGAGTCCGCAAAGGAGTTGCCCATGAATCGGTGGTTCACCACAGCGGATGAAAATGCCGCAACCGGTGGCATAACTGGGTTTGTGGGCGCATTTTCACTGGAGACCTCCGCAAAATCACTACGTAGATGTAGGTCACTTCTTTTGCCGCTTTAACTGCTCTATAATGGCGGCG
>DAOTYS010000154.1:0-7986 GCA_034434575.1 Thermoflexales bacterium
GACAGTCGCTGTATTCACCAACGGTAATGCAGGGGGAGGCAGAATCGTGCTCAGCACGGCGCGGAAGGTGATCGTAACGGGCTGACTCGTCGCCACAGATCCAGACCAGGTGACTGTATTGCCTGTTACATTCACGAAACCGCTGCTGGCGCTGGCTGATCCCGCGTCCACCTGTGCAACGCTGGCCACAGTGTCGGTCACGGCGGTGGTCACCGGCGAGGCATTGCTGGTGGTCAGAATCAACGTATAGGTGATCGTGTCGCCGACTTTGGTGACGGTGGTCAGGCCGGCCTCATCGCGGTCGGCCACGAGCTTCAATGGACTAATCAGCGGATTCACCTGCCAGGGCGCGGAAGGCAGGACGCTGCTCAGCCCCGCGATGATGGCCATGGCGGCAATCAGCGGACCGACGATCGTGATTGAGGGCCGAATTTTACGCAACATATCACTCCTATTTGCAATCTATCGCTTCTTGCGGTGGCACGCCTTATGCAGCCACGAGCTGACTGAGCAGCCATACTACACCATCGGTCACCCGTAGCGGCCGGCGCATCGATGCAACCGCACATGGGATGGTAAACCAACACACACCACCTGGCCTGTCAACAGGCTGTCCAATGGTTAGTCGGTGTTGGACCGACTTTGGCGCCCTCCGTCCCGTTTGCGACTTGCCGGGATTGAGACGGGGCGACGCGGGCAACAACGAACATGGCTCACTCGATCGTTGCTCCCTTCCGGCCTGCTTTGCCGCTCCGGCTGCGCGCGCCTCACTCGCTATAATGATCCTGGTGAATCGCGGCCAAAACTCCCTGGTGCACTGGTTCGTCAACAACATCGGACTGATGTTACTGGCCCTGCTGTTTGCTTTCGCGGCCTGGCTGCTGTCCACCTTGCAGGATGACCCCATCGTCGAGCAGGCCATGCCGGCGCGCGTTAACCCCGTCGGCCTCGACCAGTTGGGTGACCGCGTGCTGCTCAACCCCCTGCCACAAGTGGTCACAGCAACGCTGCGCGGGCCGCAAAAGGCTTTTCAAGCCCTGCGCCCCGGCGACTTGACCGTCAATGTGGACATCAACGGCCTCGATGTGGGCGCTCACGTCATCACACTCACGCCCAGTCTCAGCCGATCGCCGCTGCGCATCGAGTCCTGGTCTCCCATCACGACGATCCTGGTGATCGACCGGCTGGTCAGAACTCAAATGCCGGTGCGGGTCAGCGTCGTGGGCAGCCCGGCGCTCGGCTTCAGGGCCGGCACGCCGGCCGTCTTCCCACAACAGGTCGTGGTAACCGCGTCGCAACAGATCATCACGCGTGTCGCCGGCGTCAACGTCACGGTGTCTGTGGACGGCGCGCGCTCGTCGGTGCAGCAGGATGCGCGCGTGTATGCGCGCACGCTCGAAGGCGACCTGGTAGCCGGTGTGATCATTGCGCCCGACCTGGTGACCGTGCGCATCCCGATGGAACAGCTCAGCAACTACCGCGACCTGCCGGTGGTTGTGAAGTGGCGCGGGCAACCCGCCGAAGGCTATGCCGTCACCGACATCTCAGTCGATCCGCCTATCGTGACGGTGTTCGGGCCGGTCGATGCGGTTCAAGCCACCAAGGGCTACATCGAAACGATGAGCGTGTCGATCGCCAATGCCCAGTCAGACATCGACGAGGCCGTGGGGCTGAATGTGCCTTCCGGCGTGTCGCTCGTGACAGAGGCCCAGACGGTGCGCGTGCGCATCCGTGTCCAGCCGCTACTGGGGTCCCGCACCGTGACGCGAAAGCCGGAACTGGAGGGATTGGGCGATGGGCTGACCAGTGACATCTCGCCTGATTCCGTTGACATTGTGCTGAATGGCCCCCTGCCGCGCCTGAATGATCTGACCGAAGAAGATGTGCGCGTCATCGTGGATGTGTCCGGCCTGACAGAAGGCATCCATCAAGTGACGCCGCGCGTCGTCACGCCAGAGGGCATCACGGCGCAGAGCGTGTTGCCGGCGACTGTTCAGATCGAGATCAGCCCGCAAAAACAGGCGCCATGACAATCGTGGTTGCGAACTCAGGAGCACACTCGCGGAGGTTGATCGCTCAGATTGGCTTTACAATCACGCGTCGGTCATGCGCAAAGCGCAACTGCAAATTGCATAAATCCGCCTTCAACGACCAACGGACATGAGTCGCTACTCTTTCAGCCCAAAACTTGACCCCAATCGTGAGCGCCGGCGCCGGCTGGCGCTGGGCGCCGCTGCATTCGCAGTGTTGCTTGCTGTCGGCATCGTCTTGTTTGTCATCGGCATTCGCGCGCTCACAGGCGCCGGCGCAGCGCCGGCCCCGACCAAAGCGCCATTCGTGCCGGTGGTGACCATTCTGGCCCCCGGCGGACAGGCGCAGCAAGACGGCCCGGTTGCGCCGGCAGAACCCGCCACACAATCGCCGGACACGCCCGGCGCAGAGCCGCCCCCGGCAACGATGGACCCGCGCGGCGCGCTGCCGGGCCTGCCGGATTTCGTATGTCCCAATCCGCGCCCGGCCCCGCCAGAGTTCGGATACGGCATTCAAAGCAACTGGCCCGTCGGCGATATTGGCCAGTTCAACAGCATCATGGCCGAGCAGTTGAAACTGAACTGGACGAAGGCGCAGGTGCGCTGGACCGACTACGAGCCGCAGGAAGGCCAGATCTTCGATTTCAAGTGGCAACTGCTCGACGCTTTCACTGCCGACGCCAACAAGAAAGGGCTGAACATCCTGTTCGGCATTATTGACGCGCCGGCCTGGGCGCGCTCGGTCAACGAACCCGGCCTGCTTGGCCCGCCCGACGACTTCCAGCAGGCCGCGCGATTCTTTGCCAAAGTGGCCGCCCGTTACAAAGGTTGCGTGCAAGCCATCGAAGTGTGGAATGAGATGAACCTCGACCGCGAGTGGACCATTCCCTCGCGCCAGATCAACGCCGCCGACTATGTGCGCTTTTTGCAGACGGTGGTGCCGGCCATCCGAGATGTCGATCCGAATATCGTGATCGTCATGGGCGCGCTGTCGCCCACCGGCAGCACCAACCCCGGCAAATGGATGGATGACTTCGAGTACATGGATCAGTTCGTAGCTGCCGGCGGCCTCCAATACGTCGATTGTGTCGGTGTGCACCTGAACGGCTATAACATGCCGCCCGACAAAGCGTGGGACGAAGGCTATAACGACCCCACGGCATCCTTCCGCGGCCCATTCGACAACCCCAACCACTCATGGTCGTTCAAGAGCACCCTCTTCGGCTACTACGAGAAAACCAAAAAGCAAATGTGTGTCACGGAGTTCGGCTGGGCCAGCATGGAAAACCTCATGACCCGCAGCGATCCGCCGCAACCCCTCGACCCGCCCGCGCCGCCCGGCTTTGAATTTGCGCTCGACAACACCGAACAGGAACAGGCAGACTGGATCGTGCAGGGCTTCCAGATCATGCGCGACAGCGGCTTCGTCCGCTTTGGGATCGTGTTCAACCTCGATTACATCATCAAGGTGGGCGGTGAGCCGAACCAGGACAACGTATCGCCCTACAGCATTCTCAACCACCAGGGCATGCCGCGCCCGGCGTTCTACGCCATCCAGAACATGCCCAGGCCATAGATGATTCGACGCAGCAGCCTGTTGATCGCGCTGGCGTGTCTGGCCGGCTGCGCAGTGTTTGCGCCGCCAACCCCCACGCCGGCGCCGACGCCGACCTCCTTTCCGCGTGCGCGGACGGAATCGCCGGGCTACGGCTTCGAGGCCTATCTGTGGTGGAAGCCGGAGATCGCCACGCGCGACCTGGGCCTGATCCGCGAAGCCGGATTCGGCTGGGTGAAGCAAACTTTCGCCTGGCGCGACATCGAACTGCAGAAAGGCCAGTATGACTGGTCGCGGGCCGACGACGTCGTGTTCCTGGCCGGCCACTTCGGCCTGAAATTGCTGGCGCGCCTCGACCGTGATCCGCACTGGGACCGCGCCTACATCGACGACGGCAGCGGGCGCATCGCCAGCGGCCCGCCCCGCGATCTGCGCAACTTCATCGACTTTTGCGGCGTCATGGCGGCGCGCTATCGCGGCAAGGTGGCCGCCTATCAGGTGTGGAACGAGCCGAACCTGGCGCGCGAATGGGGTGGGCGCGCGCCAGACCCGGTTGCATATGTGGACATGCTGCGCGGGTGCTACATCGCCATCAAACAGGCCGACCCCGACGCGCTGGTTATCAGCGCCGGCCTCGCCCCCACCGGCAACGGCCCGCCCGAAGCCATGCCCGACGACCAGTTTCTCATTGCCATGTACGAAGCCGGCGCCGCGCCCTACTTCGATTTGCTGGGCCTGCACGCGCCGGGCTTTCGCGCCCCGCCCGAAGCCTCCCCTGACGAAGTGGCCCGCAGCAGTGAATGGGGAGGACATCGCTTCTTCGCCTTCCGGCGCGTCGAAGACATGCGCGACATCATGGCGCGGTACGGCGACGCGCACAAGCAGGTGGCCATACTCGAGTTTGGGTGGACCACCGATCGCGTTAATCCCAGCTACGCCTGGTTTGCCATCGACGAGAATTTGAAGGCCGACTACATGGTGCGCGCTTATCGCTTTGCGCGTGAGCACTGGCGTCCCTGGATTGGCCCGATGATTGCCCTGTCACTGCCTCAATTTGACTGGACGCCAGACAACGAACAATACTGGTGGGCCGTGATCGACCCGTCCTATCCCACCACCATCACCCGGCCGGCCTACGATGCGCTCAAGGCTATGCCGAAGGAGACAACAGAGAACAGACAACAGATAACAGACAACAGATAACAGATACTGCTCCCCCGCTCCGGTCGCTGAGATGGGCGGTGAGCTTGTCGAACCGCGTGTCGAAGCGCCGATCGAACCGCCGCTCCCCATCACCCCAAGTACAATGGGCCACATTCGAGGCCATGGGTAGCCAACCTTCAAACCCACCCACACCATCATCGGGTCTGGCGCTGTTGAACGGGCGCTATCGCTTGCTGGCCGTGATCGCCGGCGGCGGCATGGCGACTGTCTACAAAGCGCAGGACACGCTGCTCAGCCGGCTGGTTGCGGTAAAAACGCTGCGCGAGCGGCTTGCCCGCGACCCTCAATTCGTGCAACGCTTTCGAGAGGAGGCGCAAGCGGCCGCGAACCTCAACCATCCCAATGTCGTCACCATTTTCGATGTGGGGCGCGACGCCGCCGACGGCGTCGAGCGTCACTACATTGTGATGGAGTACGTCGAAGGCCATGATCTCAAGCATCTCATTCGCGAGCGCGCCGCCGCCGGCCAGATATTCGGCATCGACGAGGCGGTAGACATCGTTCGCCAGATCTGCGAAGGCGTCGGCTATGCGCACCGTCGCGGGCTGGTTCATTGCGACCTGAAGCCGCAGAATGTGATCGTCACACCGGAACGCAAAGCCAAAGTGGCTGACTTTGGCATTGCCCGCGCCTACACAGCGATGGTGGCCGAGCGCGCCGACGTGGTGTGGGGCACGCCACAGTACTACGCGCCAGAGCAGGCCGCTGGCGCCCCGCCCACGCCGGCCAGCGATGTCTACAGCATTGGCATCATCCTGTATGAAATGCTGGCCGGCCGACTGCCCTTCGAGGCGCGAGATGCGCAGGAGCTGGCTCGCCTGCACCTGAACGCGGAGCCGACGGCGCTGCATCTGCTGAATCCCAATGTGCCGCTGCAGCTCGAAGCCATCGCGCGCCGCGCGCTGGCCAAAGACCCGGCCCAACGCTACCGCGACGCTGACCAACTGGCGCGTGTGCTGGTGGCGTATCTTCAGCAGGGCGAGGAACAGACGCTGAGCCAGCCGACTTACGCGACACTGCAATCCCAGCCAATTCCTCCATCACAATCACAATCGCGCGCGCCAGCGTTGTCGCCAGCGTCTTCACAAAGCCAGCCGCGCGCCGGCCGACCCATTGCGCCCGGCGTTGCGCCCGGCGTTGCGCCCGGCGTCATGTCTGCATCCCAGGGCGTCAGTCGCGGCGCTACGGCCTATCCTGGCGCCGGCCCGACATCACCCGGCGCCCCGTCTGCCGCCACAACGGCCCCACGAGCGGAAGCCGGCACAGACCTGCTTGTCTGGCTGCTCGGCGCAGTTGCCGTCCTGTGCGTGCTGGGGCTGATTCCCCTGTACGCCTTTGTCTTCCGCGCCTATTCGTCGCCGGCGACTGCTCCTGCCTCTCGCCCCGGCGGCACAACCGTCTTCACCCCCACCATCATCATCGTCGGCGCGCCCGAAACGCTGATCCTACCGTCATTCGTCGGCCTCACACTGGACAAAGCCAGCGAAGGGGTGAATCTGTTGGGCCTCGCATCGCCCGCAGTCGAAATGCATCCCGATCCCGATGCGCGCGAGCCGCTGGTGTTCGAGCAGCGCCCGCCGCCCGGCGCGCAAGTGCCTAAAACCGTGTCCATCACCTTTGCAGTGAGCATGCCCGTCGCCTCTCAACAAATCCCGCTCGATCTGGCGGGCCGCGCACTCGACGATTCGCTGCGCCAGACTTTGCGCGACGTGGGCTGGAATGTAGTCGTCTCCGAGTCAATCACCTTCGAGCCGGAGAATGTCATTCTAACGACTGACCCCCCTCCCGGCAGCAAACTCGCCCTCAGCGGCACCCTGACGCTGACGGTGAGCACAGGCGGACGTGTGCCGCTCAATGTGAATCTGTCACCGGTCATGCTGGAGTGGGCCCGCTTCAGCCGCGACTCCTATATCCCCGGCCAGACCCTTCAGTTCAGCGTCAACTGGCGCGCCATTTCAGCCGTGAACAAGGGGTACAAGGTTGGCTGGTACCTGCTGTCCGGCGCCGGCGACCTTGTGGCCCAGGGTGACGACCGCGAGCCGCGCCACAATGGCGTCCCATCCCCAACCAACACCTGGCGGCCAAACACCGTGGTGTTAGACACCTACTCACTCGTCATTCCCGCCGGCCTCGCTCCCGGCGTCTATCAGGTCGGCATCCTGCTCTACGACGACCAGGGCCGGCTGCCCGTGCTCGATCCGGGCAAAGCCAGTGTGCGCAGCGGCATCGTGCTCTTGCGCGCCATTCAGGTCCAGTAGACCTGTCCTCCAGGCCAGTTCTCCCGTGCAACTTTTGGTGGACTAGTTCGTGCGCAGAGCGAGCACAGCAGTCGTCGATGCTGCGCGCAGTTCTCCCGTGCAACTTTTGGTGGACTGGTTCGTACCCTCTCACGGCAGGCTGAGCGCGGTTTCTGCCGCCAGCCAGAACAACTTCTCGCGCGCGTCGGCGCGGTGATTCCACCGGCGCGAATCCCATTCATCCCCGCCCAAGTCATCGCCGCTATAGAGCAACTGCCCGAACTGAACGCCGCGAAACCGCGCCACAGCAAAGAACGCGGCGGCTTCCATTTCCACCGCAATGCAGCCCTCTGACCGGCGCAGTTTGATCTTTGCCGGCGTCTCGCGGTAGATGGCGTCGGTCGTCCACGTTTTCGACACCAGATAGTCCACATGATGCCGTTGCAGCGTCTGCTCGATGGCGGCAACAACATCGGGGCTGGCGCTCACTTCGCGGGCCGGCGGCAGATAGTGGTACGACGTGCCCTCGTCGCGCACCGCCGAGGCCGGCACGATGACATGGCCCACGGCCAGCGCGCTGTCGAGCACGCCGGCCCCGCCGCAGGCGACGAACTTCCGGCATCCCAGCGCGATGGCCTCTTCCAGCAGGCCGGCTGCCAGCGGCGCACCCACGCCGGGGTGGAAGAACGCCAGCCGCGCGCCGTCGATCTCCATCTCGTAAAGTGGATGCTCGCCGATCTCGCTGCGCAGGGTGTAGGCGCGACGCACAGGCCGGCTGGCGATCACGTCGTCCAGCACATCTTGAAAGAAGCACACCACGCAGCGGTCAGCCACGTCGATCGGCTTGAGCAGCCGGGCCGGCTCGATCAACGCCTCGGCTGCGCTGTCATACTCCAGAATGGGGTAAGCGTGTTGCACCGACCCTCACGCTCCTGTCAGA
>DAOTYS010000155.1:0-3835 GCA_034434575.1 Thermoflexales bacterium
CTTTCCTTCGCTTAACAAGGCCAGGCCGCGCGCGCGTCGTGCATCAGCAACTGCATTTGACCCTTTTATTCTCATGCGGCCTATTTTGACACACACGACATTGTCTTGTCAAGACTCAGTAACTCACAGGATAGTGGCAACGCGCAGACAGCGCCAGCCGGGGCGCTGGCAGGAGTATACCGAAGCGGTATACTCCTGGCATGGGCATGAAGCAGACGAACATCTGGCTCGACGAAGTGGATCGGGCGAACATCGTCGCCATCCAGCGGTTGTACGGCTGCGAGTCTTTCTCGCACGCTGTGCGGCTTGCTGCGCGCATCGCGCTGCAGGCGGGCCGGCTCAATGTCCCATTGCCTCCCACATCCAGGTTCAGCCGGACAAAGCGGGAACTCAAAGACCTGCACGGCATCGCGCGCGGCGCGTTCCGGGATGACTTCGACATCGACGCCTTTGGGCGGGAACTCAGCCGGGCATGGGAGCGCGATCTCGCCGAGCCGATCTGCGACGATCCTGAGCGGCATGGCTGAGATATGGGCAGCTACGTCGTCGACACCAATGCCCTGCTGTGGTATCTCACGGCCAGCCGTAGATTGAGCCGGCGCGCAAAGGCCGTGTTCGACGAGGCCGCCGCCGGACGCGCGCTGTTGCATCTGCCCGCCATTGTCATCGCAGAGTTGTACTTTGCCAACGTCAAAGAGGGAAGCCCGATGGATTTCGAGCGGGTGTGCCGCGAGATACGCAGCGCGGCCCAGTTCGCGCTGTTGCCGTTTGAGGCGGATGACGCGCTCAGCTTTGACCAGTGCGCCGCTGTGCCTGAAATGCACGACCGCATGATTGTCGTCGCGGCGCGACGCATGAATGCGCCGGTGCTCACCGCCGATCCCATGATTGCCGATAGCGGTCTGGTCAGGGTCGTGTGGTGACAAGCGCCATGTCAACCCTGAACATCCCCCGCGCCCGCGCGCTGCTGCAACAGTTTGATTTCAAAACGCTCTTCATCGAAGCGCTGGGTTGGGCGCGCGCCGGCGGCAGGCCGGACACGATCACCGCCGGCGGCGTCGCCTTTCACTGCCGCCCCATCGCCCAACTGGCCGGCGCGCTGGTGTATGAAGCAACCACGCCCGCCGGCGACATCCCCGACGCCAAAACGCGCGCCGCCCTGCACGCCGAGATCGAGAAGCGCCACTTTGAGCATCTGCTCATCTTCATCGACGGCGCGCGCCAGCAAAGCCTGTGGTCGTGGGTCAAACACGACGGCGGCAAACGCTTCCCGCGCAGCCACTACTACGCCCGCGCTCAGCCCGGCGATCTGTTCCTCAGCAAGCTCAGCGCCATCGTCGTCGATATCAGCGAGCTGGACGAGGCCGGCCATCTGCCTGTCGCCGAGGTCGCCTCGCGCCTGCGCCGCGCCCTCGACGTCGAGCGCGTCACCCGCCGCTTCTACAACGAGTTCCAGGACCTGTTGATCGACTTCGCCGATCAGATCACCGGCATCGACGACCCGCGCGACCGGCGCTGGTACGCCTCGGTCCTGCTCAACCGGCTGATGTTCGTGTATTTCCTCCAGCGCAAGTTCTACCTGGACGGCGGCGACGCCGAGTACACCCGGCGCAAGCTGGAGCAAAGCAAACAGCGCGGCAAAGACCAGTATTACACCGCTTTCCTCAGGACGCTCTTCTTCGAGGGCTTCGCCAAACCGCCTGAACAGCGCAGCGCGCAGGCGCGCCACCTGATCGGCGACATCGTGTATCTGAACGGCGGCCTGTTCCTGCCCCATCCTGTCGAAGAGCGCTGGCCGGCCATCGCCATCCCCGACGCCGCCTTCGACGCGCTGTTTGACCTGTTCGGGCGTTACTCGTGGAACCTCGACGACACCCCCGGCGGCGACGACAACGAGATCAACCCCGACGTGCTGGGCTACATCTTCGAGAAGTACATCAACCAGAAGGAGTTCGGCGCGTATTACACGCGCGCCGAAATCACCGGCTATCTGTGCGAGCGAACCATTCACCCGCTCATCCTCGACGCGGTGAACGCCCATCAGGACGCGCTGGCCGCCGCCGGCCTCTCCTCCGCCCCGCGCCGCTTCGACAGCATGGACGACCTGCTGATGGGTCTGGACGCCGATCTGTGCAAGCTGCTGCTGCACGACACGCTGCCGCGCCTCAGCCTGCTCGACCCGGCCTGCGGCTCCGGCGCCTTCCTCGTCGCGGCCATGAAGACCCTGATCGCCATCTACACCGCCGTGATCGGGCGCATCCCCGCGCTCGGCGACAGGGCGCTGAGCGACTGGCTGGCGCGCGTCGAGCGCGAACACAGAAACATCGCCTATTTCATCCGCAAGTCGATCATCACCAACAACCTGTTCGGCGTGGACATCATGCCGGAGGCGGTCGAGATCGCCCGGCTGCGCCTGTTTCTGGCGCTGGTCGCTTCGGCGCAGGGGCCGGATCATCTGGAGCCGCTGCCCAACATCGACTTCAACATTCTGGCCGGCAATTCGTTGATCGGCCTGTTGCGCGTGGACGAGGCGGCCTATGAACAGCGCCACCGCCAGGGCAACCTGTTCTACAAGCCCTACCGCGAGCTGGTGGCCGAGCGCAACCGGCTGGTGCGCGCCTATCGCAACGCCGCCGGCTACACCAGAGACCTGGCGGCCCTGCGCGACGCGATTCAGGCCCACCGCGAACAGGCCATCGCGGCGCTGAACGAGCTGCTGCTCGACGAGTTCACCGCGCTGGGCATCCAGTTCGAGCAGGCGACGTGGGATGAGCAGAAGGGCCAGCCGGGCCGGCCGCGCAAGCGCGCCGCGCGCCTGAGCGACATCGAGGCGCTGCGCCCCTTCCACTGGGGCTATGAGTTCGACGAGGTGATGGCCCCGGCCTCTGGCGGGAGCGGGGAGCGTGCCGGCTTTGACGCCATCATCACCAACCCGCCCTGGGAAATCTTCAAGCCGCAGGCCAAAGAGTTCTTTGCCGAATACTCTGACCTCGTCGCCAAGAACAAGATGACGATCAAGGCGTTCGAGAAAGAGCAGGCCAGGCTGCTCAAAAATGCGGCTGTGTGCAACGCCTGGCTGGAGTACCAGAGCCGCTTTCCGCACGTCAGCGCCTGGTTCCGCGCCGCGCCGCAGTTCGCCAACCAGATCGCCATCGTCAACGGCAAAAAAGCCGGCAGCGACATCAACCTGTACAAGCTGTTCGTGGAGCAGTGCTTCAACCTGCTGCGGCCGGGCGGGCGCTGCGGCATCATCGTGCCCAGCGGCATCTACACCGACCTGGGGGCCAAACAACTGCGCGAAATGCTATTCACCGCCGGCCAGGTCGATACATTGTTTGGACTGTCCAACGAGCGATACATATTCGAGGGTGTGCATCACGCATTCAAGTTCAGCCTGCTGGTATTTGAGAAAGGCGGCAAAACAAACCGGTTCACCGTCGCTTTTCGTATCAACACACGCGAGGCAGTGGCTCCAGAGGAACTGGACAAGTTCCTCAACACGCGATCCGGGCATATGCAAATCGAGGTCGATCTGGTGCGCCGGCTGTCGCCCGATTCGCTGTCGGTGATGGAGTTCAAGAGCGATCTGGACGCGCGCATCGCCGAGAAGATGCTGTGTTTCCCGTTGCTGGGCCAGCGCATCGACGGCGTGTGGAACCTGCGGTTGACGCGCGAGTTCGACATGACCAACGACAGCCATTTGTTCAAGACCCGGCCCGGCGCAGGCCGGCTGCCGTTGTACGAAGGCAAGATGATCCACCAGTTCGACGCGCACTTTGCCGGGCCGCGCTACTGGGTGGACGAGAAGCAGGGGCGCCGGGCGCTGTTGGGCAAA
>DAOTYS010000156.1:0-1620 GCA_034434575.1 Thermoflexales bacterium
CTGGGTGAAAACTACTTTGACGAGCGTGACCATGAGGGCGTCAAGCGCCGCGCCGTCCGCCGCCTCGAACAGCTTGGTTATCAGGTGACGCTCGCCCCACTGATGGCGGTCGCCGCCTGACTTATTTTCACTGGAGAAACATGATTATCGAATCCATTCATGCGCGAGAGATACTGGACTCGCGCGGCAACCCGACCGTCGAAGTGGAAGTGTTCCTGGAAGACGGCGCTTCAGCGCGGGCCAGCGTGCCCAGCGGCGCCAGCACCGGCATGAACGAAGCCTGGGAGCTGCGCGACACCGACGCCAAAACGCGCTATGGCGGCAAAGGCGTCAGGAAAGCCGTCAACCACATCAACACCGAGATCGCCGCCGCGCTCGAAGGCTGGCTGGCGACCGATCAACTCGGCATCGACAAAGTGCTGAATCAGATGGACGGCACAGCCAACAAGAGCAACCTGGGCGCGAACGCCATCCTGGGCGTCAGCCTGGCGGTGGCCAGGGCCGCCGCGGCCAGCCTGGGTTTGCCGCTCTTCCGCTACATCGGCGGCGTCGACGCGCATGTGCTGCCCACGCCAATGATGAACATCTTGAACGGCGGCAAGCACGCCGACAACAGCACCGATCACCAGGAGTTCATGATTCTGCCGGTGGGCGCGCCATCGTTTGCAGAGGCGTTGCGCTGGGGCGTCGAGACCTATCACGCGCTGCATAAGGTGTTGAAGAGCAAGGGGTACAGCACCAACGTGGGCGACGAGGGCGGCTTCGCCCCCAGCCTGAAGTCCAACGCGGAAGCCGTCGAAGTGATCCTGACCGCCATCGAGAAAGCGGGCTACAAACCCGGCGAGCAGATCGCTATCGGCCTGGACCCGGCCGCCAGTTCCTACTACGAAGACGGCAAGTACGTGCTGGCCAGGGAAAACCGCAAGCTGACCGGCGCAGAAATGGTCGAATACTGGGCCGACTGGGTGCGCCAATATCCCATCGTGTCGCTCGAAGACGGCCTGGCTGAGGATGACTGGGAACACTGGCAAATGCTCACCGCCCGGCTGGGCGACAAGATCCCCCTGATCGGCGACGACCTGCTGGTGACCAACGTCCAGTTTATCGAGCGCGCCATCCGCGAGAAGTCATGCAACGCGCTGCTGTGCAAAGTCAACCAGATCGGCACATTGAGCGAGGCGATCGCGGCCGTGCGCATGAGCCACAAGGCCGGCTGGGCAGTGGCGGTGTCGCACCGGTCGGGCGAGACCGAAGACGCCACTATCAGCGACCTGGTGGTTGCGCTGAACACCGGCCTGATCAAAACCGGCGCCCCGGCGCGCGGCGAGCGCACCGCCAAGTACAACCAGTTGCTGCGCATCGAGGAGGAACTGGGCGAGGCGGCCGTCTACGCCGGGCGCATGGCGCTGAAGAGCTGACACCCCATCCGAATACGCGCAGATGCACACAGGGCGAGTTGCACGACTCGCCCTGCCTTTTTTCAGGCAGTTCTGAGCCAGAGCTTGGCATCTCATCATCTTGCCCGGCTATATGTCTGCCATAAGCAGGGCGCGATGCTCAAAATCCAGGAAGTGAAAATGTCTCAGTTGCCGATTCGCCATCTGGCCGCGATTGTCACTG
>DAOTYS010000157.1:0-5001 GCA_034434575.1 Thermoflexales bacterium
CCCGGCGATGTCGGCTTTGCCTTCATCGACGCCTTGAAGCCCGCCGAGGCCGCGCAATTGTTGCGCCGGCGCCGCGCTGCGATGGCTGACGCGCTGGCCGCGCTCGACTCAACGCCGGATCACGCCGGCGGGGCGCAGCTCATCATCGACCATCAGCGCCGGCATCTGGCCGCCGAACTGGATTGGCTGGACGAGGTCATTGCGCGGGTTGAAGCGCCTGCGACGCGGGCGCGCCATGGCGAGCGCCGCAGCGAGCGCCGTTCTTGATCGCAGGGTTGCGGCCGCTAGTTGGCCGGATCGGACACACACCGAAAACTTCAAACAATTCGGAGGATCTAACTATGCTGTTAATTCATTCTGTGGTGCGTTGGGGCGTCGTCATTTTCGGCCTCGTTGTTCTGGGACGCCTGCTGATGGGTTGGTTGCAGCGCCGCGATTTCACGGCGCTGGACGGGCGTCTGAGCCGCTGGTTTACCACCCTGTTTGACATTCAGATTTTGATCGGCATTGTCTATCTGGTGTGGTCTGGCATCGATAGCGGCAACTGGTCGCGCTATCGGCTGGAGCATGCGTTCCTGATGCTGGTGGCGCTGGGCGCGGTTCATCTGTCGATGCGCTGGCGCAAGGCCGGTGATCTCGCGCGTTTCCGCAACACATTCGTTTCCTTCGCCGCCGGTTTGTTGATCGTGCTGGTGGGTGTTGCGTTGCTGCCCGGCGGCTGGGCGCGTCCTTTCCCGCCGGCATTCATGCTGCCCTGACGCGTCACGCTGTCATGTCTATGCTCTGCTTGTTCATGTGAGGGAGTCTATGAAATCTGCCAGTCAATCCTCTGCCGCTTCAAACGAAAAACTCGACTTCAAGCGCATTCTGCCGATCTTTGTGATCGTGCTGATTGATCTGCTGGGCCTGACGATCATCATTCCGCTGATGCCGTTGTATGCGGCGTCTTACGGGGCCAATCCGTTTGTGATCGGGTTGCTGGGGGCGGCCTATCCGGTGATGCAATTTATCGGCGCGCCGCTGCTGGGCCGGCTGTCCGATCGCTATGGCCGCAAGCCGGTGCTGCTGGTCAGCCAGTTCGGAACGATCATCGGCTTTTTGCTGATGGGCTTTGCCGGCTCCATCTGGGTGCTCTTCCTGGCGCGCATCATCGACGGCCTGAGTGGCGCGAACATCTCGACGGCGCAGGCTGCCATCACTGACACCACCACTGAGAAGACGCGCACGCAGGGCTTGGGTCTGATCGGCGCGGCGTTTGGTCTGGGCTTCACCGTCGGGCCGGTGCTGGCGTTTGCCACGCTGGCTTTCACCGGCAACAACTATCATGCTGTGGCGTTTGTGGCGGCGGCGTTTGCCGCGATTGCCTTTGGCCTGACCTGGTTCTGGTTTCAAGAGTCGTTGCCGCCTGAGAAGCGCGGGCGCGCTGAGCGCAAGCCGGCGCTTTCATTCGGCGCGATGGCGGCCGCATTGCGCCGGCCTGCTATCGGCTTCTTGCTCGTCCTGATGTTTGCGCAGCAGATGGTGTTTGGCGGCTTTGAGCAACTGCTGTCGCTGTTTACGCTCAGCCGGCTGGGCCTGGACGCGCGCGGCAACTCGGTGTTGTTCGTCATCATCGGCGCGGTGGTCGTAGTGATTCAGGGTGGCATGATCGGACGCTGGAGCCGCAAATATGGCGATCGCTGGCTGATTGTGATGGGCCTGGCGGCGCTGGCCGCCGGCATGATTCTGATGGCGCTGACACCCAATCAGCCTGCGCCCTGGTATTCGCGCGAGCGCGTGGTTCTGGAACTGACCGGCAGTGGCGGACGCACCCTGCCCGGCGAGACGCCGCCCACGCAGGGGTTGCCGGTTGCGCTGCCCGATGATGGCAACACCGGCTGGTTGGGCATTGGCTGGGGGCTGGCGGCGATGATTGTCGCTTCGATCGGCGGGGCCGTCTTGTCGCCGGCCATCAACAGCTCCATCACACGCCGCGTGGATCCTTCTGAAGTGGGCGGCGCGCTGGGGGTGTCGGCCTCATTTGTCAGCGCGGCCAATGCCCTGGCGCCGGTTGTCTTCGGCGCGGTCTTCAACTGGCTGGGTTCGACTGCGCCATTTCTGATCGCCGGCCTGGTCACGGCTGTGTTGTGGCGGCTGGCGACGCGCGCCGTCAAACCACACCCCCCAGCGACGGTGGGCGCGGCGCCGGCGATGGCGTCACATTGACTCGCCCCACGCGATGCGCGCCACGCGCGCGGTGTCAATCTCCGCTCGCGCGCCCTGCAGAAGAGCGCGTGAGCGTTTTTATTTTCCCGCGCTATCCTTCCATCTGGCGTCAGTGTCCGTTGCGCTGTGCGACCCCTGAGTCTGCCGGGACGACGACCAGGCGCTCTTGTAAAATGCAGCCGGTTCGGTGGTGTCCGCTCACAGCGGCGTCTACTCTATGATTGAAGAAAGAGGATAGGGCAGAAGACAATGAATTTTCACATCACGCCTGCAGGCAGGAAACTTGTCACCGTGATTCCAGGTGATGGCATTGGTCCGGAATGTGTGGAATCGGCAGTGCGCATCATCGAGGCGACTGGCGCGCCGATCGACTGGGAGGTGCGTCACGCCGGCGCGAGTGTGTTCAAGCAGGGCATTGCTTCCGGTGTGCCGCAAGACACAATTGAGTCGATTTCCAAGACGCGCGTGGCGTTGAAAGGACCGCTCGAGACGCCGGTGGGATATGGCGAGAAGAGCGCCAATGTCACCCTGCGCAAGTTGTTCGAGACCTATGGCAACATCCGTCCGGTGCGCGAACTCCCCGGTGTCAAGACGCGCTACAGCGGCAGTGGCATCGACCTGGTGGTGGTGCGCGAGAACGTGGAAGATTTGTACGCCGGCATCGAGCATATGCAGACTCCCGGCGTGGCCCAGTGTCTCAAGCTTATTTCAGCCAAGGGCAGCGAGAAGATCGTGCGTCTGGCATTTGAACTGGCGCGCGCCGAGGGCCGCAAGAGCGTGGCTTGCGCCACCAAATCCAACATCATGAAGTTGACCGAAGGCGCGCTCAAGCGCGCCTTCGAGGCCATTGCGCCGGAATATCCTGACATCGAGGCGTGGCACATCATCATCGACAATTGCGCGCACCAGCTCGTCAAGAACCCGGCTCAGTTTGATGTGATCGTCACCACCAACATGAACGGCGACATCATCAGCGACCTCAGCTCCGGTCTCATCGGCGGCCTTGGCTTTGCTCCCTCGGCCAACATCGGCGCGGGCATCGCCATCTTCGAGGCCGTCCACGGCTCCGCACCCAAATACGCCGGCCTGGACGTGGCCAACCCCACCGCCGTCCTCCTCTCAGGCGTTCTCATGCTGCGCCACCTTGGCGAAATCGAAAAAGCCCGCATGATCGAGAATGCCGTCCTCGCCACCATCGAGGAAAAAAAATCCGTCACCAAAGACATCCCGGGAGTCGCCTCACCGGTTGGCACCCAGGCTTACGCCGACGCCGTCATCGCCAACTTTGGCAAAAAACCCACACGCCTCGAAGCCCGCGACTACCGCCCGCTCAAAATGCCCCCGCTTCCGCAAGGCCCCGTCACCATCCGGCCTGCATCGCGCAAGACTGTCGGTTGCGACATCTTTGTCGAAACCGCGCTGGACGCCAATTCCCTTGGCGACAAACTCACTGCACTGGCTCCCCAGTTCGGCCTCAAACTCAAAATGATCTCCAACCGCGGCACTCAGGTCTTCCCGGACAAAGGGGCGCAGACCGACTGCGTTGACCACTGGCGCTGTAGACACATGGCCACTGGCGACTTCCCTGCTCCGGAAAAAATCGGCGCCTACCTCGCCGCCATCGAGCAGTCCGGCCTGCGCTGGATGCACATCGAAAAACTCGAAGAAATCGACGGCAAACCCGCCTTCACCAAGGCCCAGGGCGAGGACTGACCGCCCCATGACAATCCTGAAGAAAGCTTCGGGACTGAAGGCATCCTTCGTCCCGTTGCTCATCAGTCTTTGTCTGGCCCGCGCAGAAAACCCCACCGAGCATTCGACACAGCATGAGCTTTCCGCGCTGCGCGAGCAATTGCGGCTTATGCAGCAAAAAATCACCTTGCTGGAAGAGAAAATCCAGCAACTCGAAACAAAAAAATCTGACCCAACAAAACCAACTCCACCTCCATTTTCAAAAAATATCGCGCAACAACAGGCTGCTGCATCAACACCCGCCTCGCCGGAATCTGAAAAACTCCCATCCTTCGCCTTTGGCGAACGTGGTTTGGTTATCGAAGATCCTCGCACCGCCTCGCGCGCTCAAATCGGCGTGCTCATGCAATACGACATCCGCACCCGCCTCAGCAGCGAATCCGACGACGGCCTCGCGCCGCCACTAGCAGGCCAATACAACACGTTTGACATGCGCAGGCTGCGGCCCACCTTCCGCGGCACACTCTACGATAAACTTGAATTCCGCTTCACAGCTGAATTTGCCGGAACCGCCCGCATGCTCGACGCCTATATGGACTACAACATATTCGAAAAACTTCTCACTCTGCGCCTCGGCAACACAAAGACGCCCGTCGTCCTCGAACTCCAGCAAAGCATCAGCAACATCTGGTTTAACGAAAGCGCCTTCCCCAATGAATTCTCACCCGCCTGCGACATCGGCATCATGCTTATGAGCGAGCTTTTTGACGGTGCCGCCGAGCTGAAATTTGGTATGTTCAACGGAGCGCCCGACGGATTCAACGGAGCACTCGCCACCGACACCAACGACGGCTTCGACATCGTCGGCTCTATCCTACTCAAGCCCTTTCAGAATTTTGATATTACCGCACTCGAGGGTCTCGTCATTGGTTTCGCCGCCAGCTACGGCGAGCAGGATCGCCCCGCCTCTTTCCGCCTTCGAAACATTAGCCGCCTCGACGTGGTGCGCGACAACACTTTGCTGGAAAAAGGTGCCGCCTACCGCCTGAATCCCTCGGCTCAATACTTCTACGGCCCCTTTGGATTCATGGGCGAATATGTTCT
>DAOTYS010000158.1:0-1618 GCA_034434575.1 Thermoflexales bacterium
GCGTAGAGATACCACTGCAAGGCCGTCACGATCTCGACGCCTGCGGCGCAGTCGTGCGCTGCGCACCAGTCGATCACAGCGCGCAGGTTGCTCAACTCTTCGTCCAGCCGGTCCAGCCAGACGCGTTGTTGCGGGCCGGACAGGTGCGGTTGCGCCTGGCGGGCCAGCGCCAGGTAGTGCGTTGCCCAGCGCCGGCGCGCGTCCTCGCTCTCGCCCGATTGCGCCAGCCGTTCGCGCGCGTAATCGCGGATCACGTTGAGCATCCTGAAGCGCGGTTCCCCGGCCTGATTCACACTGTGCGTCAGCAGGCTTTTGTCTGCCAGCGATGTCAGCGTGTCCATGACGGGCGACGCGGATTCGGGCAGGCCGAGCGCCGCGCCGGCGGCTTCGGCGCTGAAGCGGTCGGCAAACATCGCCGCCGCCGCCATCAGCCGTTGCTCTTGCGGGGGCAGCAGGTCATAGCTCCACGCGATGGCGCTGCGCAGGGTGTGTTGCCGGCCTGTCTCATGCGGCCCGGACAGGGCCAGACGGTGACTGAGCTGGGTCAGGATGATTTCGGGAGACTGCCATTTGAGCCGGGCGGCCGCCATTTCAATTGCCAGTGGCAGGCCGTCCAGCCAGGCGCAGATGGCGGCCACCGAGTAGGCGTTGCCGGCGTTCAACTCAAAATCGTTGCGCACGGCGCGCGCGCGGTCGATGAACAGGGCCACCGAGGGGTTGAGACGCAATTCCTCAACCGGCGGCAAGTGACGCAGGTCGGGCAACGCAAGCGGCGGCACAACCAGCTCGTGCTCGCCATACACCCGCAGCAGCGCGCGGCTGGTGACGATGATCTTCATCTGGGGCGCGGCTTCCAGCAACGCCTGGACGATGGGCGCCGCCGGCAGGATCTGCTCGAAATTGTCCAGCGCCAGCAACAGACGCTTCGAGCGCGCATAGTTGGTCAGCGCGTCGAGCAGAGAAGGCGCACGCGCGTCGGTCACACCCAGGGCCTGGGCGATCGCCGCCGGCGCTTCAGCGGCGTCGGTCACCGTTCCCAACGCCACAAAGCCGGCCTCGTCGGCGAAGTCGTCTTGCAGCGCGGAGGCAATAGCGATGGCCAGGCGCGTTTTGCCGGCGCCGGGCGCGCCGGTCAAGGTCAACAGGCGAACGTTGGGGTTGCGCAGCAGCGCGACGCCGGCTGCGATTTCCTGCGCGCGCCCCACCAGTGACGTGAGCGGCGCAGGCAGTGTCAGCCGGGGCCGCTCAGACGCTGCCTCGACCCTGGCCGGACTGTCGAATGATACGAGCATCGCCTCGGTCAATGGCGCGCCCCCGCGCGCAAACTGAACGAAAGCCGCGCGCGCCTCAGCCGGCACTCCCAGCGCCGTGGCGATCAGTTCGCTCAGTTGGCGCGACGGCGTCAGCGACCCGGCTTCGATTTTCTTGAGCGCGCTGACCGAGCAGGCAATTTGCCCCGCGAGTTGCTGTTGCGTGAGATCGAGCGCCCTGCGACGGCGCTTGAGCCACACGCCAAAGCCCTGCCCGCCTGCGTTCTGCCTCTTGCCGGTCATGCTGCGATTGTAGCGGGCCGGAGGTGTCCCTTTTTGTGTCCCTGATGGACATTGCCAGGCGCGCA
>DAOTYS010000159.1:0-7939 GCA_034434575.1 Thermoflexales bacterium
CAAGCCCGGCGGCTTGCACTACCTTTGTCGTCAACTGGGCAAGCCCGGCGGCTTGCCCTACCTTTGTCGTCAACTGGGCAAGCCCGGCGGCTTGCCCTACATCGACACGGGCTGGCCGGTTGTCGCGCTCTCGATGATCTTTTCAATCAGGCGCATCGCTTCGACGCCATCGTCCAGCGCCGGCGCCGGCGCAACCTGACCCAGCACTGCGCGGGCAAAGTGACTCAACTCGCCCCAGTAGCCGCGCGTGTAGTGGCCGCCGGCGGCCCAGCCGGCCATGTTGCCTGACACGTAGTAGCGAGTGCTCCAGCCAAACGTCTGCGCCCCTTCGGCCTGCGCAAAGCGCGCTGCGCCAGACATGACCTCCGTCGCGCGCGAGGCGTCGATGACGAGACCGGCCCCCTCGCCTGACAGGTACACCATCTCGAAACAGTCCGACCAGTTGTGGCCGGAGTTCATGTTGAGCTGGCCGACTGCGCCATTGGCGAACTGCATGCTCACCGACACGGCTTGCGCGCGCGCCTCAGGCGGCGAGCGGTGCGCAAACAGGCTGACCACATCGCCGGCCAGGAAGCGCCCCAGGTCGAGCATGTGGATGCCGTTGAACAACAACATGCGCCGCAGGTCGTCATACGGCCCGGACCCGTGCATGAGGGTGATGCTGGACAGCCGGCCAAACTCTGGCTTGCCCATATACTCCTTCGCCACCATGTTGGCCGGCGCGAAGCGCTTCATGAATGCCACCATGCCCCACGTGCCGGCCTGCCGCGCCGTGTCTGCCAACTGCTGCGCCTGCGCCAGCGTCAGCGCCGGGGGTTTCTCTGTGAAGAGGGGAATGCCGCGCCGCAACACCTGCAGGCCGACCTGATAGTGCATCTCGGCCGGGCCGCACACGCACACGCCATCGGGCCGCGCCGCGTCCAGCATGGTTTCGACATCTGTAAACCACTCCAGCGCGCCGTATTTGCGCGCCGCATAGCGCGCTCTGTTCTGGTCCAGATCGCACACGGACGTCAGGTCAAACTCGGGGATGTGGGCGATGTTGGGGTAAAGCGATTCGGTCGCGTGATTGCCGGCGCCGACGAAGGCGATTCGGGCAGACGCTGTTTCCATCTCATGCCTCCCTGAGTTTGATTCAACCACAAAGTAACTGTGCTGGACATTGGCAAAATCGGATTCAGCGAACGGGTAGCTGACCTGAGAGCGGGCGCAACAAGCACTGCTCTCAGTGAGAGCCACAGACAGGCGAGGTGAAATGAGCCGTGACGACAGAACTACGTGGGGAGCAAGTGATCCAGCAATTGCTGGTTGCTCCATCCCTGCCGCGCCTGGTCGGCCACGAACGTAATCAGACGCTGCAGATGCCAACGCTGTTGCTCGGCAATCACATCGCCAAACGATTGTTTGGGCTGGCTGGGCTGCTTGAGCCAGACTTGCGCAATCCGCACGCGAACGAAGGCGTAAGCAGCGAAGACCAGGCTGAACCAGCGCAGGGTCGCTTCGATCGTGTGCAATCGGAAGTCGGCCAGACCCAGCCGTTGCTTGAGCAGAAAGTTGTCGGTTTCGGCCTGCCAGCGGATGGCATAGTAGCGCAGGATGCCCTGCGCACGCAGATGCAGATCGCTGGTGACAAAGAACGCGATCGGCCCTCTGCGCGGGCTTCGTTTGGAAAGGACAGCGCCCACCTGTTGAGGAACGCTGCGCAGCCGGCCGGTGGTGTACCGGGTGTAGTAAGTATGGCTGCCTTTGCTGTTGTGTGTCTTGACGCGCTGAATGCGCTGACGCGACAACTTTGGCCACCACGACCCCAGAGCCAAACCCGACAAGTTTCGATTGCTCTTGACAGCGCAGATGAAATGCCAGCCCCGCGCCCGGATGTTGTTCAACAACTCGGCGCTGGCGTACCACGAATCGAACAGCACGTACACGCGCCGTCCTGCCGGAATCTTCGGCGCGATCTCGTCCAGCATCTCGATGACCAGCGCAATCAGCTTGCGATACACCAGCCGATCCTTCGGCATAGCTGCCGGCATGGCCGCCGACACGGCCGCGCCGACGCGCGCGCGGTTGAGGCGTCGCACTTGTCGCCTCGACAAGTACAAACGCCAGGTCAGCGGAAAGCTGAAGCCGCAGATGTGGGCGTTGATCATCACGTAACGGGCCGCGTTGGTGTACTTCCCGGACTGGCGGCGCTGTTTGACATGATCGTGATGGAACGTGACCGCCTGCAAGGCCCGCGTGCCAACATCCTTGACTGCCAGCGAGTCGTCTACGCTGAGAAACACAGGACAATGAACAGCCTGGTCCGTCTGCAGCAGACGAGCCACGGTGGCCAGTTGTGCCGTCAACACCGCACGGCGCACCTCCAGCGGACACCATCCACTCTGGCGGAAGAAATCTGCCAGGGCGAAATGATCGGCGTGCGGCAGACGCAGCATCGCCGTCAAGGTGGTCAGCGTTTTGTGTTTGCTGCCGCACACCAGCAAGGCGCCAACCACGTTCAGCGCGTGGCGTTGTTGCGGCTGGCTCATGTGCAGAAGCAATGGCAGCAGGAAAGCACACAGCGGTTCAAAATGTTGAATAATCAGGTTGGGCATGGCTTGCGCTCCGACTCTCGTTTGGAAACACAAGTCTAAGCGCAGTCATGCCTTTTTTGCCAATGTCCAGTTTGTTATTGCGGCCAGACGCGCGGGAAAACCTCCCCTTGCAGCATCTCGCCGTCGTCCACGGTGATGTAGGGCTTCATGATGTGGTTGCCGCTCTCCACATACACCGTGTCCTGGGTCATGTAGTGGAAGGCGATGGCGCGCCGGGGCCGGCCGCTGTGATTGGCGTGCGAGCCGTGCCACGTCAGCGGGTGGTGATAGTGCACGTAGCCTTTGGGAACCGGGCACAACCGGACTTCGATCTTGTGGCCCTTGTATTCGGCCGGCATGTCCTTGAAGTCCTTTAAGGTGTGCAGAAAGTCGATTTCGCGGCCCCACAGGTGCGAGCCGGGCACCATGCTCATGCAGCCGTTCGACTCGTCCACATCGTCCAGCGCCACCCAGGCCGTGATCTGCGTGTCGAGGGGGGCGATGTTGGGCCAGTAGGGCGAATCCTGGTGCCACATGTTCACGCCGCCGGTCTGCTGCGGCTTATACTGGATCTGGTCGTGCCAGATGCGCAGTTCGCGCGCGCCGGACAACTGGGCCACCTCTTCCACCATCTTGTGGCTGAACATCAGCGTTTTGAACGGCCCGCTGGCCTGCCACATATTCACGATCTGCCACACGGGCGCGTCGGGCTTGCCGCTGAGGTTCACAATGCGCACCGGCTTGTGGTCCAGCCGGTCCGCGTTGTCGATGACCCGCTGCAGCTCCGCGCGCAATTCCTCCACCTGTTCGTCGCTGAGGACGCGACTCCCCAACACAAAACCGTTCGTCCTGAAGGCCTGAATTTGCTCAGGTGTCAACATCTCATCTGCCTCCGCCAAAAACAAACAACCCAAAATGACGCGGGGGATTCTACCTGAACGCGGGCGAGAGGGAAGGCGCTGTCAAATGGATTGCGGCGAGGTGACGAAAGCGGCCAGCCGCGAGGGATCACAGCCATGATTTTACCCTGAAATTCCGAAGTCTCGCTGCGGATTTTCAAGGGGCGAATCATTATTCGCCCCTACGTTTGCGCCGCACGCGCAGCACGGCGATCTTGGTCGGGTGGTTGAACGGCGCGGGGTCGACCGGCGGCGCGCCGGCGACGGTGTGCGGGTAGCCGGTGACGTCAGCCGGCGCGGGGATGAGCTGCTCCACCTGCATGAATCCATCGGCGCACAGGTTGTCGAGGGCGTCCATGTAATCCCGGCCCGACACGAAGAGCGCGTTGTTGACGGCGACCAGCCAGCCGCCATCGGCCACCAGCGGGCGCGCCTTGTTAATCAGCCGGCCAGACTCCCGCTCCAGATCGACCTTTCCGGTGTCGCCGCTGGCGAAGAACGGCGGGTCCAGAAATACGCAATCGAAGGTCTGCCCCTCCCGGCGCATGCGGCTGGTCACGCCCCAGAAGTCGCCGGCGATGAAATCGGCTTTGTGGATGGGGAAGCCGTTGAGGGTGTACGTCTCTTTGGCCAGGTTGAGGAAGGCGCGATTGGCGTCGAGATGGGCGACGCGCTGCGCGCCGCCGGCCATGGCTGCCGCGCCCAGGCTGCCGGTGTAGGCGAAGGTGTTGAGAACGGTCTTGTCGCGCAGATGGCGCAGCGCCCAGGCGCGCAGGTTGCGCGTGTCCAGGTAAAAGCTGGCGTCGCGGTTGAGCAGCAGGTCGATGGCGTAGCGCACGCCGTGTTCGCGGATGCGCGTGTCGGCCCTTGCGCCGCAGGTCAGCCGGCCTTTGCGGCGGGCCGGGTCGCGTGAGCGGCGGTCTTTCACCACTATGGCGCTGATCCAATCGAGCCGGCGCAACAGAAACGCCTGCGCCGCTTCGACGCCGGCCTGGCCGGCGTCGGGCGGGTCGGCGTAGTTGTGCAACACCAGCGTGCGCGCATACAGGTCGATGACCAGATCGGGGTTGCCCTCATAGAAGCCGGCGAACAGGCGCAGCGCCGTCTCGCGCTTCGCGTCGAACATGTCCGCGCGCGCCTCCACCGCCTGCGACAGCATTTCCTCGTTCATCGGTGTTGCGTGCTGCGTGTTGCGTATTGGGTATTGGGTATTTCGCTTTTCTGCCTCGCCTTGCCTTAGCGCATAACCCTCCACCCTCAACCTTACGAACCTTACCAACCTTACCAACTTTACGAACCTTACCAACCTTACCGAACCTTACCGAACCTTCACCCAAACACCACCGTGCGGTTGCCATACACCAGCACCTTGTGGTTGAGGTGACACCAGATGGCGCGCGAGAGCACCAGCTTCTCCAGGTCCTGGCCTTTGCGAATCATGTCGGCGACGCTGTCTTTGTGGCTGACGCGCGTCACATCCTGCTCGATGATGGGGCCGGCGTCCAGTTCGGGCGTGACGTAGTGCGCCGTGGCGCCGATGATCTTGACGCCGCGCTCGTGGGCGGCGCGGTAGGGGTTGGCGCCGGCGAAGGCCGGCAGGAACGAGTGATGGATGTTGATGATGCGGTTGGGGTAGCGCGCGATGAAATCGGCGCTGAGAATTTGCATGTAGCGCGCCAGCACGACGAAGTCGATGTTGTGCTGCGCCAGCAGGTCGAGTTGCCGGCGCTCGGCGTCGGCTTTGGCCTCCGGCGTCACCGGCACGACGTGATAGTCGATGCCGGCGCGCCGCGCCACCGGCTCGAGCGCGGGGTGATTGCTGATGATGAGCGGCGCGCGCACCGGCCACTCGCCTGATTCGGTGTGCGACAGGATGTCGTACAGGCAGTGCGACAGTTTGGACACGAAGATCGCCATGCGCGGAATCTCATCGGAGAAGTGCAGCGTCCACTGCATGGCGTAACGCTCCGCGATGGAGATCTGGAAGAACTCGCCGATTTTGTCGCGCGGGATGTTGAAGCGCGTCAGGTCCCACTCGACGCGCATGAAGAACACCTGTTGCTGCTGATCCACGTGCTGGTCGAGGTACAGGATGTTGCCGTCGTGCTTGTAAAGCCAGTCGGTGACGGCGGCGACCAGGCCGGTGCGGTCGGGGCAGTGCATCAGCAACGTCGCGGAACGGGTTTGGGTCGTCGTTGGCATGGGGCCGACTGTAACAGAGGTGGGCGATTACCGATACCGCTGCACCGCCTCTATCAGCGCGCGCACGTTCTCGAACGGCGCGTCATTCTCGATTTCCACGTAGAAAATGCCGCCGCCGCCCAGCCCGTGGAACCGGTCGGCATACGCCGCGATGCGGGCGTCGATCTCCGCCGGCGTCCCGCGCGGGATCAGGTGTTGCCGGTCGGGGTGCAGATACAGCGCCACCTGGTGCGCCCTGCACTTGCGCAACAGTTCGTCCTCGTCGTAGCGCAGAATCTGCGGCCAGAACACGTTGATGCCCAGATCGAGCAGGTCGTCGAAGATTTCGCCCAGAAAGCCGCAGGAGTGGAAGCACACCGCGCGCCCGGCGCGCTGGATCGGCGCCATCAACGCGCGGTAGCGCGGCTTGAACACCTCGCGGAAGAGTTTGGGCGAGACGAGCGGCGCGGTCTGCCCGCCCCAGTCGTCGCCGAAGAACACACCGTCCACGCCGATCGCCAACTGATACGCGATCACCTGATGCATGTAATCGACCAGCCGGTCGAGCACGCGCAGGAGGCGCCGGTCGCCGGTGATCAGATCGACCATCAACTCGTCCATTGGGCGCAGCGCCTGCAACTTCTCGAAGATAGACGCGCCGCCGCGAATGACGAAGTAGTCTTGCTTTTCCACCTCAACCTGCGCGCGGTCGGCCAGGAAGCCGGCGCAGCCGATGGCCGGCGGCGCGGGGAAGACATACTGCTCGGCCGCGTCGAGGTCGGCCAGCGGGAAGCCTTTGGGATGGCCGCACAGGCCGAAGATGCGCCACTCCCACGTCGTGCCCCATTCGTCGGTGCGCACTTCGTGGTAGTTGCCGTGCGCGTCGATCGTCTCGGGCCCGGGGTGGGGGATGCGGTCGAAGGTGACCGGGTTGTCGGGCGGGTATTGGTTGAACAGGTTGAGCAGCTTCTGGCCGTGCACATGCAGGCCGGCCGGAGAAGGGTGGTACACCACCGGAATCTTGTCCGGCCGGTTGTAGGTGAGCGCATCGATCATGCGCTGGCGTGAAGTGGTCATGGGGTCTGTCCGCTGGATGCGCAAATCCAAAATCCAAAATCGGGATCATCCCAATGCCACATCGAGCAGCATCATCACCGCGAAGCCGGTCATGGCGCCGAAGGTGCCGATGTTGGAATGCTCGCCCTGCTGCGATTCGGGGATGAGTTCCTCGACGACGACGTAGATCATCGCGCCGGCGGCGAAGCTCAGCGCATAGGGCAGGATGGGCTGCATGATCAACACGGCCGCCGCGCCGATCACGGCTGCGACCGGCTCGACCACGGCCGAGAGCTGGCCGTAGAAGAAACTGCGCCGGCGCGACATGCCCTCGCCGCGCAAGGGCATGGCCACGGCCAGCCCTTCGGGGAAGTTCTGGATGCCGATGCCGATGGCCAGGGCAATGGCGCCGGGGAGGGTGGCAGCTGGCAGGCCGGCGGCCACGGCGCCAAACGCCACACCAACGGCCAGCCCTTCAGGCAGGTTGTGCAGCGTGATCGCCAGCACCAGCAGCACGCTGCGCTGCCAGGAGGTCTTGATGCCCTCTGCCTTCGAGACCGGCAGGCCCAGGTGCAGGTGGGGCAGGATGCGGTCGATCACCCACAGGAAGCCGCCGCCGGCCAGAAAGCCGATCACTGCCGGCAGCCAGGCCGGCCCGCCGTTGGCCTCGGCCATCTCGATGGCCGGCGACAACAAGGACCAGAAACTGGCGGCGATCATCACGCCGGCGGCGAAGCCGAGCATCAGGTCGAGCGTGCGCTTGTTGACGGCGCGGGAAAGGAAGACGCCGGCGGCGCCAAGCGCCGTCACACCCCAGGTGAACAATGTCGCCAGAAAAGCCTGGGCAATCGGATTCATTTCTCGAACAAACTCGATCATCGATGGGCCTCCGCGATGCGGGAACGCTTGTTGTTACGGGCTGATGCGCACGGTGAACGTTGCAGCCGGGTGCGGCTGATCGCGCCGCGCGCCTGCGAGCTATTGTAGCAACAGCGCTCGGGTTGATGTCGGGTTGAGGTGTCCGACACCTCAAGGTGTTCAGCGCCGGGTAGAATCTGCGGGCGCGCCGCGCAACAACCATGCAAGCCAACGCTTATAAGCTCACCACCCTGTCGTGTTTCACCGGCATCTTCGTCCAGGCCATCATCACCACTCTGACGGCCATCCTGTTCATCCCTCTGTTGCGCTTCTAAGATCTGTCGTACATCCTCCTCGGCACATTGGTGG
>DAOTYS010000160.1:0-3201 GCA_034434575.1 Thermoflexales bacterium
CATTGGCCGGCCATGCTTGCCCTGCTGGCCACGCTTGGCCTGGCCTGGGGCCTGCGTCGTCAAACACGCCCGGCGCTCGTGACATCCCTGGCCGGCCTGGCGGCCACCATTACCCTGGAAGGCTGGTTCAATCCCGGTCTGTTGCCCCTGTTGTTGTTTGGCCCCTGGATCATGCTGGTGAGCGCGGTCGCCCCCACCGCCGTGCTTGTGGCCGGCAGTGGGGTGTGCGCTGCGTTGATCGCCGCGCTGGCCGGGCGTCTGCCTGACCCCACGGCTGCGCTGCTGCCGGCCAGTGTGTCCCTGATTGCCGCCACCGTCGCCGCCTGGATCGCCTCGCGCCCGATTTTTGACAGCCTGAGCATGGCCCTGTACAGCGCCAGCGACGCCATCCGCGCCCGCGACGAGTTGCGCGACCAGCGCCAGCAACTGGCGCAGACCGTCAAGATGCTTGACGAGGCGCTGTATCGCCAGAGCCGGCTCAGCACATCGCTCATTCTGGCGCGCCAGCAGGCGGAGGAAGCGCGCCAGCTCAAAGTGCGCTTCGCCAACATGATCAGCCACGAGATCCGCACGCCGCTTAACATCATCATCAGTTTCAGCGAAGTGATGGCCAATGCGCCGGAGAGTTACGGCATGCGCGAGTGGCCGGCCAGTTTGCGCGCCGATGTGAATGAGATTTATCGCGCCGGCAAACACCTGCTTGGCCTGATCAACGATGTGCTCGAACTTGCTCAGGTCGAAGCCAATCGCGTGATCCTCAAGCGCGAGCGCGTGCCGTTGCTCGACGTTGTCGAGCAGGCCATGGCCCTGACGCGCGGCTGGTTTGACCACGCCGGCCTGTCGCTCGATCTTCAAGTCGCCGGCGACATTCCCGACATGCTCATCGACCGCGTGCGCATCCGCCAGGTGCTGCTGAACCTGCTCAGCAACGCGCGCCACTACACGGCTCGCGGCGGCGTGACGGTGCGCGTCGAGCGGCTGGCAGACGAAGTCGTGGTGAGCGTGCGCGACACCGGCACAGGCATCTCGCGCGAGAACTTGCAGCATCTTTTCGACGAGTTCACCCGGTTTGCAGAGTCCGTCGATGAGACGGCCGGCTCCGGCCTGGGCCTGGCAATCAGCCGGCTGTTCATCCAGTTGCACGGCGGACGGATGTGGGCCGAGAGCGCCGGCGTCCCCGGCCTGGGCACAACGGTGTTCTTCACATTGCCGTTGAGCGCGGCCGCTGCGATCAGCGAGCCGGTTCACCCCGATCGCGACGCGGAGTACTGGCAGTCTCGCTACGATCAGGCGAGATCGGAGCGCGTGCTGCTGGTGGCCGCTGACGATCCAACCGCGGCGCAGGTGACGGCCCGCCTGCTCGCCAATCAGGGCCGGGTTGTGACCAGTTCCGTGGCTGGCGCGCCGCAGGTGCTCGATCAGCATGAGCCGGACGCTGTCGTGGTGCTGGTTGAAAGCCGCGACCTTCAGCATGAAGCTATCGGCGCGCTTCGGCGCTCGAGAGCGCCGGTGGTTGTCTGCGAGCTGGATATGGCCGCCGGCCTGAAGCATCTCAGCCTGGCCGATGCGAATGACATCAATGGCTGGCTGGTCAAGCCCATCACCCGCGACGATCTGATCTCTGCCCTGTTGTCGGCTGCGCCGAATGCCCGCCTGCTGTTGTCCATCGAGGACGATGCGCATATGGCGCGCTTTTACGATGTGACGCTGGCGCATGATCCCCGGCTGCCCAACTCCCCGCGCGTGGTCAATGTCAGCCGGGCTGCCGAAGTGATGGCGGTTCTGGGCGAGCGTCTGCCCGACGCCATTCTGCTCGATCTCAATCTGGGCGATGCGTCGGGCTGGGAGGTGCTGGCCGATATCCGCAAACGCTGGTCCAGCCGCGAGTTGCCGGTCATCGTTGTGACGGCCATGGATCGCTTTGGTCTGCCGGTGTTGCAGTCGCGCGCAATCAGTGTGGCCCGCGCTTCAACCTTCAGCCAGCGCGAAACGGTGCTGTGCCTGCAAAACGTGCTCGAGGCGGTGTTGCAGTGAGCGGCGCGGCGCGGCGCCTGAGCCTGTCGAAGGCGCCTGTCGCAGGCGCGGCGGTGGCTTCGAAAAGCTCAGCCAGCGCAAGCTCAGCCAGCGCAAGCTCAGCCATCGCAAGCTCAGCCACCGCAGCCCGCCCGCGCGGGAGAGCGTCAGAGGGTGCTGTTCCAGATGAGCGCACGCGACGGCGTTAACGCCGCGCTGATGAAAGCCCCCACATATTCCAGCAGGGCGGCGCGGTCGATGGGCTTCTGGAAAAATGCATCCGCGCCCAGCGTCAGAGCCAGATCGCGCTCATCCCAGATCGAGCACACGGCCAGGTTGATGTGATAGGTTTCTGGATCGGCTTTCAACTCCTGCAACACTTCCCAGCCGTCGCGTTGCGGCATCAGAATGTCCAACAAAATCACCGCCGGCCTGTGGCGCTTGACCTGGCCGATCACATCTTCGGTGGACTTGCAGCCAATCACCTGCACCGGCTGCAATGCCAGATAGCGTTCGATGATGCGCGGCATGGCCGGGTCGTCGTCGATCACCATGACCACCGGCCGGCGGTGGCGCGGCAGGCTGATCTGAATTTGTGGCGCGCTATCGCCGTCTTGCGCGCTGGCCGGCAGCAGCCGCAATTCTCCTCCGGCCAGATCGGCTAGCCGGCCTGCTTCGCGGCAGGCGGGGTCATCGGTCGTAAGGCCGCTCAGCCCCGACAGCTTCAGGACTACCTGATCCTCGCTGGCCGACAGGTCCAGTGTCAGCGCGCCGCCCGGGCAGCAGGCGATTGCCAGCCACAGCATCTTGACGAGCGCGAGGCGCAATGCGGCGCGGTCGGCGCTGGCTGCCGGCAGATCGGGCTGAATATTGGTGCGAATGGCGATGTGGGCGCTGCTGGTCACCGCCGAAAGCGTCCTGGAAGCGTCGGTAACGACGCTCCACACATCGACCGGCTCGATGCTGCGCGAGAACGGCGTCAGCGCCTCTGGCGCAGCAGGCGATTCGGGCGTCTCTTCGGGCCGGCGCGTTGACATTTCCCCCAATGTTGACACCAGCGCCTCGATGGCGCGATGGTTGTCGCGCCGGAACTGGCGACTGCTGCTGCTGAACTCCGCCTCCAGTTGTGGCAGGGGAATGCGGTCGATGTAGCGCCGTTTCAGAATCAGGTAATTGCGGTGCGCGGGC
>DAOTYS010000161.1:0-5865 GCA_034434575.1 Thermoflexales bacterium
CTGCCGCGCCGTCACACAGACGCGACGATGAGAAGCTCTTCGCCCAGCACATCGGTCATTCTGACGGCGACCGTCGTCGCGCCAGGGCCGGCCGGCCATTGGTAGCGCCCCTGCACCAGGCCGCTGCGCTTGCGGGGCGCATCGACCAGCGCCGGCTGAAAAGCTACGCCGTCATAGGACGGGTCGATCATGATGCTGTCCACCACCGCGCGCCAATCGTCGATACGAGGCGCAGTTTCCGGCCCGGCCTGGCGCACACGTTCCATCACTGCCGGCGAAACAAACGCCTCGACCACTACCCGAATGATGGGCGGCGTTGCCCCATGGTCCCGGCGCACAGTCACGCGCGCCCGGGCGCGTTGGGCCAACCCATTGCAGTCGTTAGCGCAGCCGGCGCTGTCCGCATAAACCACAAAGCGGTGAGAAGCGACAGCCGGCAGGTCACCAGCGCCGTTTGCGCCTGCCTGCCGGCGGCCAGACCCGCGCGACGCAGACGGGGGCTTGACCGCGTGCAGGCGCTTAACCATAGTCTGGATCGCGCCCCGGTTGATGTCGCCGCCGATCCAGCGCCGGCCCATTTGCTGCGCCACGGCCAGTGTAGTGCCGCTGCCGGCGAAGCAATCCAGCACCCAATCGCCGGGATTGCTCGAAACTGAAATGATGCGGCGCAGCAGCGCCTCGGTTTTCTGGGTGGGGTAGCCGCAATCTTCGCCCGGCGTGGTGCCGAGGCCGGGAATGTCATCCCACAGATTGTCCACAGCGCGTTCGACAATGTAGCGACCGCGCCGGCCTTGCTTCAGGTAATACTTCACGCCGATATTGCCTCCCTTCGAGGCAAAGACCCGGCGCGACGCCTCATCCACCACCACCTCGCCGCCGTAGGGCGCGTACAGCCGGCCCTCGGCATGCAGCGCCTTGAGCCGCTCGAAGCTATACGTGCCGGGATCCGAAGTGCGGAAGAAGCCGCGTTCATCGCGCATGTATTCAGCGGCCGCTTCAGCTTCTGTCAACACAATTTCCTTCTTCACCGGATTCCAGGTTGTGGGAGCGGCTTTGTTGCGGGCAAAAACCTCCAGGTAGTGCGTGCTGAACGGAAAGTAGAACGCGTTCACCTTGGCCCCGCGCGCCACCTGGCTGCGCCAGGAGATGGTGTTCAGGTAGTTGTCGGCGCCGAACACTTCCTCCAGCAACATGCGCAGATAGTGGACGCGCCGGTGATCGCAATGCAGCCACAGGCTGCCATCCTCAGACAACAACTCGCGCATCAGAAACAGCCGCTCGTACATGAACTGCAAATAGTCCTCGCCGGCCCAGATGTCGGTGTATTGGAGTTGCTCGCCGAGCGGCCGGGCGTTGCCAAACAGGACCGGCCCGCCCGTCGCGCCGCGCAACGTCACTTTGCGCGCGTAGTTGGCGGCGCTATCGAAAGGCGGATCGATATAGATCAGCTTGATTCGCCCGCCAAAGCCATTCGCCAGCAGGCACGCCAGCATATCCTTGTTGTCGGCGTGGAACAGAAGATTGGCCTCCCGGCCGGCGTCCTGAAGCGTAGCCGGCAGCGCGCGCGCCACGCCGGGCATGTGCGCGCGCCAATCATGCGCGCGCAACTGATGCGCACGCAGATCGTGCGTCTCCACCAACCGGAGCGGGCGGGCAAGCGGGGGCGCAACAGGATCCAATGGGCGTTTGCCGGCCCAGGTGAGCGCAGGCCGGCCTGTGGCAGCCCTGACAGGCCGTGTGGCCGGCGCGGCGCGATCGGCAGAGGAAGGTTTTCTGGCCATGTCAGTCACAGTCCCAGCGTCTGGCGCAAGCCGGACAAATTCTGGCCCAGCCGCAGCGGCACGGCATAGTAAATCGCTTGCTCACTCTTGTTGGACTGCGGCATCGTTGTCACTCGCAGGCGGGGCGATTGGAAGAAGTGAGGCCGTGTCATGTAGCCGACCAGGTAGACGCGATAGACTGCGCGTGAAGCCTCCGCGTTGCGGAGTCCCGCATCGCGGGCCTCCACGTAAGCCCGCGCCAGCAGGTACGGTGTTCGCTCGGCCGCCGCTGCGCGTTGCTTCTGGCTGATGAGATCCTGGCGGGTCGATTCGTCGAGTGCGCCGGCGCGCACCGGCGGATAGACCAGAAAATCGTCTTCCAGGATGGCGGCATAGTTGACCTGTCCGCCGGCGAGATGGCGCGGGCCAATGCGGGTGGACTTCACCTCGAATCCGAAAATGCCGCGCCGCTCGCAGGCCGCAAAAAATCCGCGCCGAAAGTGCGCGCCTTCCTGCCACTGGCGGGCAGTGTCTGCGAACAGGTCGCCGGCCAGCAATTCGGCGGCGTCGCGCTGAGCGACGAAGCCGTCGACCGGCGCATGGTCGCGCCCGCCGTCCCGGCGCATGTCATCCCACAAACGACAGGCGATCGACTCGCGCTGCAGGTAACGCAGCCACGCCAGCTCGGCGGCTTTGCCGATCAACGTGTCGCGCAGCCTGTCAGCGGGCGAGCGATCCGGCTGCCATGTGTTGGCCGTATGCGTTGCCAGCAAGCCAGCCTGCGCGCAGTCCACTTCCGCCGGCTCTACGTCAATGGCGACGATGTGCTCTGGTTTGATCATGCCCGGCGCAATGCAAACTTGTTCCCAGGATGCGGCGCTCTGCGCGTTACCGCTGCGCTCACATCGCAGATCCTTGATACAACAACGCGCAACATGGCGCACATTATGCCTTGTCACTGTGTCAGAGAGTAGAATGGTGCGCGCCGCGCAACCCCAGAATCGCGGAATTTTGCCCGTTGACACATCGGCCCCTGCGTGGTATTAGTGGTGCGCCATGAGTTCCGCCAGCGCAATGCGCGCGAGCGCACTGTTCGGTAAGCAGAGCAAGAAGCGCAGCCAGACCACGTCTGGTTAGCTCTGGTTATCGAGCGGCGCGGCGAACGCAGCAGGTGATCAACAAGCTCCCAGACGACGGGTGTCTGGGAGCTTTTTATTTGGAGGTTACTGACACATGTTCACTGCCGAATGCCCTGAGTGCGGCGCGACAATCACGTTCAAGACGCCGCCGGTGTTGCACGAATTGGTGCGCTGCCCAGAGTGCGGCGCGGAGCTGGAAGTGGTGTCGCTGGAGCCGCTGACGCTGGCGCTGGCGCCAACCGAGGAAGAAGACTGGGGCGAATGAAATTTCGGATTTTGGATTTGCGATTGGGGAGCGCCCATATCCAAAATCCAAAATCCAAAATCCAAAATCGATGAAGATTGCCATCATTTGCTCGCTGGTGCGCCCGGAAGAGAAGCTGTTGCTGGAGGCGTTCGCCAAACGCAACATCCCCGTGGAAGTCATCGACGATCGCGGCATCCACTTCGATCTGCACGCGCTTGAGACGTGGAAGCAGTATGACGTGGTGATCGAGCGTTGCGTGTCGCAGAGCCGGGCGCGCTACATCCTGCGCGCGCTGAATCTGGCCGGCGTGAAGACCGTCAACCGCTATGAGGTGGTGGAAAACTGCGGGGACAAGTTTGTGACCTCGCAATTGCTGGTGCAGCACGGCGTGCCCACCACGCGCGTCAAGCTGGCCTTTACGCCGGAATCGGCGCTGGCCGCCATCGAGGAGATGGGGTATCCGTGCGTGCTGAAGCCGGTCGTCGGCTCGTGGGGCCGGATGGTGGTGCGCGTCAACGACCGCGACGCCGCCGAAGGACTGCTGGAACTGCGCGATGTGCTGGGCGGCTATGAGCAGCACATCTACTACGTCCAGGAGCACGTGAAGAAGCCGGGGCGCGATATCCGCGCGTTTGTGGCCGGCGATCGCACCATCGCCGCCGTCTACCGCACCGCCGAGCACTGGATCACCAACACCGCGCGCGGCGGCAAGACCAGCAATTGCCCGGTCACGCCGGAACTGGATCGCATCTGCGTGGCCGCCGCCAACGCGGTCGGGGGCGGCATTGTGGCGGTTGATGTGCTCGAGGACGAGACGCGCGGTCTGCTCATCAACGAAGTCAATCACACCATGGAGTTCCGCAACAGCATCGCGCCGACCGGCGTCGATATCCCCGGCGCGATTGTGGAGTACGCCATTGAGAGATTGAGAGATTGAGAGATTGAGAGATTGAGTCATTCAGTCATTGAGTCATTGAGTCATTAGATCATGGCTATGATGTCGAAGCCAGAAGTGTTGCGGCGAAGATCAGCGGAATTTGCGCTGCGCATCATCCGATTGTTTCGCGCATTGCCAGAGACAGAGGAAGCACGCATCATCGGCAAACAGATGTTGCGCTCAGGCACTTCGGTTGCGGCAAACTACCGCGCCGTCTGTCGAGCCAGGTCATCGCGCGAATTCATCTCAAAGATAGGCATTGTGGTGGAAGAAGCCGATGAGACCGTGTTCTGGCTTGAACTGCTTGTCGAAAGCGGAATTGTCGCCAAACCTCTGCTGGACAGTCTGCTCACAGAAGCGAACGAGCTTCTGGCAATCTTCGCCGCCTCCCAACGAACAGCCCGCTCCAGATCGCGCAAAGCAACCGCCAATGACTCAATGACCCAATGACTCAATCACGCAATCACCCAATGACTCAATCACCCAATGACTGAATCACCCACTCACCCAATGACCAAACTACGCTGCGCCATCATCGGCGGGACGGGCTACACCGGCGGAGAGTTGCTTCGCCTGCTGAGCTTCCACCCCCACGCCGAGGTTACCCAGATCACCTCGCGCTCGCGCATGGGCGAATACGCGCACGTGGTTCATCCCAATCTGCGCGGAGTGACCGACCTGCAATTCATCCGGCCTGACGATGTGCAGAAAGCCGATGTGATCTTTCTGTGCCTGCCGCATGGCGAGGCGACCGCGCAGATCGAGCGTTGGGCCGGCCTGGCCGAGCGCGTCATCGACCTGAGCGCCGACTTTCGCCTGCGCGATCTGGCCGCTTACAAGCGCTGGTACGGCCATGACCACCCAGCCCCGCGCTGGGTGGAGCAATTCGTGTACGGTCTGCCGGAGCTGACGCGCGCGCAACTCAAAGGCGCGCGCTATGCCAGCGGCGTGGGCTGCAACGCCACCGCGACCAATCTGGCGCTGCTGCCGCTGGTGAAAGCCGGCCTGATCGACTGGTCGATGCCGATCGTGGCCGACATCAAAGTGGGCAGCAGCGAAGGCGGGGCAGAGTCGTCGCCAGCCTCGCACCACCCGGAACGTAGCGGCGCCGTGCGCTCCTATGCGCCGGCCGGCCACCGCCACACCGCCGAGGTCGAACAGATGATCGGGCAGGTTGTTCAGGTGAGTCAGGTTGGCAAGGTTGATAACGTTACGAACCTTACGAACTTTACAAACCTTACGAACCCTGCAGACCTGCACATGTCCGTCACCTCCATCGAAATGGTGCGCGGTGTGCTGGCGACCGTGCATGTGTTCCTGAAAGAGCCGGTTCAGGAGAAGGCGTTGTGGAAGGCGTTCCGCGACTGCTACAAGAACGAGCCGTTCGTGCGGCTGGTGAAGAGCAGCACCGGCATCTTCCGCGCGCCGGAGCCGAAGATTCTGGCCGGCAGCAACTGGGCCGATGTGGGCTTTGCGCTCAGCGAGGATGGGCGCAAGGCCACGGCGCTGTGCGCCATCGACAATCTGATGAAGGGCGCCGCCGGCTCGGCCGTGCAATGCCTGAACGTGATGATGGGCTGGGACGAGCGGGCCGGCCTGGCGTTTCCGGGATTGCATCCATGACGCTCGCAAGCCAGGGTGACAAAATGAGAGCTACAGTCAGCGTGCGCGAAGCGAAGACAAACCTCTCCAGGATCCTGGCGCGGGTCAGCGCCGGCGAAGAAATTATCATCACGCGCGCCGGCGCGCCGGTGGCGCGACTGGTGGCCATTCATCCAAAAC
>DAOTYS010000162.1:0-17989 GCA_034434575.1 Thermoflexales bacterium
CCATGAGCCGGCGCGCGCGTCAAGCCATCGCCCTGCTGGGCGCGCTGCTGGCGCTGTCGGGCTTCGCCCTGGCGCAGACCGGCGGCCCATACGACCTGACCTGGAACACTGTTGACGGTGGCGGGGCCACCTTCAGCACGGGCGGGAGCTACGCGCTGGGCGGCACGGCCGGCCAGGCCGACGCCGGCGCGCATACCGGCGGGGACTACGCCCTGCAGGGCGGCTTCTGGGTCAACGCCACTGTCTGGTACAACACCTACGCGCCGATTGTGCGCCGGCCGTAGGCATCCGCAGCAAACCGCACATCCCACCTGACAACATTCCCGGAATCTTTCAGATTCCGGGAATGTTGTCACCCCGGAGATGTCGCCGCCACAAAACGAACCACCATCTCAGCGCTGCCGTGCGCCCGGCACACCACCCGTTGCCCGGCCCGCGTCTGCTCCAGCCGCCATTCCGCCGGCTGCGCGGATGCGGAGGCACGCCGCCCGTTCAGCCACACCCCGGCCACACCGGCCTCATTCGGGACAGCGCAGCCGATCTCCAGCGCATAATCGGGGTCAGTGCAGGCCACGCACAGCCGGCGCTCGCAGATAGCATCCGCCGGGCCGTCTTGTTCGGCGCGCAGATCGACGAACGCATCGCCAATCCGCACGCGGCGCAATTCTGCCTGCGGCCAGCCGGCTGGCAGGTTGGCCGTCACGCGCAAGCGCCGCTCCGCCGCGCGCGGCTCGACCCCGAACACACCCTCGACGATGGGCGAGATGACTCCCAACGCCGACCAGAGTTGAAGGAAGCACCACTGATCCGGCAGCGCCTCGCTGATGGCTCCCGGCGTGCGCACGGCCAGCGCCCCAGCCAGTTTGCGCACATAGCGCAGAGCCTGTTCCAGCCGGCCATAGCGCGCCTCGGCCAGCGCCAGCAGGCCGGTGTTGATGCTCATCACGTCGCGCCGGTCGGGGTGCAACACCATGCCCCATTCGTCCGAAAACTCCGGCGACTCCAGGCGGGCAAACGCGCGCGCGGCTTGTTCGTCTGTAGCCAGGCCGGCTTCCAGCGGACACAGCACGATCCAGTGCCGCAGCAGCCAGGGCAGATCCACGTCGTCGGGCGCGCCGGCATAGCGCGCCAGCCAGGGCGCAAACTGTCGCGCGCCGGCTTCGGCCTGTTGGGTTGAGCCGGCCAGCCAGTTTTGTTCGCGCACAACTTTGTCTAGATCAGCCAGCAAGGCGTTGACCTCGCGCCGTGTGGCGCGCACATCGGCGAACAGCCCTTCGTCCTCCAACCACCACTCGCGCCGGATGCGCCCGGCCAGTTCGTCGGCCTTGCGGCGCAGGTCGGGCAGCGCGTCGAGATCGCCCACCGTCTGGGCCAGATCGGCCAGCGCCAGCAGCGCCTGCCAGGTGTAAACGGCCACGTCGATGCACTCCAGGCCGGCGTGCATCTCCGGCGTCTCAATGATGCTGCGGCCAGAGCCGCACAAGTCGCCGTCCAGGTCGCATGCGCCCAGTGTGTAATCGAGCAGTGCCTGTTTGCAAAAGGGATACAGCGCGCGCAGAAAGGCGTCGTCGCCTGTCCACAGCCAGCAGTGATGGACGGCGCGCACGAAGGCCGGCGACTCGACCAGGTTGCCGGGGTTGAACACGACGCCGGTGGTGGTCAATTCGTGAATGACGCGCCCGGGTTCATCGGGATTGGCCTTCGCGCTGGCGCGCTGCAACAGGCGCAGGCTATCCTGAGTCAGGCCGAACAAGCCGGCTTGCAGCATGGGCAGAGCGGCATAGGCGATGTCGATGCCAAACCACCACGGGTAGACCGGCAGGCCGGCCCCTGCGCCGCGCATGGCATCTGCGCCCCCCTGCCCCGGCACGTCACGGGCGAGCATCTGACAGTTCAATTTCGACCAGGCAAACGCCTCATTCAGCGTCTCGTCTGGCGTGACCAGCGCGCAGGTGTCGAGAATGGCTTGATAGCGACGCTGCTTCGTCTCGAACAGCGCAGCGTGTTCGGCGCGCAAACGATCCAGCGTCGCCAGCGCGTCTTCGGCGGAATGCGCGCTGCCGGCGATAAGCAGGGTGAGTTCTGCCGTATTGCCGCCCTTTTGTTCAAGCGTCCAGGTCAGACTGGCAACCGCGCCCTGGCCGGCGGTTTGTTGCAGCGCCATCTCGCGCTTGCCGATGGTCACGCGAACTGCGTCCTTGTGCGCCGGGGTGTTGATCGCCCCGACGACTGCGAACCACGGATTGTCCCGATCGCGGAACAGCACGACCCCGCGCGTTGCGTCGAACACCGCTTCATCGGGCGCATCGCGCCATCCGACCTGTTCGCCCAGCCAGGCCGGGCGCAGGTCAGAAGCGAAGCAAGCGCGCAGCCGCATGTCGGCCGGCCACTCGCCAGACGCGGTGACGCGCAGCGAGACGACGAGCGCCGGCAGCCCGTCGGGGGCGAAGTCGCGGCGTGTGATCGTCAGGCCGGGGAAGCGATAGTCAAACTCGGTGAAGCCGGGGGATGCGCGGCAGGCGTCGGCCTCGCACAACCAGCGCACGCTTCCGAAGGTTGGGTGGGCCAACCCCAGCCAGAATCCGTCCAACAGCTTGATCGGGTGCGCCCAAATGCCCCACATTTCGTTGGGCACATGGCCGCCCCACGAATCGGGGAACAAACCGTTTTGCGAGCCAATGGCGTATAGCCGGTCGCCGGCGGTGACAATCGGATCGGACAGGCGGGTAGTTTTCGAGATGAACGGCGCCGGCAGGTCGATGCGCATGGATAAAAACGGACAGATCAGCGGTCGCCCACGTAAGCGATGACATCAATCTCGACCAGGATGCCCAGCAACTGGCTGCCCACCGTCGTGCGCACCGGCTTCGGATCTGGAAAGTAAGTTGCGTAGACCTTGTTGTAGCGATCGAACAGGCTGAGGTCGCTCAGGTGGACGGTGGATTTGACCACGTCGGCCATGGATGCGCCGGCCGCCGCCAGGATGTTTTTGATGTTCTCCAGCGTCTGGGCGGTCTGCTCTTCGATCGTGGCGCCGACCACCTGGCCGGTGGCGGGGTCGATGGGGCCCTGGCCGGCCACGAACACGAAATCGCCGGCGCGCAGGCAGGGCGAATACGCGCCGCCGGCGCGGGCTACGCCTTGTGTGTTGATGAGTTGTTTGGACATGGGTTGCTCCTGTCAGAGATCGCGTTGGCGTGTCGCTTCTGGTGTGATTCACCGGAAGGCGCTCTTGTGTTGTGAGGCGCAGTATAACAACCGGCGGCTGGCATGGCGCCCGCGCCGGCATGGCGCCTGCGCCGTATGGCGCCCGCGCCGGCATGGTGCCTGCGCCGTATGGCGCCCGCGTCGCTGCGCAGCATGACAGGCCGGCAGCCTCTCTCTGGCCATGAACACCCCTGCAGCGCGTGCTACCATTGAGGCCCAGGTGTCATGAAAGATCATTCCTTCGGCGTGATCCCCATCTATCAACAGGCTGGCGAGGCCCGCTACCTGCTCATTCAGCACCACGCCGGCCACTGGGCGTTCCCGAAAGGCCACGCCGAGCCGGGGGAGAGCGAGGCGCAGACCGCGCTGCGCGAATTGCGTGAGGAGACCGGCATCCGCGATGTGACGTTGTGCAGCGACTCGCCCATCATCGAAACCTACCGGTTCTCGCGCAATGGGCGGATGGTGGAAAAGACGGTGCGCTACTTTGTGGGGCTGGTTCACTGCGAGACTGTCCGCATCCAGGCCGAGGAAATCCGCAGCTATCGCTGGGCCACCTACGACGAGGCGCAGGCGCTCATCACCTACGAGGAGAGCCGGCGCTCGCTGGCTGAAGCGCACCAGCGGTTCAGTCGCCTGCAGACGCAGTCAGGCGTCTGCTGACCGTCAGTCCAACACGCGCACCGCAACCGTCGCGCCGGCCGGCAGCCGGTCCACGCCGATGGGCGCGCACACCAGCCCTGACGCGCGCGCCAGGCTGAAAATGAGATTGCTTTTGGAAGGGATGGGTTCGGCGCGGCCCCCATCCACCAGGCGCACCGGGAACCAGTGCTCCAGGTCGCGCGGCGAGCGGACATCCTGCGTCAGTTCGGCGTTCACCTGCGCCGGCTCCGGCGGGTTAGTCGCGCCCTGCATGCGCCACAGCGTGGGAACGACGAACATGGTTGCCGTGACCAGCGCGCTGATGGGATTGCCGGGCAGGCCGAACACCGGCTTGCCGTCGCACACCGCGAACAGCGTGGGTTTGCCGGGCCGAAAGGCGATGCCGTGCGCGAGGATGCCCGGCCTGCCCATGCCCTTGACCACTTCCGGCGTGTAATCGCGTTCGCTCATTGAGCTGCCGGCCATGAACACCACCACATCGGCTTCGCGCATGGCGCGCGCAGCGGCCTGCTCGAAGGCGTCGAGCCGATCGGGCAGAATGCCAAAATCGAGCGGGACGCCGCCATGCCGCTCAATCAACGCGGACAGCATGGGCGTGTTGATGTTGCGCACCTGGCCGGGGCGCGTTGCAGCGTAGGCCGGAACCACTTCGTCGCCGCTGGCAATCAACGCCACGCGCGGTCGGCGGGACACTTCCACCTCGCTGATGCCAAACGACAGCAGACCGCCAATCTCCGGCTCGCGCAGGCGCGCGCCGGCGGGGATGACCACTTCGCCGGCTTTGACATCCTCGCCTTCCAGAATGATGTTGTCGCCGGGGGACACTTGCGCCTGCGTCTGAATCTTGCCGGCGAAGTTCTGGTCGATGGGCCGCGCCTGCTCCAGCATCAACACAGCATCAGCGCCTTCGGGCACGTTGCCGCCGGTGTGCACAATGGCCGCGTCGCCCAGCCGGATGCGCAGCGAGGCCAGTTCGCCCATGCGCACTTCGCCGATCACGCGCATCACGCCGGGCGTGGAGGCGGCGCGAATCGCATAGCCATCCACCGTGCTGCGCCGGAATTCCGGCAGAGGTGTGGGTGAGACAAGATCGCGCGCCAGCACACGGTTGCGAGCCGACGCCGTGGGCACAGTCTCAACCGGCGTGGACAGCGCCCCGCGAACAGCAGGCTGCGCGTCGGCGCCGGGGCCGGCGTCATCCAGCGCGCGATACAGCCTGGCCAGCGCGTCCTGAGGGGTGAGCAGATCAAATGTGCGCATGGGGCCAATCGTATCCGATTCGGCGCTGGCGTCTATGCATCAACACATTCGGTTGCGGCATGTTCACAACCGGAGGCAGGATACTCACTGGGCTGCCAGCGCGCCGCTGAGACACACTCGAAGCGGCTCTGTGTTCTCAGCGTCTTGGCGGTAAGTTTCTCGCATGGGGATGCAGTTGCCGCAGTCTGTGAGCGCGCCCTGGCTGCCCGCGCACGAATCGCGTTTACAATAGGGCTGTTGAATCAACCCGGTCGTTGTGATTGCCATACCAGGCTTAAGGAGGAATTTGAAATGTCGGCACAGCCTTCTGATTCCAATCAGAAACTCATGGGGTTGCTCGCGTACCTGCTGGCGCCCATCGTGGGCATCATCATTCTGGTGTCCGAAAACAACATGAAGAGCGACCCGGTGCTGCGAAAGCATGCCGTTCAAAGCATCGCCTACGTCATCGTGGCGTTTGTGGTCGCCATGATCCTGACCTTCACCGTGGTGCTGTCGTGCCTGTTCTGGGTTCCCTACGTCCCGCTTATCATCTGGGGCATCCAGGCCTACCAGGGCAAGGATGTCAACATCCCGGTTATCACCGACTTTTGCAAGAATCAGAACTGGTTCTAGAAAAGCATCGATCGGGTTAGACCTGCGCGCTCGACAGCCCGCCTTCAGACAGGCGGGCTGATTTGCTTTTCCGGCGCGCTGTACAATCCCGGCTCGGAGCAGACCACACATGACAGACGCCGATACGACGCCGCCGCAACTGGAAACACGACCCGCCGCCCGCATTCACAGCGAATGGGTTGTGGCGCCGCGCGCCCCCGGCGAGTTCTTTGCCGCCCTGCCCGGCCTGCACCCGCTGCTCGCGCAGGTGCTTCATGCGCGCGGCTATCAGTCCCCCGAGCAGGTCGCGCAGTTTCTCGACGACGCCGCAGCCGACGGCGACCCATCCGGCCTGATCGATATGGACCGCGCCGTTGACCGCATTGCGCGCGCCATTCAGGCCGGCGAGAAGGTGGCCGTCTATGGCGACTATGATTGTGACGGCGTCACCGCCTGCGCGCTGCTGCGCGCAACGCTCGAACGCCTGGGCGCCGATGCGCGCGAGTATTTCCCCAATCGCTTCGACGAAGGGTACGGCCTGCACGCGACGGCGCTTGACACGCTGAAGGCCGAGGGGGTGAGCCTGGTGATCACAGTCGATTGCGGCGCTCGCGCCATGCGCGAAGCTGAGCACGCCCGCGAGATCGGCCTTGATCTGGTCATCACCGACCACCACGAGCTGGAAGGCGGCGCAGTGCCCAATGCCTGCGCGGTGATCAACCCGAAGCGACCGGATTGCCCATATCCCTACAAGACACTGGCCGGCGTTGGCGTGGCCTATCGGCTGGCCCAGGCCCTCAGCCGCGCCCTGGGCGGCCCGCCGGTCGATGATCCGCTCGACCTGGTGGCGTTGGGCACGATCGCCGATGTCGTGCCCCTGACCGGCGAAAATCGCTGGCTGGTCCAGGCCGGGCTGAAGCGCATGAATACCCAACCGCGCCTGTGGGTGAAGGCGCTGATGGATGCAGCCGGCGTTGCGCCGGGGGCCGTCACCGCGACGACGGTGGGCTTCACGCTCGCGCCCCGGCTGAACGCCGCCGGCCGGCTCGACACGGCCCGCAACGCTTACGACTTGCTGATGACCCGCGAGTCTGAATGGGCGAGCGAACTGGCGGTCGCGCTGAACAAACGCAACGCGCAACGGCAGGCCATCACGGCGCAAACGGCCAGCCGGGCCGAGGCGGAGGCGATTCAGAGCGATCAAGGCGTCGCGCCGCCCTTGCTGTTCGCCACCCTCGATGACACTGCCGAAGACCGCGACCAGCGCATCGCCGGCGTGATCGGGCTGGCCGCTGCGCGGCTGGTGGAGCGCTATTACCGCCCGGCGATCGTCGTGGCTGTGGCCAACGGTGAAGGACGCGGCTCATGCCGCAGCATCGACGGCTTTCACATCACCGGCGCGCTTGATGCATGCCACGATTTGCTGGTGCGCTACGGCGGTCACGCCGCAGCAGCCGGCTTCACCGCCCGCGCGGAACACCTCGCTGCCCTGCGCGAGCGGCTGTTGCAGATCGCAGCGCGCCAGCAGCCGCAGGCCGGCTGGTCGCGCGTGATCCGGGCCGACGCCGAAATTCAGCTCGACAAGTTCACTTTTCAGAGTTACGAGGCGCTGCAACGTCTGGAGCCGCACGGGATGGGCAATCCCAGGCCGGTGTTTGTGGCGCGCAATCTTCAGGTGCGTCAGGCGCAACGCATCGGACGGGCTGAGGATGGCCAGTCGCCGCCCCATCTGCGCGCGCGGCTGCGCGACGCGCGCGGCGCCGTCTGGGATGCCGTTGGTTGGCGCATGGGCGATCACGCCCCACAGTTCGTCGAAGGCGCGCAGATCGATCTGGCCTTTCAGGTCGATCTCAACGAATGGCAGGGCCAGAAGCGCCTGCAATTGACGATCATCGATTGGCGGCCCAGGAATTGACGATTGGGTCATTGGGTCATTGAGTCATTGGGTCATTGAGTCATTGGGGCAATCATTCAATCATTCAATCACTCAATCACTCAATCAACCAATCCAAAATCCAAAATCGGAAGATGGGTATTCAACTGCTCCCCGAAGACCTGGTGGCTCGCATCGCCGCCGGCGAGGTGGTCGAGCGTCCCGCGTCGGTGGTGAAAGAGATGATCGAAAATGCCATCGACGCCGGCGCGCGCGATATCCGCGTCGATTGCGTCGAGGGGGGCCGGCGGCTGATCCGCATTGCCGATGACGGCAGCGGCATCCGCGCCGACGAAGCCGCGCTGGCTTTTGCCCACCACGCCACCAGCAAACTGCGCAGCGCCGACGATCTATCGCACATTGTCACGCTGGGGTTTCGCGGCGAGGCGCTGGCCAGCATCGCCTCGGTCAGCCAGGTGACCTGCGCCACGCGCCACCTCGATGAAGAAACCGGCGTCCTGGTGCGCATCGACAACGGCAAGCTCATCACACGCGAGCGCATCGGCCGCCCGCCGGGCACAACCATGACGGTCGAGCATCTGTTCGCCAAAGTGCCGGCCCGCTTGAAGTTTCTCAAAGCGGTGCAGACCGAGCGCGGCCACATCGACGGCATCGTGACCCGCTACGCGATGGCCTATCCGCGCATCAGGTTCACCCTGACGCACGATGGCCGGCAGAGTTTCCAGTCGCTCGGCAACGGCAGCCTGCGCGACGTGTTGATCGAGGTGTATGGCGCGCCGGCGGTGGAGAAGATGATTCCGGTTGGCGAGGAGCAGGAAGAGACAAACGACCCGCCCGCCTCGATCCGCGTGCGCGGCTACGCGGCGTTGCCCGAATACGACCATGCCAACCGCAGCAAGATCACTTTGTTCGTGAACGGGCGGCCGGTGCAGGACGCCAAACTGGCGTATGCCGTCATTCAGGCCTACCACACCCTGTTGATGACTGGGCGCTATCCGGTGGCGGTGATCATGGTCGATGCGCCGCCGGACGATGTGGACGTGAACGTGCACCCGGCCAAAGCCGAAGTGCGCTTCCGCGAGCCGGACGCCGTGTTCAGCGCAGTGCAGCGCGCCGTGCGTCGGGCCTTGCTGGCCGCGCTGCCGGCGCCCCAGCCGCCCAGCGTGTTTGTCGATCGCCGGATCGAGTTGAGCATGTCGCCGCCGGCAGCCGGCGATGCGCCAACCACTGCCGGCCAGACGCCGGCGCAGACGCCGGCGCAATCTCCCCTGAGTGGCGCTGAGACCTGGGAGCGGGTGGGCATTGCCCGCAACATCGGCCCGCTCACCGCCCACCCAGCCGAGACAGGCTCATCAACTGCAATCCAAAATCCAAAATCCAAAATCCAAAATCCGCAACTGCCTGCCCTGCGCATTCTGGGACAACTGGCCGCCACGTACATCATTGCCGAAGGGCCGGAGGGGTTGTATCTGATCGACCAGCACGCCGCCCACGAACGCATCTTGTACGAGCGGATGCTGACTGCGCGCGAACTCGGCCAGGTAGCGTCGCAACAACTGCTCGATCCGGCGCCGGTTGATGTGCCGGCGGATAGCGCGCGACTGCTCGACGCAGAACTGGAGATGCTTCAGGATGTCGGGTTTCATATCGACCATTTCGGGGGCAACACGTTCCTGGTGCGGGCCGTGCCGGCGGTGATGGTTCAGGACGACATTGCCGCTGCGCTGCGCGAGATCATCGCCGACCTGGAGATGGGCGACGCCCCGTTGCGGCGCGAGATGGAAGCGCGCGTGCTGCGCCGGGTCTGCAAGCGCATGGCCATCAAGGCCGGGCGCGTGTTGACGTATCAGGAGATGGCCGCGCTGGTGCGCGATCTGGAAGCCTGCGAATCGCCCCGCACCTGCCCGCATGGCCGGCCAACCATGATCCAGATCGGCGTGACACAATTGGAGCGCGAGTTCGGGCGCGTGGTGTAGAGAGACCTCAAATCCGCTTGTGGCCCGGCATCCTGCCAACAGCCCTTTACAGTTCGGAAGGGGTCCAGGTGCGCCGCACAGGCGCCTGCGCGCTGCGTTTGGCCCGGCCAAACTTCTCCTCAGCCTCTTTGACCAGCCGGTCGCGCTCGATGTCGGCGTCGCGCCGGGCGCGCTTCCAAGACTCCTCGATATTGCGCCTGGCGCGGTTGTACTCGATCTCGGCTTCGCGCAGGGCGCGATCGCGTTCGATGTCGGCGTTGCGGATCGCCTGACGATAGCCGTCCTCGGCGGCGCGGACAGCGCGGTTGCGCTCCAACTCGGCCTCGCGCAGATCAAATTCCTTCAGGTCAGAGGAGGGGGTGTTTCCGTTGGCGGGCCGGCTGTAGTCAGCGCCGGCCCCAAATCCCTGGCGGGCGCGGTCGAACGCCGCGCGCTGCACAGGATTGGAAAGCACTTCGTAAGCCTCGTTGATCCGGCGCATGCGCGCCTCGGCATCCGGCGACTTGTTGGTGTCGGGATGGTATTTGAAGGCCAGTCGGCGATAGGCAGCGGTGATCACCTCCGGCTCGGCAGAGGGGTCAACCTGCAACACCTTGTAGTAGTCCTCTTTAGGCTTCATCAGCACGCTCGAAATGGGGATTATAAGGCAGTCGGCGCGGTGGTTTGCTCGGAGCGATAGTAGGCATAGATCAGACTGGCTGCCCCGGCGCCCAGAAGATGCCACAGGGCATACCCCTGCAACAGACTGTCCGGCGCGCACAGCGCGCGGGCATTGTCGAGCAGCCAGATCGCGTATGCAACCGCAAAGCTGGCCAGCGCCGCGCCGAAATAGGCATAGCGCATGGGCGGCCGGCGGCGGAGCGCAATCCACACTTCCAGAGCAATAACGGCCAGAATGAGGGCGGCGAAAATCTGCCGCCTGACCTCTGGCACAGCGATCAACAGCGCGCCCAGAACCCCATTGACAGCCGCGTAGATCAGCGCGAAGAGCGGCCCGCGTAGCGGCCTGATCCTTGCCAGGCCATACAGCGCCATGAACGTTGCCAGCAGATACATGCCCATCACATCGAACCACTGGCCGGCAAAGGAGAGCGAGGCGTGGTAGAACAGCGATCCCAGCCCGATGACCACCGTGGATGCGCCAAACACGACCGGATAGGCCGGCTGACTGAGCATCAGATTGGCGCGCGTCTGCGCGCCGGCAGCGGGTCGGGCGCCCAGAATCAACAGACCCACCAGCACAAATGCGAGGTTGGACCAGGTGTTGACCGGCTGCGCCACCGCCCCCGGCCGGATTGCCTCGCAGAAGCAATCATCGGGCATGCACGTCGCCGGCTGCCAGCCGGCCCATGACACATCGGTCAGGCTGAACCCAACCGAGGCCAGCGCGATCAGCGCAAAAACGCCCCACACCCGGCGCCGCGCGGGTCGCCACAGAGATATCCAGTCTGTCATCACGCGCTATGATAGCGCCGCATGATCCACCCACCTGATGCCACGCCACAGCCAGCCGGCCAGACCCCTTCGATTCTGATCGATGCGTCGCCGGCGGCGCATCACAAAGCCGGCCTGGGCCGCTATGCCGGGGAGCTGATCGCCGCGCTGACCACCGACGCAACCCGGCGCGACGACTACGCCGTGTTCTATCACGCCGCTGGCCAGGCCGAACCCAGCCGGCTGATTCAGTCGTTGCCGGCGGTGGTCACAGACCAGTCACACTACCGCTGGCGATTGCGCGCGCTGCTGGGCCATCTCGCCAACCTGGGCCAGGATCGTCCATTGCGGCAGCAAGCGCCCTCTGTGCGCCTTTTCCACGCCACCGAACACCTGCTGCCGCGATTGAAGCGAATCAGGACCGTGTTCACATTGCACGACCTGATTTTCAAGCTCTACCCACAGCACCACCTGCCGCGCAACTGGATGTACCTGCAACTGGCAATGCCGCTGTTTCTGCGCCGCGCCGACGCGGTGATCTGCGTGTCCGAATGCACCCGGCGCGACGCGCAACGTTTCTATGGCGTGCCAGACAGCAAACTGCGCGTGATCTACGAGGGCGTCCATCCACGCTTTCAGCCCGTCCGCGACCTGGCAGAATGCCGGCGGGTGCGAGACAAACTGCAATTGCCGGAGCGTTACGCGCTGGCAGTCGGCACGGTGGAGCCGCGCAAAAACCTGACCACGCTTTTTCAGGCCTATCGCAGCTATCTCGATTCCCACCCCGAACACGACACCGATCCGCCGGCGATCGTGGTGGCCGGCCGGCAGGGCTGGCTGGAGGAAAGCAGCTTCCGCGCCGCGCGCGAGAGCCGGCTGACCGGCCTGGCGCGCTTTGTGGGCTTTGTGGACGACGCCGACCTGCCGGCCTTGTACAGCATGGCCACCCTGTTTGTCATGCCGTCGGTCTATGAAGGGTTCGGCTTGCCGGTGCTGGAGGCGATGGCGTGCGGCGCGCCGGTGATCTGCTCGGATGCGTCATCGCTGCCCGAAGTGGCCGGCGATGCAGCGTTGCTGGCGCCGCCTGCGGATGTGGCCGGCTGGGCAACAGCCCTGCGGCGCGCGCTCGCCGACGACGCGCTGCGGGCAGATTTGTCGGCGCGCGGATTGCGCCGGGCGGCCCGCTTCACCTGGGCCGAAACCGCCCGCCAAACACGCGCGCTGTACGATCATCTGCTGACGCGAACGTGAATACACCAGGCAAAATGTGCCATACTGTCGCCGAACATCATCGCCGATTCAAAGCAATTGCATTCGCAGCCACACAAGCGACCCGGCCCGGTCGCACTGCTGTGGCCACAACATGGAGCATCATGGTGAAGACACGCTTGTTCAGACTGGTTTATGGCGCAGCGCCGTCAATCATCGCTGGGCTGATCGGCCTGGCCGGCCTGCTGATGGCCGACGCTACGCCGGCGCCGGTTGAGGCGCAGGGCGCCGCCGCAAACCGGGCCGTGATCTACTTTTTCTGGGGAGACGGCTGCCCGCACTGCGCCGCCGCCAAGCCGTTCCTGCAATCGCTCAGCGAGAAGTACCCCGGCGTTGAAGTGCGCGCCTATGAGGTGTGGAACAGCGCAGAGAACCGGACCTTGTTCTCGAAGATGGCCGCTGCATTTGGTTTCGAGCCGCAGGCGGTGCCCACCATTTTCCTCGGCGAGCAGTACTGGGTGGGCTATGCCGAGCCGATTGGCCGCGAGATCGAGGCCGCCGTGCAGGGCTGCCTGGAGTCGGGCTGCAAGAACGCCGGCGCCGGCATCGTCGAGCCGGCGGAAGCCGAAGTCACGGCCCAGCCGACACCGGTTGCCATTGCCGCCGCGCCGGACGCCGCAGCAGACCCGCCGGCCGGCAGTGCGACCAACCCGGCCGCGCCGCAAGCCGTTGTGCTTGATCTGCCTCTGATCGGCGCCCTCAGCCTCGAACATCAGTCGCTGCTCTTGAGCACCGCGCTGATTGCGTTTGTGGACGGGTTCAACCCCTGTTCGCTGTGGGTGCTGACGATGCTGCTGGCCATCACCCTGCACACCGGCTCGCGCAAGAAGGTGCTGGCCATCGGTCTGGTGTTTGTGACCGTCACCGCCGCGATCTATGCCCTCTTCATCGCCGGCCTGTTCACCGTGTTCACCTTCGTCGCTGTCACCGATTGGGTGCGGCTGCTGGTGGCGCTGATCGCCCTGTTCTTCGCCGCCGTCAACATCAAGGATTACTTCTGGTACAAGGAAGGGGTTTCGCTCACCATCTCGGACGAAGCGAAGCCGGGCCTCTTCCAGCGTATGCGCCGGCTGGTTGACGCCAGCCAGTCGTTCTGGGGGCTGGTCGCTGCCACGGTGATATTGGCCGCCGGCGTGTCGCTGGTCGAGTTCTCCTGCACTGCCGGCTTCCCCATGCTATGGACCAACCTGCTGGCGTCGCAGCAGGTTGGCGCGGTGACGTTCCTGGTCCTGCTGGCCGTCTACATGCTCATCTACCAGTTGGATGAGTTGGGCGTCTTTGTGGCGTCGGTCGTGACGCTGCGGGCTTCGAGACTGGAAGAGAAGCACGGGCGCATCCTCAAACTGATCGGCGGCATGTTGATGCTGACGCTGGCCATTGTCATGCTAATCGATCCCGCGCTGATGAACAACCTGGGCAACTCGCTGCTGATCTTTGGCGCAGCGATTGGCGCGGCGGTGGTCGTGCTGGTGGTCCATCGCCGCGTGTTGCCGCGCCTGGGCGTCACCATCGGCAGCGAAGCCGGCTTGAAGGCGGGCCGGCGCAACGCGCGCGCCGCGCGCCAGAACAGGGCGAGATGAGCGCCGACGCAGCGCGCGACCTGACCCTGGTGATCGAAGCCGGCGGTGAATCGCGCCGCATGGGTCAGGACAAGGCGCTCATGCCGTTCCTGGGCCGGCCCTTGATTCAGCGCATCCTGGAGCGCATCACTCCGATTGCCAGCGAAGTGCTGGTGGTTGCCAATCGACCAGAGGCATACGCTTTCCTCGGCTGCCAGGTAGTTCCCGATGCGCGGCCCGGTCGCGGCGCGCTGGGCGGACTGTATACGGCTTTTATCGCGGCGCGCTGCCCCTGTGTGGGGGTGGTTGCCTGCGACATGCCATTCGTCAGCGCGCCCTTGCTGGCATTTCTGCGCGACGTGTTGATCCGCGAAGGGGCTGATGCCGTTGTGCCCGAAACGGCGGTCGCAGAGCGCGAAGTCGGCCTGGAGCCATTCCACGCGGTGTATCGGCGCAGCGCCTGTCTGCCGGCGGTGGAAGCCGCTCTGGATGCCGGCATGTGGCGCGCAACGGCCTGGCTGGATGCTGTGCGGACGCGGCGCATCGGCGCGCGCGAAATCGCGCCCTATGACCTGCATGGGACAGCCTTTCGCAATGTGAACACGCCAGAGTCATTCGCGCAGGCCGAAACTGACGCCCGCGCCTGGGAATCCTGAGCTACCCGCCGATCTGGCACATCATGCGGTCAACCGGGCCGGGAGCACTCGCCAGGGCATGGCCGATGGGTTTGCGCTGCGCGGCGAGATGAATCAGCTCAGCCACATCTCCGCCACGCCGCGCCACATCGCGCGCGTCGATCTCCCCCTCGCGCAACAGGCAGGGCCTCAGCCGGCCATCGGCGGTCAGGCGCAGCCGGTTGCACGTCTCGCAGAAGTGCTCGCCCAGCGGGGAAATAAAACCAATTGTGCCGGCTGCGCCGGGGATACGGTAGACGCGCGCCGGGCCATTGCCGGCGGGGGCTGCGCAAGGCGTCAACCCCAGCGGGCGCAACTGCGCCAGCATCTCATGAATGCTGTAATAGCGTTCGGCTTGCGGCGGAAACCCCTCGCCCCAGTCGCCCAGGTTGCCAACCGGCATCAACTCGATGAAGCGGACATGCCACGGGCGCGATAGGGTGAGAGCAGCGAAGTCGGCCAGTTCGTCATCGTTCACGCCGCGAATGACCACTGTGTTCAGTTTGATCGGCGCCAGGCCGGCCCTTTCGGCAGCCGCCAGCCCGCGCCACAGGCGTTCGATCTCTCCAAATCGGGTGAGACGCCGAAACGTTTCCGGGCGCAGGCTGTCGAGGCTGACGTTGACGCGCTTCAGGCCGGCTGCGGCCAGGGGGGCAGCCAGCCGCTCGAGCAACATGCCGTTGGTGGTCAGACTGATCTCTTCGATGCCATCGATCCGGGCGAGGGCGCGCACCAACGCAACGAGGTCGGGACGGGCCAGAGGTTCGCCGCCGGTCAGGCGCACCCTGCGGATGCCCAGCCCGGCGGCGGCGCGCACAACGCGCTCGATCTCTGAGGCGCTGAGCAGATCCTGACGCGGCTTCCACGACACGCCGCTGGCGGGCATGCAATAGGCGCAGCGCAGATTGCAGCGGTCGGTGACCGAGATGCGCAGGTAGTCCACGCGCCGGCCAAAAGAATCATGCAGCTCAGGCATGACGATGCTCGGCCGGCGCGCGCGCTGGCCGCTGAATCGAGACAGGCAGTTCGAGCAGATACTGGTAGTGGGCGTCGCCGGCGCAGCTTCCGCACAGGATGCGGCCTGCGCGCACAACCTCGCGCTGGTTGATGATCTCTTCGCCGCATTCGGCGCAACACACGCGCACGCCGGGCCGGCTGATGATATCGGCCAGCGAGCGGGTCAAGGCAACAGGGCGGGCGCACAGCAGGGCGTCCGCCGGCATGGCCTGATAGGCCGCCAGTTGTGCGTGCCAGCGGCTGGGCGCGCCGGTCACATATTCGGCAGCCCGCGTCCGCGCCAGCGGGTGCGGCCAGATGCGAATCGCGCGCGCCGGCTCGCTGTGCGCATCGGCAAAGGTGACGGCGGTCTTGCCCAGATCGACCACGCGCAATGTGCGATGGCCGACCGAGCAGCCGGTCGCCACCATCACGCCATCGGCAAAACAGCCGTCCGTCTCGACAAAAGCGATCATCCGCTTGTTGGACTGCGGCAGCGCCAGCCCCAGGATTTCGCCGGCCAGCTCACCCATGCGCAAGCCCAGCACCTGGCGCGGGCAAATGTGGTCGTGCAGGCGCAATAACTCAGTCCGATACCGTTCGAGATCAAACATGCCAGCCATCCCAACACATTCAGGGCGACAGGCTCGCAGGCAGATTGCCGACCTGCGAGCCTGCCAACATGACTATGCTCGTATCACCTTCACCTGCGTATCATAGAACACTGCGCTGCCGCCCACCGGGTCGAACAACGCGGTGTTCGTGACCAGCGGGTCGGTGCGCATCACGGCGTTGGCGTGGAAGCCCTGCATGCGCGACGGGTCGGCGGGAATAGTCTGCCCGTTAATGGTCACGTCCACAGCGCCATAGGCCCAGTGACCGAAGCCGAGGGCAAAGCTGACCACGCCTGGCCGCATGCCCTGCACGACTTTGAGCCGGCCGGCCACGTCCACCTTCAGGCCATTGCCGAGGTCCCACACGCCTTCGGGGTTGGTGGCCGAGACGATGCGCACGCGGTCTCCATCCTTCAAGCCGCGCGCGGCGGCGTCCTGGGCGTTCATGATGACGGCATTCTCCGGCATCAGGGCGCGCAGCCAGTAGTTGCCGGGGGTGCGGCTCTTGGTCATGGCGATTTCGCGGTGTGTGATCAACTTGAGGTCATAGCCGTCTTTCGCGTCGTCGATCACCTGGCCGTCGAAGCCGGTGACAGGCTCGATGTATGTGGCAATGGCCGGCAGCGGCTTGCCGGTGCCGGAATGCTTCAGACCGGCGTTCTTTTCCAGATACAGATTGATCAGCTTGCCGAACTTCACACCGGTTGGGATGATGTACGGTTCATCGAAGGAGCCTGGCCGCACACCATCGCCGGGGTAGCCCTTTTCGTAAGCCTGGAAGCGCCCGCCCCGGCTGAGCACGGTCACCACTTTCGGCCACAGGTCGCCTGTGATGCGCTGCCAGCGGTCAGGGTCGAACACTGCTTTGGGCAGATGCTTGCGCGCTTCGATGAACAGGCGGATCTCCCCGGCGTCGGCGTCTGGCACGGCATCGCTGCCATCGGGCTTCTCGCCAAACGCCAGATTGGCCGCCATGCGCAGATAGAGATCGTCGGGATGGGTGAAGTCGCCCAGGTCGCCCAGACCTTTCGGGCCAAAGTTGGGCAGACCCAGCTTCTCGGCCAGGGCCAGCAGCAGGGCTTCCCATTGCAGGGCCATCTCCTGGCCGTACACCGTGACTGTGCCGGGGATGGGGGCGATCGTCGGCTGGCGCACGCCCTGCACCTTGAAGGTCATGGAGGGGTGCGAGCCGCTGAACTCCCAGCGCTCCAGGAAACTGGTGTCGGGGAAGATGTAATCGGCGTACATGCTGGTCTCGCCGATCACGATGTCGCTGGCGACAAACAGCGGCAGCTTGTCCACATCGCGCAGGATTTCGATCCACTTGTGACCGGCCGGCAGCGAGTACACCGGCGACCCCATGTACATGAAGGCGGCCTTGATGGGGTACGGGTATTTGTCGCCGGCAGAGGGGATGATCTCCTCGTACACGTCCGACGCCAGCGGATACCAGTTGCGTTTGGACGGATAGCCCTCAAAGATCGTGGTGTCCTCGTATTTCACATCGTGGCGAATCAGGCTGATGCCGAAGGGCGCCAGCGCGCCGGGGTCAGCCTTGCCAAGCACAAACGGGCCTTCGGCCTTCGATCCACCCACATCGTAGGTGCTGGCATACACCTGGCCGCCGCGCCAGTCGTAGCTGCCGATCAACAGGCCAAGCGCGTTCCAGGCCAGCACGTTGTAATAGCCGTTGGTGTGCTGGCTGACGCCACGATGGATGTCGATGGCGGCGTTCTTGCCGTGCGAGGTATATTCGCGCGCCAGCTCGACGATGTCGTGCGCGCGGATGCCGGCGATCCCGGCCCATTCTTCAATCGTCTTTGCGCTGGCGGATTCGTACAGAAGTTGC
>DAOTYS010000163.1:0-2483 GCA_034434575.1 Thermoflexales bacterium
GTGACGAGTGCCAAGAGCAGAAGCCCGAACTCAGCACTCAGAAAGCGCAATACCGAATACGCAATACACAACACGCACCACGCAGCACCCTCGACCGCGCCCGACACGTCAACCGTGCCGGGCGCGGCTGCTTTTACAGCTTTGCAAACCGATACTTCAGAAGCGCGCGGACAGCCGGCCAGCCGTCCAGCGGCGACAGCTTCTTGTGCTGGTGCCGCGCGGTGTAGCGCACCGGCACCTCCACAATCTTGTACCCGCGCCGGGCGATCTTGGCCGTGATCTCAGCTTCCACGTCGAAACGCCGGCATTCCAGCTTCAACCCCTGCGCCACCTCGCGGGCCATCGCCTTATAGCAGGTCTCCATGTCCTGGATGCGCAGGCCGTAAAGCAGATTGGTGAGCCAGGTCAGGAACTTGTTTCCGGCGGCCATGTACCACTTCTGCGAGTGCAGTTGCCGCGCGCCATACACCACTTTGGCCTGACCGCTGACGATTGGCTGCACCAGGGCATGATAATCGTTCGGGTCGTACTCCAGGTCCGCGTCCTGGATGACGATAATGTCGCCGGTCACGTGCTCCAGCGCCGTCTGAATCGCTGCGCCCTTGCCGCCGTTCACGGCATGGGTGAGGATGCGCAGATTGGGGATGTGCGTCTGTAATTTGAGAATGTTGGGCGTCTCGTCGCGCGAACAATCATCGACCAGGATGATCTCTTTATCGAGCGACACTTCATGGACGCGGCGCAAAATTTCGGCGATGGTGCCGGCCTCGTTGAACACCGGCATGATGACTGACAGCTTCATCAAAATCAGTATCCTCGTGAAAAGTCAACGCGATTCAGCAACGGCTCGCCGGCGACATAGCGGCGCAGATTCTCCGCGAACAGCGCCCCCGCCCGCTCGTCGTATTTGGGCGTGATGCCGGCAATGTGCGGCGTCAGGATCACATTGTCCAGTCGCCACAACGGGCTGTCAGCCGGCAGCGGCTCCTGATGAAAGACATCCAGGGCCGCGCCGCCAATGCGCTTCTCGCTCAGAGCCTCAATGAGCGCGACTTCATCCACAACGTCGCCCCGGCTGATGTTCACCAGCACGGCGTCCGCTTTCATGCGAGCGATGGCGTCACGGTCAATCAGGTGATAGGTCTGAGGCGACAGTGGCACGGCCAGAACCACATAGTCTGACGCAGACAACAGGCCGCCCAAATCCTGGCGCGCCACAAATTCGACGCCGGATTGCAGCGGCGAATTCTCACGCGCCGGCGCAGGACGCTCCGAATGCCGCATGGCCAGCACGCGCATCCCAAAAGCCCGGCACCGGCGCGCCACCTCTCGGCCAATCCCGCCATAGCCGATGATGCCGGCGGTCGCGCCGAGCAGTTCGCTCGGCAGAAAGGCCAGGCGGTCGTTGCTCCACACCCGGCGCTGCTTCATCTCAAAGGCGCGATGCAGCCGATGCGCAAAGGCCAGCATCATCAGCAGCGCATACTCGCTGATATTCGGCCCATGCACGCCGGCTGCTGTCGTCAATGCGATGGGCCGGCCGGCCTGTTCAGCGCGCAGAAACAGCGGATGGCGGATCAGACTGTCCACGCCGGCTGAATGCGCTTGCACCCATTGCAGGGCCGGCGCCGCTTCGGGCGCGGGCAGATCGCCGGCCGAGTACAACACGTCCGCTTCAGCCAGAACTTCGGGCGGAATCCTGGAGAGATCATGGGTGTCGTAGACGCGCAGCCAGGCGTTCGGCGCCGCCGAACGAATGCGAGCCGTCACCTCATCAGGAAACCCGTGCGCCACCACAACGTTAATCATTTTCATCGACTCGCCTGCCGATCACACCTGTTTGCGCCGCAGCAGCGCCAGCAGGCCCAGCACAATAACCATTGCCTGCGCCATCGCCACCGCCGGCAACAACCAATCTGGCAAGATAGCATCTGGCCGTGGCGCAGGGCCGGCGCGCGACGGGCCTGACTCGGCAGTTTGGGACACGTCGGCGATCACCGGCGATGGCTCAGCTTGCTGTGGCAGAGGGGTCGGGGGCAGAACGACCACGGATTGGCCGGCGGCCACAGCACCTTGCGCCGGCTGAGACGCCGGCTCAGACGCAGGGGTTGGGGCCGGCTGCGCAGTGGGTTGTTCATCAGCCGGAGCGCCCTGATTGACTTGCGGGCCAGCAATCTGTGGCGGGGCGCTGTCGGGGCCGGCTTGCGCGCCGGGGCCGATCGCCACTACCACTGGCGTGCTGTTCGGGTCATACTGGATGCTGGCGGTGGACACCGTCATGCGATCACTGGTGTCGCGATATTGCACGTAGATCGTCTTCAAGCCGGGCGCATTGTCGAATGTGAAAGGCAAGAGCGGCTCCCACTGTTGCCAGACAGCGCCGGAAAAGCCCGGATCTGCGCTGATGCGAACCTCAATCGCCCTGCCAATCACATTGCCCTCCCCTTCTGGCGCGACATCCTCCTGCGTCAGGCGCACCGCCA
>DAOTYS010000164.1:0-5034 GCA_034434575.1 Thermoflexales bacterium
CAATTTCTGCGCCAGTATGGCAACTACCCGCTTCCCTCTGACTCCTGACTCCTGATTCCTCCTCCCCCACCGCCATGCTTAAAGCACTCTACATTCTCGACCCCGGCCCGTATGCGTGGATCTACGGGCCGCAGGAACGCGCCGACATCGCGCAACTGGTTGACGTGTATGCCCCGCCTCAAACGCGGGCTTCGATTCAGACTGATCCATCCGTGCTGGCGCCGGCTGAGATCGTGCTCTCCGGCTGGGGCGCGCCAGAGTTCAATGCCGCTCTACTGGACAAGATGCCGAACCTGAAGGCCGTGTTCTACGGCGCCGGCTCGGTTCGCGGCGTGGCAACCGACGCGCTATGGGAGCGCGGTATTGTGATTTGCAGCGCATGGGGGGCCAACGCCGTGCCGGTGTCTGAGTACACCCTGGCGCAGATCTTGTTCAGCCTGAAGCATGGCTGGCGTCTGGCGCAGCACGTGCGGGCGCAGCGCGCGTATCCTCCGCGTGAAGCGATGACCTGCCCCGGCGCGTATGGCAGCACGGTGGGCGTCATCTCGCTGGGGATGATCGGCCGGCTGGTGTGCGAGCGGCTCAAGCCCTTCGATGTGCGCGTCATCGCGTATGACCCATTTGTGTCACCAGAGGTCGCCCGCGCGCTGAATGTCGAACTGTGTTCTCTCGACGAGGTGTTCCGGCGCGCCGATGTGGTGTCGCTGCACACGCCCTGGCTCCCCGAAACCGAGGGTATGATCCGAGGCCGGCACTTTGCCCTGATGAAACCCGGCGCCACATTCATCAACACGGCGCGCGGGGCAGTGGTCAATGAGCCGGAGATGATCGCCGCGCTCCAGGATCGCCCCGACCTGTTCGCCGTGCTGGATGTGACGCACCCGGAGCCGCCGGCGCCTGACTCGCCGTTGTACACCCTGCCCAACGTGTTGCTCACGCCGCACATCGCCGGCTCGATGAATGATGAATGCCGACGCCAGGGGCGCTACATGGTGGACGAACTGCGCCGTTACCTGAGCGGCCAGCCGCTGCAATGGCAAATCACCCGTGAGCGGGCCGCCCTTCTGGCATGACAACCCTCAACCCTCAACTCCCCATGATCGATCCAGGATTAGTGTCTGTCACTTTTCGTAAGCTGTCGCCGCGTGAAATTGTCGATCTGACGCACCGGGCCGGCCTGGCCGGCATCGAGTGGGGTGGGGATGTCCATGTGCCGCACGGCGACGTGAATCGCGCCCGCGAGGTGGCCGCCATGACGCAGGACGCCGGCTTGCGCGTCATGGCCTATGGCTCGTACTACCGCGTCGGCCATGAGCAGGACCTGCCCTTCGAGCGCGCGCTTCTCTCCGCGCAGGCGCTGGGCGCGCCGGTCATTCGCGTCTGGGCCGGCGATCGCGGGTCAGCCGACGCCGACGAGTCCTGCTGGCAGCGCGTAGTGTCTGAATCGCGCCGCATTGGTGATCTGGCCGCCGAAGCCGGCCTGCGCGTCGTGTTCGAGTTTCACAGCCGCACACTGACTGACACTAACGACACTGCGCGCCGGCTGATCGAGCAGGTGGATCATCCGGCCGTGGGCATGTACTGGCAGCCGGTGGTTGGACAAAGCACAGACTACAACCTGGCCGGCTTGCGCGCGATGTTGCCCTGGCTGGTGAATGTGCACGTCTTTCACTGGGGACCGACCACGCAGGATCGCCACCCGCTGGCAGACGGTGAATCCGAATGGCGGCGATATCTGGCCGTCTTGTCAGCTTCAGGCCGGCCGTATGGCGCGTTACTCGAGTTCGTGCCCGGCGATGCCCCGGAGGCTTTTCTGCGTGACGCGGCTGCGCTGAAGGGCTGGTTGGCAAAACTCTGACGCGCCGGCTGCAAAGCGGCGCTTAGCCGCCTGCCATACATTGCTCGACGGCGCGGGCAACTCGATCGCAATCGGCTTCGCTCATTTCAGGAAAGAGCGGCAGAGAAAGGATCTCGGCGGCAGCGCGCTCGGTGTGCGGCAGATCGCCGGCCCTGTGTCCCAGGAACGCGAACGCCTTTTGAAGATGCAACGGAATTGGATAGTGAATGCCCGTTTCGATGCCCTGCTCGGCGAGAGCGCTTCGCAGACGATCGCGCGCCGGCGCGCGCACCACGAACAGGTGATAGACGGCTGTTCGATCTGCGGGCGCAGAGGGCAATCCCAGGGGCAAATGGGCCAGCGCCTGGCGATAGTAATCGGCAAGCCGCTGGCGACGCGCTGTCCAGTCGGGCAAATAACGCAATTTGACGCGCAAAATGGCGGCTTGTAGCGTGTCCAGACGTTCGCCAAACCCGATCAAAGCGTGTTCGTATTTGGACGGCTTGCCGTTGGGCTGTCGCAGCCGGCCATGGTCTCGAAGGGCAAACACGCGCTGGGCGATTTCGGGGTTGTTTGTCGTGACTGCGCCGCCGTCGCCATAGGCGCCCAGATTCTTGCCCGGGTAAAAGCTGAAGCAGCCGGCGTCTGCGAGCGCGCCCGCCGCGCGTCCCCTGTACTGAGCGCCGTGCGCCTGCGCCGCATCTTCGATCACGATCAGGTTGTGCGCACGGGCAATGGCATTGATCGTTGCCATATCAGCCGGCATCCCGTAGAGGTGAACAGGAATGATGGCTTTCGTCCGGGGGGTGATGGCCGCTTCGACAGCCGCCGGGTCTATGGTGTAAGTATCGGGGTCAATGTCCACAAAAACCGGCCGCGCGCCAGCCTGGACGATCGCTTCTGCGGTGGCGCAAAACGTGTGGGCGACTGTGATCACTTCGTCGCCGGAGCCGATCTCGAAGGCAGTCAACGCCAGTTGAAGCGCCGCTGTGCCTGATGCGACGCCGATCGCATGGTCAACGCCGCAGAATTGCGCGAATTCCGCCTCAAACGCGCTGACATCCGGGCCGTTGATGAAAGCGGTGCTTTGCAGGACGCGCTCAATCGCCGCGTCGATTTCGGGTTTGATCGCGCCATATTGCGCTTTCAGATCCACCAGAGGCAGTTTTGCCAGCGCAGCAGGTTGGTGCATTTAAATCATCTCCTCTTGATAGTCGGGGATTTGGGTGGTCAGCCGAATGACGCGGGCAGGATTGCCGACGACAACGGCGAAGGGAGGCACATCGCGGGTGATTACGGCGCCCGCGCCCACGAGCGCCTCCCGCCCGATGCGCACGCCGGGCAGAAGAATGGCGCCTGCGCCGATGCGGGCTTTGCGCTCGATATACACGCCCTGAAGTTTGTGTTTGGTGTTTGGGGCGTTTGGGTAGCGAGCGTTGGTGACCACAACGCATGGGCCTATCCAGCATTCCGGTTCGAGGACCGACAGCTCGGGAATAAAAGCGTTGGAGTGGATGCGCACACGGTCGCCGATCTGCACATGGTGCTCGACCACGCTGTGGCTGCCAATGCTGACCTGGTTGCCAATGCGATTGTCCTCGCGGATCAGCGCGCCATGGCCGGCCTGGAAGTCGTCGCCGATGATGTTGCCGTCATAGATCACCGTGTGTGAACGCACTGTGGCGCGCGCGCCGATTGCAGTGGGGCGTTCACCCTCGCGCCGTCCGCGCGCTGGCTCGCCGATCACCACAAACGGCCCGATCAACGACTGCGGGCCAATGATTGCGCCAGGGTAGATAATGCTGGTGGGATGAGGCAGAATTGACGTGTCGCTCATGCCGCCCCCTTCTCAACCTCAACTTCAGCCAGCTTTACTTCGCGCCGTTCCTCCATCGAAAGGTACATTGCCAGCACCAGGGCCAGCGACCTGCGCCCCTCATAGCCGTCGGTTTGCGGGGGCCGATTGCTGTGAATTGCGTCGATCACGTCAGACAGCACAGCGCGGTGGCTTTGTCCATAGACTGACGGTGGATCGACCGATTCCTGGTCGAGGATGAATCGCTCGTTTTCCAACTCGCCGTTGACTTTCCAGAAAGCTCTGCGATTGAGCGCTGTGCCGCCCACCTTGACGGAACCGCGCTCACCAAAAATGGCCACGGAGCCTTCCAGGTTTTCGGGCCAGGTCACGGTAGATCCTTCTACGACACCCAAGGCGCCAGACTTGAATTTCCAGGCGGCGACGCCGATGTCTTCGCACTCCATGCGGTGGGCCAGGGTGGCGCCATAGGCGAACACGCTCTCCACTTCGCCCATCAACCACTGCAGGGCGTCGATGTGATGAATGGATTGATTCATCAGCGCGCCGCCGTCCATTGCGCGCGTGCCGTGCCATTCGTCTTCATAGTAACTCTGCGGGCGATACCAGCGCACCGTGGCGTTGCCCAGCAAAAGCCGGCCAAGTTTGCCGCTTTCGACCAGATTTTTCAGGGCGCGCATGGGGGGATTGTGCCGGTTCTGGAGCACGACGGTGAGCGAGACGCCGGCCTGTTTACACGCCGCAATGAGAGCGTCGGCGTCCTGAATGGACAAGGCCATGGGCTTCTCGACCACGACATGTTTGCCGGCCTGCGCGGCTTCAATGCCGATGCGCGCATGCAGCCCGCTGGGAACGCAGATGTTGATCACGTCGATGTCCCGGCGCTCCAGCAGGCGGCGATAGTCTGTGTCTGCTTCAGCGCCGAAATCGCGCGCCAGCTTTTGGGCGCGGCTTTCGATCACGTCTGCGACGGCAACCAGACGGGCGCGGTCTGACAATTCGACAAGCGATTGGGCGTGACGGGGCGCGATGCGCCCACAACCGATAATGGCGAAGCGAAGCTTTTCAGGCATGGGAATTATTGTCTTTGGCGAATGGCTTCCAAGTATACGCGCAGCATTTTGTCGGCCATGACCTGGGTGGAAAATGGCTGGGCAGCCTGGCGCGCGGCCTGGCGCTGATGCCAGCTTTGGGCTTCGTCAAGGCTGAGGAGCTTGTTGAGGGCCGCGGCCAGCGCCGCGCTGTCTGCCGGCGGCACAAGAAGGCCCCCTTCGCTATCTCGAATGACTTCGCCGGCCCCGCCCACGTTTGTTGCGACTGTTGGCAGGCCGGCAGCCAGCGCCTCCACCAGCGCCAGCGAGAACCCCTCCGCCAGCGAGGG
>DAOTYS010000165.1:0-4169 GCA_034434575.1 Thermoflexales bacterium
GCGCCGATTTCGTCGGCGTACTTCTGCGTCACCGGCGCGCCGCCGATCATCACCTTCACCTGGTCGCGGATGCCGGCTTCCTGCAACTGCTCGATGGTCGCCTTCATCGACGGCATGGTGGTGGTGAGCAGCGCCGACAAAGCGATGATGTTGGCGCCCTTCTCTTTGACCGCGCCGATGAACTTCTCCGGCGGCACGTCAACGCCCAGGTCGATGATTTCGAAGCCGCCGCCTTCGAGCATGGCCGCAACGAGGTTCTTGCCGATGTCGTGCAGGTCGCCCTTGACGGTGCCGATGGCGACCTTGCCGACCGGCTCGGCGCCGGTGGCCACAAGAGCCGGCTTGATGATCTCAAGGGCCTGCTTCATGGCGCGGGCGGCGATGAGCAGCTCCGGGACGAAGTACTCGTTGGTTTCGAAGCGCCGGCCCACTTCGTTCATGGCCGGAATCATGTACTCGTCCAGCAGCATCTTGGGGTCAAGTTTGGCCTCCATCGCCTGAGTCGCCAAAGCCTTCGACGTTTTGGCGTCGCCGTCCACGATCGCATCGTACAGCTTCTTCAAGTCTTCCATGGCAATCTGGCAGTGCCTCCTAATGATTCACAGAGTTCAGGTTGAGCAGGGCGCAGCTGAATGCCGGGTATGCCGCGCGCCTAATTGGCCAAAGTAAATCCGCAGTGTCCCAAATTGTCAAGTCACATGCAATGTTTGTTGGATCCGCCTGCGCGGCGTTGCCTCGAAATCTGGCAGCGCGACTACAGCGCTTCGATGATGGTGGCGATTCCCTGCCCGACGCCGATGCACATGGTGGCCAGCCCATAGCGTCCGCCGCGCCGGCGCAATTCGTGCGCCAGCGTGGTCAGAATGCGCGCGCCGCTGGCGCCAAGCGGGTGGCCGAGGGCGATGGCGCCGCCGTTGACGTTGACGCGAGCCGGGTTAAGCCCCAGTTGATCGATGCAGGCGATGGATTGCGACGCAAACGCCTCGTTGAGTTCCACCAGATCGAGTTCGGCGACCGTCAGGCCGGCGCGCGCGAGGGCTTTTCGCGTCGCCGGCACAGGCCCCAGCCCCATCAGCCGGGGATCGACGCCGGCCACAGCCATGCTGACGATGCGCGCCAGGGGCTTCAATCCACGCGCCTGCGCAGCCTGAGGCGTGGCAATCAACAGGGCCGCCGCGCCGTCGTTGACGCCGCTGCTGTTGCCGGCGGTCACAGTTCCGCCGGGCTTGAAGGCCGGCTTGAGCTTTGCCAGCGCCTCGAGCGTGGTGTCGGGGCGCGGATGTTCGTCTATGCTGAATGAAGCAGGCGGCCCGCCTCTGGTCGATGGGATGGACACGGGAACAATCTCATCGTCAAAGCGGCCGGAGCGCATCGCCTCGGCGGCCCGTTGCTGGCTTTGCAGGGCAAAGCGATCCTGCGCCTCGCGCGTGACGCCGAACTGCTCCGCGATGTTCTCGGCGGTCTCGCCCAGCGATTGCGTGTAACCCATCTCGGCCAGTCGCGGATTGGTGAAACGCCAGCCGATGGTTGTGTCGTAGACCTGGGGCGGCTGACGGGCAAAAGCGGCTTCGGGCTTCGCAAAAGCGAATGGCGCGCGGGTCATGCTCTCCACGCCGCCGGCGATGAAGATATCGCCCTCTCCGAGCATGGCGGCGCGCGCGGCCTGATTCACCGCTTCCAGCCCGCTGCCGCACAGCCGATTCACGGTGACGGCGGGAATCTCGACCGGCAGGCCGGCCAGCAGAGTCGCCATGCGCGCTACGTTGCGATTGTCTTCGCCGGCCTGGTTGGCGCAGCCGAGATAGACGTCGCTGATGGCGCCGGGGGAGACGCCGGCGCGGTCAAGCAGCGCACGGATGATGTGCGCGGCCAGATCGTCGGGGCGAATGTCTTTGAGCGCGCCGGCGTAGCGGCCGACCGGCGTGCGCAGAGCGGCAATGATCCAGGCTTCATTCATGGCGTTCACCGTTTTGGGATGGGCGGCGCGCGCTCAGGCGTGCGCTCAGGTGCGAGTACAATCAGGTCACATTATCGAATGAAACGGAAAAGTGTCTCGCAAGACGAGGCGTTGGCGCTTCGGGCGGCGCTTGCGCGCGGCGCGTTTATCGGGGTGTTGAGTTTCGTCGTCGCGGTGATCGGGCTGCTGTTGTCGCGCGATTTTCTGTTGATGCATATGGTGTTGCTGACGGCGGTGTCGCTGTCGGGCGGACTGGCGTGCGCGCGCGCGGCGCTGCCGGTGCACGGGCCGTCATACCGGCGCGCCGGCAACATCGGCGGCATGATCGCGGCGCTGGTCTTCGTGCTGCCGTATCTGGTTGTTTTCAGCTATCTGGCGGCGGTGATGGATTCGGCGCTGGCGGCAGAGATGGCGGCCGGCTTGAGCGCGGCGGAAACTACAGCCCTGATCGAGCAGAACATTCAGGTGGGTGTCGATTACTTTCGCGGCCAGTACATCAGTTTCGCCAGCGGCTATCTGCTGTTTGGATTGACCAGCGGTTTTGTGTTCGGTTCCCTGGGCGCGGCGCTGGCCAGACGGCAGATGGCGGATGGCAGATGACAGATGACAGACAACAGAGCACAGATGACAGATGACAGAGCATAGATGACAGAGCGCGGAAAGACAGGGCGCTCAGATCAATACAAGACAGACAGAGGAGAAGAAACATGATCGGACAGAAGATGGAACAGGCGATCAACGAGCAGATCAGGCACGAGTTGTACTCGTCATATCTGTACCTGGCGATGGCAAACTACTTCGAGCAGATTCATCTGCCGGGGTTTGCTCACTGGATGAGCGTGCAGGCGGAAGAAGAGCGCGGCCACGCCATGAAGTTCGTCGAACACCTGAATGACCGGGGCGGCAAGGTCGTGTTCCAGGCGCTGGACCAGCCGCCGTCGGAATTCAAAGGGCCGCTGGATGTGTTTCAGCAGGTGCAGGCGCACGAGGAAAAGGTGACCAGTCTGATCCATGCGCTGTATGACACAGCCGTTCAGGAGAACGACAAGCCGGCGCAGGTCTTGCTGCACTGGTTCATTAACGAACAGGTCGAAGAGGAGAAGAACGTGGATCTGATTGTGCATCAATTGAAGATGATCGGCGATCATCCCTCGGCGCTGTTTATGGTGGATCGGCATCTGGCCAGCCGGGGCGGTTGACCCGGGCCGGCGCGCCGGTGGTTGCGCATTCCGGCGAATCGCAGTACAAACCGTATGCGGCGAGTATCCTCTCGCTCCGGCCGTCCAGGAGGCAGCAGAACGAGGACGCCGCATACGGCGCCTGATGAATCCCATAATCCTCTCAGATGTCCCCTTTCGCCCAGACACGTCTGGGCTGCTGAAGCAGTTGCGCATCGGCGCGGGCAGCGACGAAGCCGAAGCGGTAATCCGGCTGGCAGAACAGGCTGCGACAGTGGCCCATCCACGGGCCATGTACGGTTTGGCGTTCGTGGAGGCCGCCGGCGATGACACGATCGCGATCGACGGCGTGACCTTCAAGAGCCGCGTGCTGCGCGTCAACCTCGATGGCGCGCGCAAGGTCTACCCTTTCATTGCCACGTGCGGCATGGAGCTGGAGATGTGGGCCAATGGCATCACTGACCCGTTCGAGCGATATTGCGCGGAAGGTGTCAAGCAGATGGCATTGGGCGCGGCGATTGCCGCAATGGGCCGGCATCTGGATGCGCTGTACAGCCCCGGCGACACCTCGACCATGAATCCCGGCTCGCTGGCAGATTGGCCGCTCGCCGAGCAGCGCAAGCTGTTTGCAGTGTGCGGCGATCCGCAAGCGGCGATCGGCGTGTCATTGACCAAAAGCTTGCTGATGGTCCCCACCAAGTCAGTGTCGGGCATCCGGTTTGCGTCGGCAGAGCGGTTCGAGAATTGCGCGCTGTGCCCGCGCGTCGATTGCCCGGGCCGGCGAGCGCCCTACGATCAGGCGCTATTCGACCGGAAATATCGGCAGGCCGATGCGGACAGCGCAACATGCGCTCAATGCGGCAACAGCCTGACCGCAGCGCAAAAGATGTAGGCGCATCGCCGGGCCGGTATGGCCGGCGGAGCGCCAGGAGGAGTTACGAATGAGACATTATCGCGGATCGCATGTGCGCGGATCACATCCGCCGTGCCGGGGCATGTCGCGCCGGTCTTTCCTGGGCGCGCTGGGCGTTGCG
>DAOTYS010000166.1:0-23564 GCA_034434575.1 Thermoflexales bacterium
GGGGCATCCAGCATCTCCTGGGCCACGGCCAGGCTGTTGCTGATGATGGTGACATGGCGATGGTCCTTGAGTTGGCGGGCAATGGCCAGCGCCGTGCTGCTCGAGTCCAGGAAAATGGCGTCGCCGTCGGCGACCATAGCCGCGCCGGCTTCGCCAATGCGATCCTTCTCATGCACCTGCTGCTTCAGGCGCGATGACAGCGAAATGTCGGGCAGGGCGCGACTCGCAGTCACCGCGCCGCCATGCGTGCGCACCACCAGATTGCTGTCGGCGAGCGCCTGCAAATCGGCTCGAATGGTCACCTCAGACACATTGAATTGCTGGCTGAGTTCACCGACAGACACGCGCCCCAATTCGTTGACACGCCGCAATATCTCTTGCCGGCGCTCTTCGAGAAACAGGTCTTTCGTGACGCTTCGGGTGCCCATGTCGCGTTGTGAAAAATAGCCTTCAATGTTTTGGTATTTTACGATCTCTTTCGGAAAAATGCAAATGCGCTGACTTGTCGAAAGTGCAACCGTCGGCAGGCAGTTCAAGCTGCGCCGATCACAGCGAGGTGAAAGATGACAGGCGCTCAAAATGGCTGCGCCGGCGAACCATTCATGTATTGACTTCCGGCCGTTTGCGTGATATTGTCCGGTTGTCAGACAACCTGGGCGCGAGAGGACCAGCTTATTACCCGGACCCGCTTATGAATGCAAGTGTCGCCAATTTGCAGCCAGTGACAGACATTACACTCACTGAACAACTTCAGGAGCGCATAAAGAACTATATCGTGCAGAACCGCCTGCAACCTGGCGAGAAGCTCCCCACCGAGGAGACACTGGCCCAGTCTTTTGCCGTCAGTCGCGCCGCTGTGCGGGAGGCGTTGCGCAGCCTGGAGAGCCTGGGAATTGTCGAGGCGCGCCAGGGTGTGGGACGGGTGGTGCGCGACTTTGGCTTTGAAACAATCCTCAGCAACCTGTCGTATTCACTTGCCTTCCACAACAACAGCCTGCTGCACATGAACGAGATTCGCAAGGCGATTGATTTGCACTTCGTTGACGCCATTCTGAGCAACCTGTCAAAAGCCGATCTCGACCGCCTGCGCGAGATTGTCGAACGTATGCGAATCAAGCAGACAAGCGAGGATAAAGTCGAAGAAGAGGACTACGCCTTCCATCACCTGCTGATGGAGCGCAGCGGCAACCCAATTGCGGCGCAGCTCTTTGAGATTACCTGGCGCGCGAAGGAAAAGGCGTATTCCCTCTACGACTGGCAGCAATTCGACAACTCGTATGAGATGCACAACGCCATCCTTCTGGCGCTGCGGCGTCGCGATGCCGCCGCTGCAAGAGAGGCAATTCTGGCCCACTACCAGGTGCTCGAAAGGCGCTTGAAACAGCACATCAAACTGGTAAGCGCACTGACAGACTAATCACGCGCAGACCTGTGCGCGCCCAAAAACACTTTCACACGACACACACAGATCATGCTGGCCTACACCATCCGACGACTGCTCAGCCTGGGCTTTGTGCTTTTCGTCATCTCGGTGCTCACGTTCATCATCATGTACAGCGTGCCGGGCGGGCCGTTTGAGGAGCGCCAGATGCCGCTGCAGGGCGCCCAGCGCGAGAACATCCTGCGCAAGTACGGCATGACGGGGTCGATCTTCGAGCGCTACATCGCCTATGTCACCAACGCCCTGCAGGGTGACTTCGGCTACTCCTTCTTCAGCCCGACCGAGCGCGTTCAGGATTTGATTGCGCGGGTGTGGGGGCCGACCCTCATCCTGGGCCTCATCACCATCGTCATCAGTTTCCCGCTTGGCGTGTGGCTCGGCATCCAGGCGGCCAAACGCAAAGGCTCGCTCATCGATATTGTGATCAACACCTTCGCCACGGCGATGACGGTGATCCCCGGCTTCGTCATCGCGGTGGCGCTGATCCTCGTCTTCTCGGCGCGCGTGCGGCTGCTGCCGTCGGGCGGCTGGGGCGGGCCGGAACATCTGGTGCTGCCGGTGATCGCCTATTGCCTGGGGCCGATGTCCACCCTCATCCGCTACATTCGCGGCCTGACGCTCGACGAACTGGGACTGGACTACGTGCGCACGGCGCGCGCGAAAGGGCTGGCTGAGCGCCTGATCATCCCGAAGCACGTGTTCAAGAACCTGATGATCCCTCTGATCACCGTGTTCGGCCCGACTATTCCGCTCATTCTGACTGGCTCCGTCTTCATCGAGACCACATTCCGCATCCCCGGCCTGGGGCAGTACCTCGTCAGCAGTTCGGTCAACCGCGACTACCCCATGGTGATGGCGCTGACCCTCATCATCGCCGTGATCTGGGGCATCACCCTGCTGGTGACAGACTTGCTGTACGCCAGGCTGGACCCGCGCGTGGAGCTGTGACGACATGGCATCAGCGGCACCTGCAAGTAATGTTGCCCCAAAAAGCGCCCTCAGGCTGGTGAAACCGACCAGCACATTCGGCGCAGTGTGGCGCCGGCTGAAACACAACAAGCCGGCCGCCGTGAGCGCCGTCATCGTCATCCTGCTGATGTTGGTCGCCATCTTCGCGCCGATCCTGGCGCCTTACGGCTACGACCAGTCGATCATCCAGGACGCCGGCCAGTTCCCCAATCCGAAGCACCTGCTGGGCACGGATATGCTGGGCCGCGATTTGCTCTCGCGGCTGATCTACGCCACGCGCTCGTCAATTCTGGTTGCATTCGCCGTGCAACTTCTGGCGCTGATCGTGGGCGTGCCGTTTGGATTTGTCGCCGGCCTGAAGCGCGGGCTTGCCGAGAACGCGCTGAACATGGTCGTGATGGTCTTCACCGCGCTGCCCGGTTTCCTGTTCTCGTTGTTCCTGTTGACCGCGTTTGGGGCCGGCATTCCCCAGCTCATCTTTGCGCTCGTCGTGACCACCTGGATCGGCTACGCGCGCATCATGCGCGCCGAGGTGCTGCGCCTGCGCAACCGCGATTTCGTCCTGGCGTCGCAGGCGCTGGGCGCCGGCTTGTGGCACATTTCAGTGCGCCATCTGCTGCCAAATGCCCTCACTGCGCTCATCATCGCCGTTGCGCTGGGCATCCCCGGCACCATCTACGCCGAAGCCGGCCTCAGCTTTCTGGGCCTGGGCATCCGCGACCCGATCCCAAGCTGGGGCAAGATGATCAGCGACGGCATTCCCACGCTGCGCCTGTTCTGGCACCTGATTCTGTTCCCGCTGCTGTCGCTGTCCATCACCACGCTCAGCTTCATGTTCCTGGCCGACGCGCTGCGCGACGCCCTGGACCCCAGCAACATCAGGAGGTGATGCCCGCAAGCCTATAAACCGAATCGCATCTCGACTCATAACCATTTGTTCAAAAGCGTTGAATTCGGATTGACACAAGTTCAGGATTTAGTCTGGTGTGGTGAAGGAGGAAACCCGATCATGAGCAAGCGAACGATCAATCGTCGAACATTCCTGGCGCTCGCCAGCGCAAGTGTGGCCGGCAGCCTGGCAGCCTGCGCTGCCCCGGCAGCAACACAGCCCCCGCCCCCGGCCCAACCCGCAAGTCCCACCGAGCCGCCGTCAGCTCCCGCCGAGCCGACCACCGCGCCCGAGCCAACCACTGTCCCAGAGCCGGCCGCCGCCAACGTCAATGCGCTTGGCAAGGTGTTGCCCGCGGACGCCGCCCCGCTGGACAAGCAAGTGATGATCATGTTCGGCGGCACGCCCTACACCGTCGATCGCTTCATCTCCATGTACCAGTCTGGCGGTTTCACCTCTGCTTACAGCCTCGGCCTCGTGCGCTTCAACAAGGACTACGACGTGCTGCCGGCCGCCGCCGAGAGCTGGCAACCATCGGAAGATGGCATGAAATGGACGTTCAACCTGCGCAAGGGCATCAAGTGGTCTGATGGCAATGAGTTGACCGCCCACGACTACGTGGCCACCTTCCAGCTCGGCGCCAGCCCCGAGCACGCCTGGGACTTCGCCTGGTACTACCTGAACCTCAAGAACTGGGCGGAGGCCACCAGCGGCAGCGTGCCGGTCAGCGAGATCGGCGTCAAGGCGCTGGACGACTACACTCTGGAGTTCGAGACCACCTCGCCGGCGCCTTATCTCCCATCGCAGCTCATCTGGTCGGTGCCGTTGAGCAAGGCCGCCATGGAGAAGCACGGCAAGCTGTACAACAACGAGGTCGCCACGGCCGTAACCTGCTCGCCCTTGAAGCTGACAGAGTGGTCGAAGGACAAGCAGTTCGTGCTTGAGTTGAACGAGCAGTACACCGGCCCGGCTGAGATGATCCCCTACTACAGCAAGTTCATCAGCCAGGTGCCGGCTGCCATCGACGCCGTCACTGCTTACCAATCCAGCGACGCCCTGTGGATGCGCACCGATATCACCACCGGCCGCGTGGCCGAGGCAGACCCCTCGCTGGCCGACCAGGTGTACTGGATGTATGGCGACTTCCGCACCTACTACGTCGGCTTCAATTTCGCCATCAAGCCGTTCGACGACATTCGCGTGCGCCAGGCGCTGAGCATGTGCTTTGACCGCGCGCCGATCGTGCAGGCCGTGGCAGGCCGGGGCGGCGTGCCGGCCTACACCTTCCTCGCCGCCGGCTTCCCCGGCTCATGGGAGAACACGCCTGAAGCGCAGACCATCCAGCCATTCGACGTGGAGAAGGCCAAACAGCTTCTGGCCGAGGCCGGCTACCCCAACGGCCAGGGGTTCCCCAAACTGGAGATTCCCGTCACACCGATCGGCGCCCAGACAGCTTCACTCATCGCGCAAGGCTTCGCTGCCGAGGTCAAGAATCAGCTCGGCATCGAAACCGAAGTGGTCAGCAAGGACTGGCGCGTGTTCATCGAGGAAGTGCGCACCAACCGCATCGTGCCGGTGTGGGTCGACTCCTACGGCATGGACTACCTCGACCAGTCCAACATGCTGAGCATCTTCACCTCGAACCGCCTGACCAACTGGAACAACGCAACCTACGATGAAATGTTCAACAAGGCGGCCGGCTACATCGGCAGCAAAGAGGAGCGCGACGCCATGTTCTATGAGGCTGAGAAGATGGTGCTGTCCGAATACGTCATTTGCCCGCTGTACCACGAGCGCATCCCGTATCTCATCAAGCCGCAGGTGGCCGGGTCGGGCATGGAGCCGGACAAGAACGGCGTGCGCGGCTCGCACTGGCCGGATGACTACGGACTGGGCGAGTTCTGGTTCACCACCTACGTCAGGAATATGTGACGGCTGCATCGGGTCTCAACAACTCATCTGCGCCGGCGCGGTCATGGTCTGTCTGCCATGGCCGCGCCGTTTTTCCTTGCGACATTTGGCATCCTGTCCTACCATGTCCGCTCGGAGGTTTACACACACATGAACGAGCAGAAAAACGAAAGCGTCGAGCGCGCCCTGGACAAGGTCAACACCTTTTCCACCCCGTCCCAACTCAAGATCACCGATCTGCGCATCGCAGTCGTTGCCAGCAACTACGACTACCCGATCATCCGCCTGGACACCAACCAGGGCGTGTATGGCATCGGCGAAGTGCGCGACGCCGGCCACAAAGAGAACGCGCTCCAGTTCAAGAGCCGGCTGCTGGGCCAGAACCCGCTCAACATCGACATGATCTTCCGCGACATCCGGCGCTTCGGCAACCACGGACGCGAAGGCGGCGGGGTGAGCGGCCTGGAAATCGCATTGTGGGACTTGATCGGCAAGGTGTACGGCGCGCCGTGCTGGCAGTTCCTGGGCGGCAAATACCGCGACAAAGTGCGGCTATACGCCGACACGCCGGCGGCCCGCGACGCCCGGCCCGAAAGCTACGTCGAGCGGGTGATGGGCCGCAAAAAGATGGGCCTGACTTTCATCAAGTTCGACATTGGCATGCACCTGCTGGAAGGCATCCCCGACACGCGCATCGGCCAGATCACCCGGCACGAATACCACACCGGAAACTGGCACAACGCGCCCGGCACGGGAACCGGCGTGCATGTCACCGACAAGGGCATCGCGCGCATGGCCGAAGTCGTGGCTGCTGTGCGCGAGGCGGTGGGCTGGGAAACCTCGCTGTGCATCGACCACTTCGGCCACGGCATGATGACCAGCAAAGAGGTCATCAAGCTCGGCCGCGCGCTGGAGCCGTATGGCCTGGCGTGGATGGAAGACCCCGTGCAGTGGTGGGATGTGGAGGGGCACAAAGAGGTCCGCGACGCGGTTAACGTGCCGATTGCCGCTGGCGAGGAGTGGTATCTGCTCGACGGCTGCCGGCCCTTCATCGAGCGGCGCGCCATCGACATCATCCACCCCGACCTGCTCACATCGGGCGGCATGGCCGAGACCAAACGCATCGCCGATTACGCCGAACGCTACGGCATTCCGACGGCGCTGCACTTCGCCGGCTCGCCCATCGCATTCATGGCCAACCTGCACACCGCAGCCGCCATCCCCAGTTTCGTCGCGCTGGAGCATCACGGCCTCGATCTGCCCTTCTGGCAAAGCCTGGTGACCGGCCTGCCTGCGAACTACATCGAGGACGGCTATGTGACCGTGCCGGACAAGCCGGGGCTGGGCGTCGATCTCAACTACGAAGCCATCCGCGAAAATCTGCGCCCGCCGAGCGGCCTGTTCGAGGAAACCAGCTACTGGGACACGCCCAAGCTGGCCTTCTGGCAGCCGGATAAGCGCTGGGATCAGTAGTGACGAGAACCGACGTCGTTTCTGAATCGCCCACACGCGCGTCGAACGTGTCGCCCACACGATGACGATTCAGCGTCTGTAGAGCCTATAATCTGCAAGTGCACTTCAAAATCGTCGGCGAAATCACAGACGTGCAGGTCATTGCCACAGGCAATGGAATCAAGGATGTTGCTCGCCTGCGACAGCAGTTCGGCCCAGGCCGATGGCGCAAGTTAAAGGGAATCGCCCTGATTGAGTTAGCCGCTAACAGAGTCCGGTTGGCAGAGTTACACTGGTACGAAGCGCATGGCATTGGTCGGAAAAAGATCAAGATCAAGCGGTTTCTGGATGAGGACTGATGGGCAAGAGTAAAGCTCAGATGACATTTGTGATTTGTGTGCGGAACGAGGGATCTGAAGACCTTGTCATTCGCAAGGTCTATCAGATTTTGCCGGATGCCGCCGCCGCAAAAGAAGGCTATCTGCGCGTGGTGGATGAATCCGGCGAAGACTACCTGTATCCGGCAGACTACTTCATCCCGCTTGCATTGCCTGAACTCGCCGCCAGAAAACTGACTGAGATCGTCCAGACAGCCGGTTAGCTTGCGCGGCTCCCTTCGGCGTGCGCCGTAAAAAAGCGCGCCCGTTCACAACACGGGCGCGCTCTGTTTTGTTGCGGACGGGCCGGCGATCAATAGCGCAGGATCAGCGCGATGCGCTGATGCGCCGGCAGCGAGCCGTTGTCCACAAACACCACCCGGCCCTGTTTGTCCAGCACTGTCTCGATGATCTCATCCACGGCGTCGTCGATCACGCCCGGCGCGGTCGCATCTTCAGCCGGCGTAATGCGCATACCGCTCTCATCCACGCGCGCCGGGAAGTGGAAATCCTCTTCGACCAGCAGCAGCCGGCCGCGGCCCTCTCTGGCGTAGCGCCACACCTCGCCCGCCGTGGAGGCAACTTTGCGCTCGCCGACAGCCTTGTCCAGCTCCGCGTGCACCTGCCGGCGCTGCTCGGCCAGATTGGCCTGCACCAGCGGCCAGACCAGTCTGGCCAGCTCATGCGGCGGCGTCTTGTCGTGGCTGCCGGTCACGGTGGTCACAATGGCAGCCTTATGCGAGGTGACTTCGTTGAAGAACGCCAGGAAACGATCCACCCCCACGACTGCCAGCGGCAGCGAGTCGCCGGCCAGGAACGGCTTCAGCGCCGCGTCGATCTGGCGGAAGAATTGGCGATGGCGCTCGTCGCGGTAGGCCGACTTGTTGATGCCTTCGCCCCCCGGCAACGGCTGTTCCCCTCCCGGCCCTTCGTGAATCATGGGGAAGCCCCCCTCCTGAATTTCAACGAAGTCATCGCGCGTGCAGTCGAACAGGCGAGTGGGCTTTTCGCTCAACGCCAGGGTCCAGTAGCGCGGCGTGCGATTCAAGGCAAACACCAGATCGCGCGTGAAAAAGCTCTCATCAATCACCACGCGCTCTTTCAGCGTGAACGGCAGGTACACCGCCCGCCCAAAGTCACGGTTGACGAAAATCGCCAGCCCGTCCAGCGTGTGCGGATAGTCGATGTCGTTGGCGATTTGATCCATGCGGATCAGCAGCGGCTCGACCTCGCGTTTGCTGAATTCGCCCAGCAGACGCTCGGCAGCCTGTTTCACCAGATTCTTTAATCGGATCGGGTCCTGGCGATTGTCGGGCGACGTGCGGTGCGTGGGCAGAGTGATCGTGATACAGGGATAGCCTTTGATCTGCCGCAACAGATGAACTTCTCGACGATTCATTCAAATGCGCTCCTCTTTGATTTTGGTCGATTGTCTCATGGCCCGACGCGCACGGGCATAGACGGGCTTATCGAGTTCTCAGGCGCGGTTGAAGCTGTTTTCATTCAACCGGCTTAGATTCCTTATATCCCGTTTGTCCAACGTTTGTTTGTCTATTGGGTAAGTCTCAACAGGTCAGGGAACTGGTATGGATCACGTCTCGCCATCATTAACGGAGTCCGCGCAAGAGAAGTTGCATCGCGCCATGCACCAGGAGGCAGGGGCCGGCAAACAAGGCAAGCGCCCGATCGCCTTTATTTTCGCCACAGTGTTTTTGGATTTGCTGGGAGTGGGCATCCTGATCCCGGTGATCCCCTATCTGGTTCAGCAATACAACCACGACGCGCTGGCGGTGGGGCTGCTCTCGCTGTCCTACTCGGCGGCGCAATTTTTGGCGGCGCCTGTTCTGGGCGCGTTGTCCGACCGCTACGGCCGGCGTCCCCTGCTGGTGCTGAGCGTGCTGGGGTCGGCCCTGGGCTATGTAATGTTTGGTCTGGCCGGCTCGCTGGCCATGTTGTTCGTAGCGCGCATCATCGACGGCTTCACGGGCGGCAACATCTCCATCGCTCAGGCGTATATCGCCGATGTCACACCGCCCAGGGACCGCGCCAAGAACTTCGGCCTGATCGGCGCAGCGTTCGGCCTGGGCTTCATCATTGGGCCGGCGCTGGGCGGCGCGCTCAGCCAGATCAGCTTGCAGACGCCGGCGTTCGTGGCCGGCGGCCTGGCGCTGGTGACGGCAGCGTTCGGCTTCTTCGTTCTGCCCGAATCGCTGCCCACGGCTCAGCGCAAGCGCGGGGCCATCAGCTTCGCAGAAATCAATCCCATTCAGCAGATCGGCGACGCCATGCAGCGGCCGGGTCTGCTGCCGATCCTGCTGGCCATCTTTGCGCAGAACTTCGCCTTTGCCGGCCTGCAAACCAACTTCGCCCTGTTTACGCTCAATCGCTTTGGGCTTGGCCCGCAGGAAAACGCCGTGTTGTTCACCTTCCTGGGCATCGTCGGCGTGTTCATGCAGGGCTTTCTGGTGCGCCGGCTGGTGAACCGCTTCAATGACCGCGCGCTGGCAATCACCGGCCTGGTCATCATGACCGCCGGCTTTGTGGCGACCGCCTTCGCGCCGGCCGTGTGGACGCTCTACCCGACCATGGCCCTGGTCTCCATCGGCAACGCGCTGGCCACCCCCACCCTGACCAACATCGTCTCCAAACAGGCGTCGGCGCGCGAACAGGGCAGCATTCTGGGCGCGACGCAATCCGTCAACAGCCTGACGCGTGTGTTTGGGCCGGTGTGGGCCGGCGTCACCTTCGACACGCTCGGCGCCGGAGCGCCCTACTGGAGCGGCGCGCTGTGGATCGCGGCAGCGGCCGTGGCGGCGGCATGGTATGGCCGGCGGCGCAGCGGAACGCCAAGCCTGGCCTCAACCAGCCCGATCATGCCGGGCATGACCACCGAGACCGGCGGCGGAATGCCCGCGCGCTGATCCCACGCGGACGGCGCGTGTCGCCCGCGCGCGAACTGCGCTCGATGAAAACAAAACCCCCTCGCCAGCGTTCATGCGGCGAGGGGGATTCACTTTTCGGGCCGCGCGTCGCCGGCCATGCGCAGGCGCGCAATCACCATATCCAGGGCTATGGCGTTGCGCCCGCCTTCAGGAATGATGATGTCGGCGTAGCGTCTGCTCGGCTCGACGAACATCTCGTGCATCGGCTTGACGCTGTCCAGGTACTGCTGCACCACCGACTCGACCGAGCGGCCGCGCTCGTGGATGTCGCGTCGCAGCCGGCGAATGAAACGCACATCGGCGTCGGTGTCCACAAAGATTTTGATGTCCATCAACGCGCGCAGGCCCGGCTCGGCCAGCACCAGGATGCCCTCGACCAGGATCACGCGGGCGGGTTCGACGCGCACCGTCTCGCGCCGGCGGGTGTGCGTCACAAAATCGTACACCGGAACATCGGCCGGCTGGCCGGCGATCAACTGCTCCAGATGCCGCACAAACAACGCTGTTTCCAGGGAATCGGGGTGGTCGTAATTCAGTCGGGCGCGCTCTTCAAAGCGCAGGTCGCTGTGGTCGCGGTAATACGAATCGTGCTGCAACACGACGATGTTGGCCGCGCCGACCGCTTCGACGATGTTGCGCACGAGCGTGGTCTTGCCAGAGCCGGTGCCGCCGGCCACGCCCACCACGATGGGCCGCTGCCGGGCGCCTGGCGCCGGGTCATGCGCCGCCGCATCCATCTCCCTGCTCCTCTGGCGCATCGCCGCCGGCCTGAGCCAGCGCGACGATGCGATCGTAGCCCTGCGTCAACAGCGCGTCGATCAGGCGCGCCGCCTGGCGCACCTCGTCAAGCGCATCATAGGGATCCGGCACATCGTAACGCTGCTCAACCATTTCGCTGAGCAGACAAGTGCGCCGGGCTGCCTGCGGGAACTCGACCTGAATCCCCTCCTTGTGGCCGCGCTCCATGGTGAGGATAAGGTCGAACGGGGCCAGCAGCGCAGCCGACACGCGCCGGGCGCGATGGGCGCTCACATCCAGCCCATAGTCGCGCGCAACCTGCTGGACGGAATCGGGAGAAGACTGGCCGTCGTAAGCCCACGTGCCGGCGGACTCGACCACCCAGTGCCCATCCAGGCCGCGCGCCTTCAAACGCTGGCGAAACATCGCCTCGGCCAGCGGTGAGCGGGCGATGTTGCCGGTGCAGACAAACAAGACAGAAGGCACGGCGATGCTGCCTCACACGATCAGGTCGCAGCCGCAGGCCAGGCTTAATGGCACCGGCGACACCAGACGGGCCGCGCCGGCCGGCTGCACGTGCAGCACCAGCAACGTGTAAGGGTCGAACACGATGACATCCCTGACGCCCTGCGACAGATAGAAGCGCGGAGCGATCTCCAGGTCTTTGGCTTCGTAGCCCTTGCTAATCACCTCGACCACGGCTTCGGGCACATCGGTCACGGCGCTGTCTTCATCCGTCGGCCGGCGGCAGAAAATGGAGATATCGGGTCGTTTGAGGGAGCCATCTGGGAACTGGATGTAGATATCGGCGATGTGAAAACACCCGCAGCCAGCGGCAGGGCCGGCAGCGCGGGGATGAATCGAGGCGCGGATGCGGTCGATGTGTTCCTGGTGGCGCAGCAGCGGATGCGCCTCCCAGATCGGCAAACCGCCGACGATTTCGAGGCGCACTCCGATCTCATCGGCGCGCAACAGGTGATCGAGCAAGGCGCTTGAGGAGCGGGCCATGCAGCGATTCTATCAGCCGATCACACCCAGTTCCCTGCCCACCTGGGCGAACGTCTCCAACCCCTGGTCCAGATCGGCCTGTTGGTGGGCGGCGCTAATCATCACACGAATGCGCGCCTTGCCGCGCGGCACGGTGGGGAAACCAATCGCCATGGCAAACACGTTGCGCTCGAACAGCCGGCGCGAAAACCGCTGCGCCAGCTCGGCCTCGCCCAGCATCACCGGCGTGATCGGCGTCTCGCTGTGGCCGATGTCGAACCCCAGGCGCTGCATCTCCTGCTTGAAGTAGCGCGTGTTGGCCCACAGCCGGTCCACGCGATCGGTCGAAGCTTCGAGAATGTCCACCGCCGCCAGACAGGCCGCCGCGTCGGCCGGCGTCACCGCGCTGGAGAACAGGAAAGGCCGGCCGCGCTGGCGCAGCCATTCGACGATCTCCGGCCGGCCGGCGACATAGCCGCCCACCACCCCGAACGCCTTCGACAGCGTGCCCACTTCGATATCCACCTTGCCGTGCAGTCCAAAGTGATCGACAATGCCGCGCCCGCCCCGGCCCAGCACGCCTTCGCCGTGCGCGTCATCGACCATCGTCAGCAACCCATGCCGGTCGGCGACTTCCACCAATGCCGGCAGCGGCGCAATGTCGCCATCCATCGAGAACACGCCATCGGTGATAACCATGCCGCGCCGATACGTCCCCTGCGCCTGCTGAATCTGCTGCTCCAGCGCCTGCGGATCGTTGTGCGCGTAGCGGATGATCTTCGCGCCCGACAGCCGGCAGCCATCAATGATGCTGGCGTGGTTCAGCTCGTCGGAGAAGATCACGTCTTCCTTGCCCATTAGCGCCGGCGCCACAGCCAGATTGGACGTGAAGCCCGACTGGAACGAGATAGTGGCCTCGGCGCCTTTGAACTCGGCCAGGCGCTGCTCCAGTTTGACGTGCAACGACAATGTGCCGGCGATGGTGCGCACGGCCGCCGGCCCGGCGCCATATTGCTCCACCGCCTGCTGCGCCGCAGTCTTCAGCCGGGCGTCGTTGGCCAGCCCCAGATAGTTATTCGAGCAAAAGTTCAACACGCGCCTGCCATCCACCACCAGCCACGCCCCCTGCGGCGAGTCAATCGTGCGAATGGTGTTGTACAGCCCTTGCCCGCGCAGCGCATCCAGCTCCTGCCGGATGAAATCGAGTTTGTCTGCCATGTTTACCTCAGCAACCTGCTGAACCTTATCAACCTTACGAACCTTACCAACCCTGCCGCCCGCTCACTCCCAGTTCAGGATCACCTTGCCCGAATTGCCGGAGCGCATGACCTGGAAGCCTTTCTCGAATTCGGTGTAGTGGAAGCGGTGGGTGATGACCGGGCTGATGTCCAGGCCGGATTGCAGCATCGACTGCATCATGTACCACGTCTCGTACATCTCGCGGCCATAGATGCCCTTGATGGTCAGCATGTTGAAGATGACCGTGTTCCAGTCGATGGCCAGGTCGGCTGTCGGGATGCCCAGCATAGCGATCCTGCCGCCGTGACACATGTTGGCCAGCATGTCGCGGAACGCCGCGCCGCTGCCAGACATTTCCAAACCCACATCGAACCCCTCTTTCATGCCCAGCTCTTTCTGCGCCTGCGCCAGGCTCTTCTCGCGCGGATCGACGGCCAGCGTGGCGCCCATCTTGCGCGCCAGTTCGAGCCGGTACGGATTGAGATCTGTGGTCACGATATAGCGCGCGCCGGCGTGCCGCGCAATCGCCGTCGCCATCACGCCGATCGGCCCGGCTCCAGTGATCAACACGTCCTCGCCCAGGACCCTGAACGAGAGCGCCGTGTGCGTGGCATTGCCAAATGGATCGAAGATGCTCAGGATGTCGGTGGGAATGGACGGATCCGCGTGCCAGACATTGGTGACCGGGATGCACAGGTATTCAGCAAACGCGCCGGGCCGGTTGACGCCCACGCCCTGCGTGTCCTTGCAGAGATGACGCCGGCCGGCCAGACAGTTGCGGCAGCGCCCGCACACAATGTGCCCCTCGCCCGACACCAGATCGCCGATGTTCAGGTCGCGCACGTTCGATCCCATCGCCGCCACCGTGCCGACGAACTCGTGCCCCACCACCATCGGCACAGGAATCGTCTTCTGCGACCAGGCATCCCAGTTCCAGATATGCACATCGGTTCCGCAGATCGAAGTCTTGTGAATCTTGATCAGCACATCGTTGATGCCGGGCTGTGGGATGGGCACTTCGTCCAGCCACAGGCCCTCGCGGGGATATTTCTTGACCAGGGCTTTCATCGTTCCAGTAATCATGGTTGCTCCAACTCGCGCAGTGCGTGATGCGCGGCGCGTATTGCGTATGGCGTATTGGGTAGTGTACCGCGTCGATCAGGAAGCGATGTCCAGCAGCACCTTCAACACGCCGGGCCGGCCTGCGTGTTCCAGCGCGCGCAATCCTTCGCGCAACGGATAGCGGGCGTGGATCAGCGAGATGACATCGACACGCTTCTGCGCCAACAGGCGCAACGCCGGCGCAAACGGCCCGCAGCGCGATCCGACCACGGTGATCTCGTCCACCACGATCATGGTCAGATTGGCCTGCGGCAACCCCTCGTAGGTGCTCTTCAGCACGAGCGTGCCGCGCGGACGCAATAATTGCCGCGCCAGATCGAAGCCGGCCGGCGCGCCGGTGCATTCGACCACCACATCGAACGACATTCCCGGAGTCTTAGAGACTCCGGGAATGTCGAGCAGAAATGTGTTGATCCCGCGCCGGCGCAGGATTTCGAGCTTGGCGGCGTGCTTGCCGATGACGGTGAGATCACAGGCGGTGGTGGCCAGAACCTGCGCGCACAACAAACCCAGTTTGCCGTCGCCCAGCACCGCCACCCGATCCGTGGGCGTGATATGAACCTGCTCCAGAATCTGGCACGCCGCCGCCAGCGGCTCGACAAACACGGCCTCGTCGTCGCTCACCGTGTCCGGCACGCGGTGCAAATTGACCAGTGGCAGGCGCGTGTAATCTGCAAAGACGCCATCGCGCCGGTCGATGCCCAACGTGGTGCGCGTCGGGTCCTGGGCGCGCTCATGCCAGTGGCGCGAGGGCGACGCCGGCCCCACAGCGTTGATCTCGCCGACCACGCGATCGCCGGGGCGAATGTCGGTCGGCGCTTCCGTATCAGCCGGCATGATGGATTCCACAACGCCGACGAACTCGTGACCCAGGACGCCGCGAAAGCGCATGTAGCCTTTGACAAGCTCCAGGTCTGTGTTGCAGACGCCGGCGCGGGTGACGCGAATGAGGGCCTCGCCCGGCATCGGCGCGGGCATCGGGTAATTCGGGTCGAATGAGAGTTGATCGGATAGCACAAGAGCGCGCATGGCGCAGATGTTACCCGATCACTTGCTTCAGCGCCGCGCGCGCCTCGTCAATCTCGCGGCGCAACCCAATCCGCTCGAAGCCGTCCAATGCTTCGCTCAGCGCGCGGCGCGCGCCGGCCAGATCGCCCCGCGCGCGCAACAACTGCCCCTCCACAAAACACACGTCCGGCATGTGCCGATCGACCACATGGCGAACGACGCGCTCCCGGCACGCGGCTGCGAGCTGCTCAGATGCGTCGAGCTGGCCCTGCTCCAGCAATACGCGCGCCAGTTCCAGTTGCAGCGAAAGCGTGGCGCGCAGGGGGGCCTCGCTGCAGGCCATGCTCAGCGCCTCCGACACCACCTGGCGGGCCTGCGTCAAATCCCCTTTCTGGCGCAGACAGGTGGCCAGCCACTTCAGGGCCAGCAGCCGCGCCGAAGCCGCCTGAGCCGGGGGCGCTCCGGCGAGGCCGGCCAGCAGCGCGCGCCATTCGCGCTCCGCCTCATCCACCGCGCCGCGCGCCAGGTGATAAGTTGCCAGGCCGTGATGATACGGCTCGGCCACATCAGCCGGCAGCGCGTTGACTGCCGCCAGCGCCTGCATACGCGCCAGCCAGGGTTCCGCCTCGGCCAGTTTGCCGGCCCGCGCCAGGCGCTGAACGTGGCGCGCCAGCCAGTGTATTTCTTCGACCGGCTGATTCAATGCCTGCGCCGCCTGGGCCGCCACCGGATTGATGTCCGGCTCGCGGTTCATCAGACCGCGCACATAGCAGTAAAAGCTGCACCCGCGCGCCAGCGCCAAAACCGTTTCATGGCGCCCGTTGCGCATCGCCCACCCGATCACCGTGTGCAACATGCCGCGCTCCGGGTCGAGCAGTTTCAGCCGGCCCAGGTCATTGGGGCAATAGCCCACCTGGCCGGTCAATCGCACATACCAGTTCAGCCAGCGCGCGCGGGCGGCGCTCTCGAACGACTCATCCTGCGCCAGTTCCCGCGCCGCAAAGGCGCGCGCCAGCGGGTGCAGGGTGTAGCGCGGCGGGCTGTTCAGATCAGCCTGCTGCGCGTCCATGAAGGCCAGATCGGTCAACCGCTCCACGGCGCGCGCAAACGTCATGCCGCGCACGTCGGCTGTGGCCGACAACGCCTCCTGATCCGCGCTGGGCGCGAACAGGGTCATCGATAGCAACACGCGGCGGGCTGCTTCGTCGAGCAGCGCCCAGCCGCGTTGAAACAGATCTTCAAACAGATCGCCGCGCGCGCTGTACAGATCGTCTATGATCGCCTGCAAAGGCCGGCGCTCGTACTTGACGCATCCCAGCGCCATTTCGATTGCCCTGGGGTTGCCGCCGGTGACTTCGAGCAGCGGCGCGAACAACCCGCCATCCTGGCCGGCCTGCGTGTGGGCTGAGCCGGCCAGCGCCAGCCGGTCCATGCGCAGCATTTGCAGCCGGTGTTCGATGAACTCCAGCGCTTCGGCGTCGCTCATGCCGCGCAGCTCCACCGGCCACGCGCCCTGCCGGAACTCGCGGCGATACTCGCGGGTGGTGATCAGCGCCTTGCTCGGCTCCGGCAGTTTCAACAGCCAGCGCAGGAGCGCCGGGTCGGTGACCGTCTCGAAGTTGTCCACGATCAGCAGGATGCGCTGGCGGCGCAAAAGCTGCTCGACCTCGCGGCGCTTTTCCTCCAGCCCATAGTTGGCGTAGCCGTCATAGCCCAGCGTGTGCGCGATCTCGTCCAGCACGCCGGACAACGTGGTATAGCCGGGCTGTTCCGCGTCGCTGACCCACACGGCGCCGTCGAAGCGCGGGGCGCCGGCAGGGTCAACCGCGCCGGCGCCCTCTTCCAGACAGCGCGCGGCGACCTCGCGCGCCAGGCTAGTCTTGCCCATTCCCCCCAGGCTGGACAAGACCACCACGGCGGTGCGCTGGCGCAGCGCGTCCAGCAGCTCGGCAAACGGCTGCGCGCGCATCACGAACCGGCCATAGCTGGGCGGCGGCAGGTTGTGCAACACCCGCTCCCCGGCCCGCTCGCTCAGCGTTTCTGGACACAATTCCTCGATCAGGGCGTCGGGGGTTGGATAGCCGGCTGCGTGCAGAAAACGCGCCAGCCAGCGCCGGTTCAGGTACCCCCGACGCACGCCGGCTTCGGCAAAGATGCGAATTGCGCGCGGGTCGGGCGGCAGGCGGCCGCCCTTGTAACGCTGGATCGACGCCACCGTCAAACCAATCTGCTGGCCCAGCTCCTGCTCCACAATCGGGGCCGTTTTGCCCTCGTAGGTGGCAATGCTGTTGATGGCGCCGCTGAGCAAGCGCCCGAACTCTGCGTTGATTTTTGCGCGCGCGTCCGATATTCCGGCCATAGGCTCGCATCCTTGTGGTCTGCCTGACGGGATGGTAACACTGAAGCATTCTGAAGTTGCCGGCGCGCTGCTCCGAAATTTCCGAGCGGCGATGCGGACTTTTCTGCGCGCAGGCCGGCTATGCTCTGGCGCAGACAACTCGCCATGGGCGCCTGCCCAACCCGAATGAAAGCGCCAAGACCACATCCACTCGTCTATTTTCTCGTCGGCGCGCCAACGCTGGCCCTCCTCTCGGTCGCGGCGGTGGTTGCGCTGCAACTGCCATTCCCTGTGCTGATTGCGCTGCTGGGAACACTGCTCACCGGCGCCGCCTTCGCGCTGATATTGATCGCCGGCTACCGCCTGTTCTACAAGCGCGTGCCAGAGCGATACGCCGGCGTTATCTGGAAGAGCCAGGGCCGCGAGTGTGTCGTCTTCCCAGGCGGCAGCAGAGCCTTTGTGCTGCCCTGGGAAAAGCTGGAGATCATCGACCTGCGCGAGAAGCTGTTCGATCGCGTCTTCAACTGCGTCACGCGCGACCGCGTGCGCGTGGCGATCCGCGTGACTGCGCGCTGGCAGATCGATGAACGCTACCTGGAAAACCACCTCAGCATCGGCATCGATCCACCCACCGTGCTGGAGCAGTTGATCGGCGCCTGCCTGAACTACGACATCATCAGCCGCACGCTGGAACAGGCGCAGGATGAGGCGCGGCTGATCGCCTTTCACATTGACCAGCGCGTGGGGCGGAATCTGTACGGCGCGCCGCTATTCAACCTGATACTCGACCACACGCGGATTGTCAGCATCACGCTGCCGGCCAGCATTACGGCTGTCGCTGAGCAGGTGCGCCAGCTCGACCTGGAGCGGCAGCTTGCGCGCCACCAGCGTCTGGTTGAATACGCCAACCGTCTGGCCGAAACGCAGGCGAATGCGCAGGAATTGCGCGCGCTCGACGCGGCGCTGCAGGACACTTCGCCCCTGGCGCTGGCCTACGCCAGCCTGCTGCAATTCACGCGCAAGCGACACGCCGGCGCGCCGCGTTGATGGTTGCGCCGGCAGGAACGCCCCGCCGGTTGCCTGTCCGAATCACAGCGCGCCGCGTAGAGACGCGCCGTGGCGCGTCTCTACAACACGATCACAACCCGCACAGCGCATAGTAGCCTTCTGCCGCGCCCCACAGTTGTTCCAGCTCGCAAAATTCGTCGGCGATGTGGGCGTGCTCCTCGCGCCCCGGCCCAAAGCCGATCGTCGGGATGTCCATCAGGCCGGCGCTGCGCGCGGCATTGGTGCAAAAGGCGTAATAGCCAATCACGGGATCGCCGAGCGCCGACCGGGCCGCCCGGACGAAGTCGTTGTCGGGGGGCATCTTCCAGGCCGGCTGAAACTTCAGCCCGGTGCGTTGCGCGCCGGTGTAGGTCGTGATCGTCTCCGTGTCGATCTCGGCGCGCGCGCGGAAAGTGGTGTCCTGGGCGCGCAGGCGGTCGATGATCTGGTTGAGCGGGTCGAGCACGTCGCGCTCGGTTTCGCCCACCAGCAAGCGCCGGTCGCAGCGCATGCGGCAACGATCGGGCAACACCGACACGCTGGGATAGGGCGAGCTGATGATTTCGGTCGGCTCGAAGATGCCCTCGCCCAGGTCGGGGTCGCGCGGCGGCTGCCACTCATTCACGGCCAGAATCAGCCGGGCGGCCTGCTTGAGCGCATTGACGCCCAGGTGCGGGGTGCTGGCGTGGGCCGGCACGCCCTCGACCGTCAGAAAAACTTCAGCCCGCCCGCGCCCGCCGATGTTGAGCTTCAGGCCGGTCGATTCACAGATCACGACGCGCGCCGGGCGATATTCCATCAGCACATCGGCCAGCGCCAGGCCCTCGATCTGCTCTTCGTTGACCGAGGCCGAGACCAGCACGGGGCTGCGCAGCCGGCCATCGGCTTTGGCGTAGGCGGCGGCGCACAGGCTGGCGGCCAGCGCGCCCTTCATGTCTGCCGCGCCGCGCCCCCACAGTTTGCCGTCGATGACTTCGCCGCCGAAGGGGTCTTTCGTCCACCGGCCGGCCGCCTCAACCGTGTCGATGTGCGAATCGAACAGGATGCTGCCGGCGGCGTCTGGCGCAGCGGGCGTCAGCGCGCCGATCACATTGCCCAGCGCATCCACGCGCACCTGGTCATAGCCCAACGCGCGCATGGCCTCTGCCGCGACGCGCGCGGCAGCCGCCTCCTGGCCGGCCAGGCTTTTGGCGCGCAGCAGATCGCGGGCAATATTGACGACTTGTTGCTTTCGTTCCGGTGTGAGCGTCATAGGATCAGGGATGAGGAAAAGCAGTCTTAGCGCATGGCGCGCCGGACGGCATCGACAATATCCTGCGCGCCCGGCAGCACAAATTGTTCGAGGGCCGGCGCGTAGGGCAGCGGCACGTTTTTAGCGGCCACGCGCAGAATGGGCGAATCGAGATAGTCCACTGCGTGTTCGGCCAGCAGAGCGGCAATTTCGGCGCCGGGGCCGGCGCGCTTGTGCGCTTCGTGAGCAATCACCACACGCCCGGTCTTCTTCGCCGAATCGACCAGGGTGGGCAGATCGAGCGGAACGAGCGAGCGCGGATCAATGACCTCGCAGGAAATGGGATGTTCCTGAGCGGCCAGCGTCTCGGCCGCAGCCAGCGCATGGGGCAGCATCCCGCCGACAGCGATGATCGTCACATCGGCGCCGTCGCGCGCCACGCGGGCCTGGCCCAGCTCAACCACATGGTCGCCGTCGGGCACTGCGCCTTTGGCGGCGTACAGCATTTTGTGCTCGAAGAAGAGCACCGGGTCTTCGCCGCGAATGGCGGCCTTGAGCATCCCTTTGGCGTCGGCGGGGGTGGCGGGACAGGCAATCTTCAGGCCGGGCACGTTCATGAACCACGACTCGGGGCTTTGCGAGTGCTGGGCGGCCGCCGCGCCGGGGGCGCCGGTGGTCACGCGAATGGTGAGCGGCACGCGCGCTTTGCCGCCGCTCATGTAGCGCGCCTTGGCGACCTGATTGATGATCTGATCGCCGGCGCAGCCCAGGAAGTCGCCGAACATGATCTCGGCCACCGGGCGCATGCCCATCATGGCCGCGCCGAGGGCGGCGCCAATGACGCCGGCTTCGCTGATGGGCGTGTCCATGACGCGCTCCGGGCCGAACTGCTCGAGCAGGCCGGCGGTGACGCCAAAAACGCCGCCCATCGCGCCCACGTCTTCGCCGAGGATGAACACGCCGGGGTCGCGTTGCATCTCTTCGCGCAACGCCTCGTTAATTGCCTCGCTATAGGAGAGCGTTCTCATCGGTTCATTCGGGCATTGAGTCATTGGGCCATTGGCACACCGGGCAACGGCGTGATGGCTCAATCGAGGAAATCTTTGAGTTGCCGGCTGCGGCGGGGATGGCGCAGCCGGCGCAGCGCGCGGCCTTCGATCTGCCGGATGCGCTCGCGCGTCAGGCCGAACTTCTGACCCACCTCTTCGAGCGTGTAGCATTTGCCGTTGATGAGGCCGAAGCGCAGGCGCAGGATGCGCTGCTCGCGCGGGGTGAGGGTGGACAGCACCTGCTCTATCTTGTCGCGCAGCAACTCATCGTACACCGTCTGCGACGGCGAGGGCGTGGTTTCATCTTCGATGAACGAGCCGAATTCGTTGTCCTCCTCTTCGCCCACGGGCTGCTCCAACGAAAGCGGCCGCCACGACACCTTCAGCATCCACTCGACCTTGTCCGACTCGACGCCCAGCTCGCTGCCCAGTTCCTCGGGCGTGGGCTTGCGGCCCAGCGCCTGCTCCATCTCGTGCGTGGTCTTGTACAGCCGACGGATGCGATCGCTCATGTGAACCGGCACGCGGATGGTGCGCGCCTGGTCGGCGATGGCGCGGGTGATGGTCTGGCGAATCCACCAGGTGGCGTAGGTGCTGAAGCGGAAACCGAGCTTGTGATTGAACTTCTCGACCGCTTTCATCAGGCCGAGATTGCCCTCCTGGATCAGATCGAGAAACGGCACGCCCCGCCCCATGTACTTCTTGGCGATGCTGACGACCAGGCGCGTGTTGGCCTTGATCAGATGCTCGCGCGCCAGCCGGCCTTCCTCGATGCACTGGTTCAGTTTGTCCAGCTCGCCAGGCTGAGCCGAATCCTGGACCGAGCGCGCTTTCGACCTGGCCCGGTTTCCGCGCTCGATGGCTTTGGCCAGCTGGATCTCCTCGGCCATGCTCAGCAGCGGCACACGCGCCATCTCGCGCAGGTACAGGCCGATGCTGTCGTCGGCGCTGAGAGCGGCGGCGTCGTCTTCATCGTCTTCGTCGTCGTCATCCTCTTCGAGGCCGGGGTCGTCGGCTGCTTCTTCATCTTCAGCCGGCAGATCCTGAAGCTGAACACCCGCCTCCGCCAGGAGCGCAATGACCCGATCCACCTGTTCGTAGCCGTCGTCGACCTCCGGCAGCAATTCGAGGATATCGTCGATGACCACGCCGCCCTGGGTCTCGGCTTTGATCAACAATGCGGCAACGATCTGATCCTCATCAAACGTCATGGTCATGGTGAGTCATTCTCCATTTGCTCAGCTCCGGCTCGACCATTTGACGCGCAGCCAGTCGGCATCCTCCTGGTCGATCAGTTGCGCGGCGCCGGCGTCATCGCGGTAGGCGGGGCTGACGGGATTCATGGGCATCGCCATGATGATGTGTTCGCGCAGGGTCTCGGTGAGATCGATGCGGCCATCTTCGCGCAGCCGCCGGTCCGGGTCGGAGGTGTAGTGGCCGGGCAAAAAAAACGCGACGTCCTCCAACGGAAAGCGCAACGGCAATTCAAACATCTCCAGCGATCGGGAGCACTGGGCCTGAGTGGCTGTTTCGATCATGCCTTCCACCAGCACACGATCGTTGGTTCTGGTGAATGTAATCACGCCCCGCAGGTACGACACATGAAGCTCATCGTCCAACCATGTGGGGCCGCGGTCGAGTTGCTCTACCTGGCGGGTTCCTACCGGCGCAAAAATCAGCTTGTGGAGCCGAAAGCGCATGGGCGGAATCTTATCATAGACGACAGACGGCAGATGACAAATGGCAGAGCACAGACAACAGATGACAGACGACAGATAACTCTGACAACTATAATCTCCACTGTGTAATCCGCCACCTGCCCGGTGCACTCTGTGCTCTGTGCTCTGTAATCTGTAATCTGTAATCTGACCATGACACACGCGCATCTCGCTGCTCAACTCTACACCGTGCGGCAATACACCCAGACTGCCGGCGACCTTGCCGACACGCTGCGCCGGCTGCGCGCCATCGGCTACACCGCCGTGCAGGTGTCGGGCATCGGTCCGATCCCGCCGGCGGAAGTGAAGGCCATCGTCGATGACATCGGACTGGTCATCTGCAACACGCACATCGGCTACGACCGGCTGCAAAACGACCTGCCGGCGGTGATCGCGCAGCACCGGCTGTGGGACTGCCGGCACGTTGCCGTCGGCAGCATGCCCGGCGCCTACCGCGAAGCCGGCGAAGAGGGCTACCGGCGCTTCGCCCGCGAAGCGAGCGAGATTGGCCGCGCGCTTCACGACGCCGGGCTGACCTTCAGCTATCACAACCACAGCTTCGAGTTCGTTCGCTTCGGCAAGCGCACCGGCCTCGATATCCTTTTCGAGGAGGGCGACCCGCGCTACCTGCAGGCCGAGATCGACACCTACTGGGTGCAACACGGCGGCGGCGACCCAGCGCACTGGATTCGCCGCATGGCCGGGCGTATGCCGGTCGTGCATCTGAAGGACATGGTGATCCTGAACGGGAAGCAGGAAATGGCCGAGATCGGCGAGGGCAATTTGAACTGGCCGGCCATTCTGGAAGCCTGTCGCAGCGCCGGCGTCGAATGGTATGCCGTCGAGCAGGATGAGTGTCAGCGCCACCCGCTGGACAGCCTCGCCATCAGCTACAACAATCTGCGCGCGATGGGCGTGGCGTAACAAAACGGGCTGCGTCCGCTGCGCGCAACAGACGCTGCCCGTTTCACCGGGGCGCGATTGCCGAATGACCCATGCGCGCCATTCGCCGCCGGCTGCTACCGGTGGCAGCGAATGGCGTTCTCGATCGTGCCGGTGTCGGCTGAGTTGCCTTTGCCATCCTCAGCGTACACACGCGCCGAGTG
>DAOTYS010000167.1:0-22325 GCA_034434575.1 Thermoflexales bacterium
CAAGAGACCTCCTGGGATAGTTGGACTGCGACAGCCTTGCTAGCATATACGGGCTTGAAAGCCCAGATAACTGTTCGGCTTTGTCGAGTAAGGGACACGGCTACCCATCACTTTGTGACGGTCTCTTGAACCTGATACAAAACGGTATACCGTGTCCCGTTGGATCATACTAGCGCACAAAGAGAACCTGAATGCTTCTGCCTTTCGTGACCTTTGATTCTTCGCGGTTCATTCATTCTCTTACGGCAGGCGCCAGTATTCGGACGGCGCGTCTGTCCAGTGCGGCATGCTCAACCCGCCGGGGTCGAACACAATCTGGCCGGCGCGCACGGTCAGGGCGCATTCCAGTTTGCGATCGCCAATGATCTTTGCCCGGCCGCAATCGACGAAGCCAAATCGGCCCTCGCGCAGCGCAAACACAGCCACATCTGCGCATGCGCCGACGCTCAAGTGGCCCAGCTCGGGATGGCCGATCTCGTTGGCCGGGTTGATCGTGGACATCCTGATGACCTCCGGCAAGGGCACACCCAGGTTCAGCACCTTGCTCATGGTCGTCTGCATGTCGATCACCGGCCCGTTCATGTTGTGGGTGTGCAGATCGGTGCTGATCGAGTCCGGCGTGAAGCCGCCGGCGATGGCGCGCGCCGCGTTGCGAAACCAGAAGCTGGCCGCGCCGTGGCCCAGATCGAAGATGATGCCGCGCTCACGCGCCTTGAACAGATAGTCATAGACTCGGCCTCGTTCGTCGATGATCGGGAACTGCTGCGCGAAGACGTGTGTGTGGATGTCGCCCGGCCGCATCTTCTTCAACAACAGATCGGGATAAGTGCGCTCCGGGCGCGGCCAGAAATCCACCATCACCGGCTTGCCGCACAACTCACCGGCTTTCACCGCCTGATCGATGCACGCCCAGGGCGTGTGCAGTTCATCGTAGGGCTTGTGCGTCCAGTAGTGGGCCGCCTTGACGCCCACGCAGATGTCGGGATAGGCCAGCACAACCGAGGCGGCCAGCTCGGCGTCGAAGTTGCGCGGGTCCTGCTCGAAGTCGCCGATCATGCCCTGATCGACGATGTTGACGTAGGCAAAGATGCGGGTTTTGGCCCGGTCGATGACGGTGTGTTTGAAGTGTCGCAGGTGGCGCGCGCCGGCAGTGCCGGTGTCCACCATCGTGGTCACGCCGCTGCGGAACGAGTGACCATCCGCCAGCACGCTCAAGCCTTCAGGATCGCCTTCGGGCGCGCGGGTGTGATACACGTGCACGTGGATATCGAGGATGCCGGGGGTGACAATGTGGCCCGACACATCGACGACTTTGGCCGCTTGCGCCGGGTCGATGTCGGGCGCAACCGCCGCAATAGTGTCGCCGGCGATGGCCACATCGCGCAGGCCGTCAATGCCGTTCTTCGGATCGATGACGCGGCCGCCTTTCAACAACAACGAATACGGTTTGTCGGAGGGTTGGGGCTGGGGTTGAGATTGGGACATAGGATTTCATCTCGCCGGCGCGCTCAGCCGGAATACAGGTGTGCAACACAGACCTCAATTGTCAATCGTCAATCCTCAATCGTCAATTGACAATCGTCACTCGCCAATCGACAATCGCGCCATGCTGCTGGTGTTCATTCCCCATCCCGCGCTGGATAAGACGGTGGTGTTGCCACACTTCGAGGTGGGCTGCACGTTTCGCACGACCGACATGCGCCAACAGGCCGGCGGCAAGGGTTACAACTTTGCCCGCGCCTTGCGCTGTCTGGGCGGTCAGTGCGTGGTCGCCGGCCCGCTGGCCGGCCACATCGGCCACATGGTGCGCGACCTGGCTGCAGCAGAGGGCATTGCCAGCGATCCGGTGTGGGTGGCCGGCCAGACGCGGGTGTGCCTCGACATTGTCGACGCCAGCAACGGCGTCATCACCGAGGTGTACGAAAACGGTCCGCGCATCGATGAGCGCGATTGGGCGCGCATCGCGGCGCATGTAGCGCAGTTAGCGCCGCATAGTCGCGCGCTGTCGGTGTGCGGTGGCTTTCTGCCCGGCGCCCCGCCACATGCCCTGCGTGACATCGTGGCCGGCGCGCATGCTGCCGGCATCCCGGCCTGGCTCGACACCTATGGCCCGCAACTGGCCGGCGCGCTGGCGCTGACCCCCGAGCTGGTCAAGATCAACCAGCACGAAGCCGCCGATCTGGTCGAGCACCCAGTGGACACGCCGGCCGATGCGCTGCGCGCAGCGCACACATTGCAGCAACGCGGCGCGCAAGCCGTCCTCATCACACTGGGCAAACTGGGCGCGGTCGGCGTCGATGCGCATGGCCAGACGGTCGGCTGGGCAGCGCCGGACACGGGCGGCATGTTTCCGGTGGGCAGCGGCGACTCGCTGTTCGCCGGCCTGGCATGGGGATTGGAGCAGGGTTGGCCGTTGCGCGACGCGCTGCGTCTGGGCATTGCAGCCGGCGCGGCCAACACCTTGCAGCCGGGCGCGGCCATGTTCGAGCGCGTCCAGGTCGAGGCATTACTGCCGCGCGTGCAGCCGCTCTCAGTCTGAGGCCAGCAACCGCTCGACCCGTTGTTTCAGCACGGATTTGGGCGCGGCGCCCACGATGCGATCTGCCTCGCGCCCGCGCTTGAAGAGGATGAGGGTGGGGATGCCCATGATGCTGAGCCGGCCGGCCCAGCGCGGGTTCTCGTCGGTGTTCACTTTGGCCACGCGCAAGCGCCCCGCGTAATCGCGCGCGATCTCTTCGACCAGCGGCGACACGGTGCGACACGGACCGCACCACGGCGCCCAGAAGTCCACCAGCACCGGCAGGGGCGATTGCAGGACGCGCGTCTCGAACGTGTCGTCGGTGACGGCGATCACGCCGCGGGCAGCGTCCGCGCGAACAGGGTCTGCCTTCTCGGCGTCGCTGGCCGCGCCGGGCGTCGGCTCACTTCCTAACAATCCGCTGGGGCCGCTGACAGGGCTGGGTTCGGGGCCGCGTTCGAGCAGGTATTCCAGATGCGCGCGCACGGCTTCGATGTTGACGGCGCCTTCGATGCGCGCGCGCTCGCGGCCGCCGCGCCAGAACACCAGCGTCGGCACGCGCGCAACGCGATAGCGCTCCATCAGCGCGCCGTCTTTCACATTTTCGACGCGCACGATCAGCGCCTGGCCGACATAGGCGCGCGCCAGTTCTTCGAGCGTGGGAGTCATAGCCCGGCAGTGTTCGCAATCTGGGGTTTCAAAGACCAGCAACATGGGCAGGCCGGCCATCAACACGCGCTCCAAATTCTGGGCGCTGGTTCTTACCGGGACATCGAAAACGGCAAGCACGGTTCTCTCCTGGTTTGTATGCTGGCGCGGCATGATGTGGCTCGCAGCGCCAGGCCGGGCAACGCGGGTCGCATCCGCCTGCACAGTACGTTTCTAACCGTCGATCGTTGTGAGGGCTAGTGACATTTAGCCTGTTTTTGGGGCGAGGGGTCGCGCCGGGCCGGCGCGCGTGTATCATCCCTTATATGGCTGTGGATTTGTTCGACAACGCGGCGGCTGAACATGCCCGGCGCGAGGCGCCGCTGGCCGACCGCATGCGTCCGCGCACCCTCGATGAGTTTGTCGGTCAGGAAGACATTGTTGGGCCGGGCAGGCTATTGCGCCGCGCCATCGAATCCGACCGGCTGTTTTCGTCCATCATTTTCTGGGGGCCGCCCGGCACAGGCAAAACCACGCTGGCGCGCATTATCTCCAATCGCACGCAGAGCCACTTCGAGACGCTCAACGCCGTCATGGCCGGCGTGGCCGACATCCGCCGCGTGGTGTCCGAGGCGCGCGAACGCCGCAAGCTCTATCGCCGGCGCACCATTCTGCTGGTCGATGAAATCCACCGCTTCAACAAGGCGCAGCAAGACGCGCTGCTGCCGCACGTCGAGGATGGCACCATTATCCTGATCGGCGCCACCACCGAGAACCCCTACTTTGAAGTGAACAGCGCGCTCATCTCGCGCTCGCGGCTGTTCCAGCTCAACGTGCTGACCGACGCGCATGTGCAGGAGTTGATGCGGCGCGCGCTGGCCGACACCGAGCGCGGCTATGGAGCGCGCCAGATTGCGATCGACGACGACGCGCTGGCGCACCTGGCGCGGGTGGCCGGCGGCGACGCCCGCAACGCGCTGAACGCGCTGGAACTGGCCGTCGAATCGACGCCGCCCGGCTCCGATGGCGTGGTGCACATCGACCTGGCCGTGGCGCAGGACAGCATCCAGCGCCGGGCCATCCTGTACGATAAGGAAGGCGACGCGCATTACGACACCATCAGCGCCTTTATCAAGAGCGTGCGCGGCAGCGACCCCGACGCCGCGCTGTACTGGCTGGCCAGGATGGTCTACGCCGGCGAAGACCCGCGCTTCATCATGCGCCGGCTGCTCATCCTGGCCGGCGAAGATATCGGCCTGGCCGAGCCGATGGGGCTGGTGGTGGCAGCGGCCGCCTCACAGGCGCTGGACTGGGTGGGTATGCCGGAGGGCATCTTTCCGTTAGTCGAGGCGACGTTGTTTCTGGCCACCGCGCCCAAATCCAACTCGGCCACGCACTATTTCAACGCCCGCAGACAAATCGAACAGGAAGGCGCCGGCGACGTGCCCGATCATCTCAAGGACGCCAACCGCGACGCGAAGGGACTCGGCCACGGCAAGGGCTATGTGTACCCGCACATATTCGACGAGCACTGGGCGCCGCAGAACTACCTGCCGCGCGAGATTGCCGGCATGACGTTTTACACGCCCAGCGGGGTGGGCTACGAAGCGACCGTCGCCGAGCGGTTGGAACGCTGGCGAGACGCGCAACGCCGGGCGCTGGGCATCGCAGGCCGCGCGGGGCCGCGGCTCGACCATGCGGAAGTCGAGCGCATGAAGCGCGAGCGATAGCCGCGCCTGAGCATCAAGGCGTCCAGCCGGCTACCTGCGCCATCAGCACCCAGAACGCCTTCGCCAGGCGCACCTTGCCCATGCTGTTCAGGTGGCCGGCGTTCATCTCGGTAGTGTAGTTCGGGCAGATGGCCGGGTAGTCGAATTTGTCGTCAGGGAAGTTTTCGCACTTCGTGGGATTGTTCGGCTCGCAGTAGCGCACGCCGTCGCGGTTGTCGAAGCACGGCTTGCCGGCTGGATCGTGCGCTTCGATGTCTGCCACATCGAACAGGATCTTGTTGTTGGCCCGCGCATAGGCGCGCATCTGGTTGTTGAAGTCGGTCGACTCGGCAGTGCCCACGCCGCGCGACAGGCTGGTCGTCCACAGGATGAACTGCTTGCCGGGATAGCGGGCGGCAAACGCCTCGTAGTCGTAGATGTCGTTGACGGTTTTGTTGTTGGCAAAAAAGCCGGCTGACTTGTCTGCGATGGTCGAGCCGGCGCCCACCTCGCCATAGCTGAACTGAAACGACAGCACATCGTACTGAGCGGCAATCGGCCCGGCCTGCGCGATGAAGCAGGACACCAACTCGTACCATGCGCCGCAGCCCCGCTGCGGCCACCATTGATAACGCCACCTGCTGCGGTCGTATTTGATGCTGGCCACCAGGCCGGTCGATTGACCCGTGACCGGATCGGGCCGCTTGCAGCCGACCGGCGCAGCGTTGGCCGAGGGATATTGCAGACAATCCAGGCCGCTATCGATGTTTGCCCCCACAGACTTGTCAAAGTAGATCATGCGCAGTTCGCGCGCCGCCCGAATGTAGCGATCGGGGATGCGGTCGAACAGGGCGATGGCGGTGTGATCGACGATGATGGGGCGGGGCTGCGCAGGGGCCGGCGCGCGCGATTGCCTGTCATTGCGCGCGTCCGTGCGCGCGTCTGCGCGCGCGTCTGCGCGGGTTTCAAGCGGTGTCGCCATCGCAGTCAACGCCAGGATGCCGGTCAATGCCAATACAAACCATCGCTTCATCATGCCACCTCATCGCAGGCAATAATCCCACACTTGATAACGTGAGGTGATGCGCGCTGTTGCGCGTCTGCAGCGGGGAGCGTGGGCAAGTCTGGCGGGCAAGCCCGGCGGCTTGCCCACTACTTTTCCGAACGTTTCCTCGTTGAGTTGCAGGCGCTCGCGCTGCGCGCCGCCAAACACCATCGCGCCCAGCCGGCCGTTGCCGACCGGCAGGGCTTCGTTCCAGTTCTTTGCAGGAGCGTCGTACCAGAGGGTGAGAGATGGGTTCATGGGATAACGCTTTGTTGCGCCGGCGCCACCACGTACAGCCAGTGGCCGGCCAGCGTGTCGTCGATGTCGAGCGCCAGCGCGCCGTCTTCCACGCGAAACGCGACCTGGCGTTCGCCATAGCCGGCCCGCCCCTGCGCCGGCCGCCGCGACCGGCTGCCCGGCATGTGCGCGCCCAGCCACACTTCGATCGGCCCGGCTGGCAACGCTAATGGCGCGCGCACCTGGCCCGGCGTTCCGCACCACACGCGATACAGCGGCCGGTAGCCTTCTGTGGCTTGCTCCGGCGCAAGGGGGTGCCAGCCGATATCCACCGGCGCATCAGACCACTGGTAACGCTGGCCGTCGATCTCGATGTCAGTGCAATCGTGGCCGGCAAAGGCGACCAACGCGCCGGCTGCATCGCGACGCCAGGCCGCCGCATGCCGGCCGGCATAGCTCACCGTCTGGCCGGCCACGCGCCAATCGCGCAATTCAAAGAAGTCGTCGGGCGGCGGATTCTCAGTCATGATGCGGGCGTCCACCTCCTGATCGCGGAAGAAGCCGCCCGGCCAGTTTTCTGGATAGTCTTTGAAATGTGGACAGACCGCCAGTGCGCCGTTGGCGAACGCGCAGGCCAGCAAGTTGCCGGTGCGCGACACCACGCTGGGATTGTCGTTCTCATCGAATACGCCGCTGGCCGGATACGCGCCCAATGCGCGCAGCGCCTCGAACCACGTGCGCGTCTCGATGCCGGTGGAGGCAGCTTGATCGTCGCGCGGGCGAAAGCCCAGGTAGACTGCCTGGCCGCCGCTGCGCCAGGTTTTGCGCGCGCCCACGCACCACGCCCCTTCGGGACGGCCGGTGGCAAGGGTGGCGACCGGCTGGGCGCGACCGATTGGCTTCACCGGAAAGACGCGATCGACCACGAAGTCGGTCAGGATCGTCTGCGCGGGGACGCGCCGCAGCGCGCCGCTGAACGCGACTTGCCGGCCCGGCATGGGTTGACCTAGAGGATCGTCGATGGGCAGCAGTTCCACACCAAACACGTCGCTCATCCATTGCCGGGTGTCGAGCGCGCCGGCCTGCGCGGCCAGCGGCGGGACGCTCGACCAGATCAACAGACCGCCCTTCTCCACAAATGCGCTCAGCAGGTCGAGCAGGGCTTCGGATGGGAACGGCTCGTATTGCGCACACACCGCGCGATAGCGCGAGGTGATCGCCGGGCCGGCCACTTCCAGCCATCCGTCTTCGGTCACGCGGCCGTACTCCACCAGTTTTTCGGCGGTGATGAGATTGGCGTAGCCGTACAAGGACATCCAACTGCCGAAGCGCTCATCCACGGACATGAGGTCCTGGGGATAGAGAAACAGCACTTCGATGCTGCGCGGGGCGTAGTCCTCGACCGCGCGGAAGATGGGATGGCCCAGGGCGCCATAGACCTCGCTGACAGCCATCATGCGATCGGCGACGGGCTGAGGCATACCCCACATGCCGGCGCTGGCCAGCGGCCGGCGGTTGAGCGCGGCCAGCGAGCAGGCCAGGGCGCGGGCGTAGTAGTTGCGATCGGCATAGCCGCCCTCGGGCGTGTCGTTGTTGCCGCCGGTCAGAAAGTCGTTCCACAGGAACTGGTTGGCGCAGGCCGAGGCGGCCTGATGCACGGTGTTCGACCACAGGAAGTCGGGCGTGTACTCGTACTTACTGCGATGCTCGGCCGGCGACCAGCTATCCTGCACGCCGCCGGGCGCCCATGCGTCGCAGGTGGGCGACTCGGCCCAGGTGGAGTGGTAATAGGCGTCCAGTTCGCGGTCCATCAGCGCCTCCAGTTTTTTGCGCGCGCCATTCATCAGATTGACCACGCCGCTTTCCAGGAAGTGATAGTAGTCGCGGCGAAACTGCAATGTGGCGGCGATGGCCGCGCGATGCGCCCCGAACACGTGTTGACTGGGCAGCTTCGGCTCGTGAGTGGGCAGGAAGTCGTGCTGGTGCGCGGTGAAGTAAACCAGCCACCTGGCGAAGTCGGCGTACTGAGCGCCATACCTTGCGGCGAAGGCGCGCTCGAAGCCGGCGGACACGTAGCGCAGGTTGAACTGGCCGTTGTCGAAGTGGGTGTGGTAGGACCAGTCCTGCTGGATGTGCATCTCGTCTGAGTACAGGCCGGCCAGTTTGATGCCGTGTTGATGATATTCGTTGACGAGCGCATCGAGGAACTGCGGCGCGGCCGGGCTGAAGTAGTCCATCTCGTCGGTGTCGTAGATCAGGACAACGAGGACGCGGTCGAGGCCGGCCGGCCCGCCCGACCCGTGGGCGCGGATGCGGGTGGCCTGGAACATGATGTCCTGGCGTGCTTCGCCGCCGGCCAGCGCCCCGGTGTAGGGGCTTGTGCCGGGCATCGGCTCGATGGCCGGCGGCTCCAGTTCCACGATGCCATCGGGATCGACGCTGAAGAACGATGTGCCGGGGATGCGCTGCTCGCGGAAGGCGAAGGCGCGCGCGCCGATGAGCGTCACCGGGGTGGGGCCTTTGTTGTTGCACCAGCGGGTGTGCTGCCACATCAGCGCGGAGTAGGCGCCGGTTTGCGGATCGCGCAGCGCCTCGCGGTAGTGCATCCAGCGGCCGGCCTGGCCGGGGCCTGCGCCGGCGCGGGCCTTGTAGCCGGCGCCCAGTTCCAGCGGCGACAGGATGCTCGGCTCCAGACTGAGGCCGTATGCCTGGGCCACGTCGCTGATCTTTTTCAGCGTGGCCTGGAATTCGGGCGTGTCTGGGTACAGGCCGCGCGAACTGCCGCCGAAAAAGTAGTCGTAGGCGATCAGCAGCTTGGTTGCGCCGCGTTCGGCGCCGCGCCGGCAGTGCTCGCGCAGGCTGATCGGCTCGGGGTCTTGCGGGAAGATCTTTTCAATGGCTTCGTCGGGTCGGTTGGCGAGGGTGATGAACTGTTCGTCGGACACGAGAATGATGTGAATGGCCGGGTCTTCGGACTGCCACGGCCAGTCGAGCGATGCGAGATGGGTCGGGGAGTGAGCAGGTGAGTAGGTCATGGTTGGCTCCGCGCGATTGCGGCGCGATGTCTCGAAACCCTGCGATGCGCCGCGATGACGCCCGCCCAGTGTAACGCAAGAAGGGGCAGGGGTGTGGCACGCCGGCGCGCCGGCCTACAATACGCCCCCCATCATCCACGGGTTGAACTCGGCCTCGCCCACGTCCTGCGCCTCGCTTTTGGTGCGCCGGCCCGACGCCACTGAGATCATCAACTCGAACAGCTCGTCTGCAATCTGCTGCATCGGTTCACCGTCCAGAATGCGGCCGGCGTTCACATCCATGTCGTCCTCCATACGCCGGTACAGGTCTGAGTGGCTGGCAATCTTGATGCTGGGCGCCGGCTTGAACCCAAACACGGAGCCGCGACCGGTGGTAAACGCGACCAGCGTGCAGCCGCCGGCCACCTGCCCGGTGACGGACACCGGGTCGTAGCCGGGCGAATCCATGAAGCTGAACCCGCGCGCCGTCACCGGCGCTGCATAGTCGAACACGTCCGCCAGCGGCGCGCTGCCGGCTTTGGCGATCGCGCCGAGGGACTTCTCGTAGATGGTTGTCAGGCCGCCGGCTTTGTTGCCGGGGCTGGGGTTGTTGTCGATCTCCAGATTCAGCCGGGCGGCGTGCGCTTCCCACCAGCGCACCTTCTGTATCAGCTTGCCGGCTACTTCGGCGCTGACGGCGCGCCGCGTCAGCAGATGCTCTGCGCCGTAAATTTCCGGCGTCTCGGCCAGCACCACGCTGCCGCCGTGCTGCACCAGCCGATCGGCAGCCAGCCCCAGCGCCGGGTTGGCTGTCACCCCGCTCCAGCTATCGCTGCCGCCGCACTGTAACGCAACCATCAACTCGGAGACCGGCTGGGGCGAGCGGGGGGTTGCATTGACCACGGGCAGCAGCGCCTCAACGGCGGCGATGCCGGCCTGCACAGTCTTGCGGATGCCGCCTTCGTCCTGGATGGTCAGCATGTGAGGCGGGCTGCCCGCTCCTCCCGCGTCCAGGGCATAGTTCCGCGCGAGGTCAGCGATCTGATTGGCCTCGCAACCGAGGCCGACCAGCACACAGGCGCCGACGTTGGGATGGCGCGCCATGCCGGCCAGCACGCGCTGCAACAACACGTAATCGGCCCCGCCTACGCCCGTGGCACAGCCGGCGTGGTGCGTCAGCGCGATGACGCCATCGACATTGGGATAGCCGGCCAGTTGCTCCCGCGTGAAGTGATGGGCAATCTCTCGGACAGTGTGGGCCGAGCAGTTGACCGTGCTGATGATGGCGATCACGTTGCGCGTGCCGGCGCGGCCCTGGGGCCGGCGATACCCCATGAATGTCCGCTGCTCGCCGGCGGGGATGGGAGCGAGGGGGCGCGCGTCGGCGCCCCATTCGTCTGGCCGTTCAAACGCATGAACGGTGACATTATGCGTGTGGACGTGTTCGCCCGGCGCAATGTCGGCGCTGGCCAGGCCGATGATCTGGCCGTAGCGATGGATGGCCTGGCTGGCTGGAATGGCGCGCAGGGCGAACTTGTGGCCGCAGGGGATCGTCTGTGTGATTGTGATGATTTGCGCGTCCGAGAGTCGCAGGGTCTGGCCGGCGGCGAGGTTGGTCCTGGCAATGGCAACGTCATCCTCCGGGTGAAGGCGGATGGCGGCCCGGTCGAATGGGATTTCCCTCTCGTCGAGAGGCGGGATCAAGTTCAGAGTGTGAGTTGTCATAGGCGTCTGTCTCTCGCCCGCCGGGCAATGGGTCGGGCGCGGCCTATTGTACGGGGCGGCGTTGCCTGAGCCTGTCGCAGGTGACACTGACCCGCCCGCAGCTTCCAAACCTGCGGGCGGGTCATTCGACGCCCAAATCGTTCAAAACCTCGATGCTATAATCCCTCGCGTTGCCTTGCGCCATCATTGTGGACCGCATGGCGGCAGGTGACGCAGACAGAATCAACATCTGCCATCGTCTGCTTCGCGCGTTGCGCCCCGGCCGGCATTCAGCGCTCTCACGGCGTTCCGGTTGTAGGCCGGCTGACAGAAGGCCGCGTTTGAAGAGGGTGGCGCAGGCCGACGACCGCCCCTGTTCGCAAAACGGAGGACGAGAGCAATGACGATTCGCATTTTGATCGCCGATGATCACATGGTCGTGCGCCAGGGCTTGCGCATGTTCCTGTCGCTTGACCCGGACCTGGAGATTGTTGGCGAAGCCGCCGATGGCGCCGAAGCAGTCAGGAAGGCGCGCGAGTTGAAGCCCGATGTCGTGCTGATGGATTTGCTCATGCCGGTTATGGATGGCATTGCCGCGATCGGGGCGATCCGGCGGGAACTGCCCGACACCGAGGTGCTTGCGCTGACCAGCGTGCTGGAAGATGCGTCGGTGGTTGGCGCGGTGAAGGCCGGCGCCATTGGCTACATGCTCAAGGACACCCACGCCGACGAACTGTGCCGCGCCATCAAGGCTGCGGCAGCCGGCCAGGTGCAGCTTTCGCCCCGGGCTGCCGCGCGGCTGATGCGCGAGGTGCGCGTGCCCGACAGCCCGGAAACGCTCACCGAGCGCGAGACCGAAGTGCTGCGCCTGCTGGCGCAGGGCCAGTCGAACAAAGAAATCGCCTCTACGCTGACCATTGGTGAGAAGACTGTCAAGACGCACGTCAGCAATATTCTGTCCAAGCTGGGCGTGCAAAGCCGGACGCAAGCGGCCTTGTACGCAGTCCGCATCGGGCTGGTCAGCGCTGGCGCGGTCAATGCGTAGCATCGACCTGTGACGATCCAGGCGCTTGTCGGCGCAAGCGCCTGCCACTGTGTCATGCCGCTCCATCGTCTTCCCCGGCTGCTGGCGCTGTTCGAGAGCAGCCTGGTTCGCGTCTCCATTGCCGTGCTGCTTGTGCTGGCCGGCTACGCTGTGCTGTTCGTCTTCTTCTCTCGTGGCTATGCCGACCGCACCGTGGAGTTCCGGCGCCAGGAGCTGAAACGGCTGGTGCAAATCGCGTTGAGCGTGGTCGAGCCGACGCGCCAGCAGCAGCGCGCCGGCCAGATCTCTCCCGAGCAGGCGCGCATGATCGGGCGCGAACTGGTTCGGCGGATGACCTACACCGACGAGGCCGGCAGCAACTATCTTTTCATGGGCAGCTACGACGGTGAAGTGTGGCTGCTGCCGTACAACCCGCCGCGCGAAGGCGCCAATGAATTCGATCTCGTAGACGCCAGCGGCAAGAACATCACCCAGGAGCTGATTCGCGCGGCCAGAAGCCCGTCTGGCGAGGGGTATGTGGAGTACGACTACCCGCCGCCGGGCAGCGCCATCCCGCAACGCAAGATCTCCTACGTGGTCGGCATTCCGGAGTGGGATAGCTATATCGGCACGGGCATGTATCTTGGCGACATCGAGGCGCGCACCCGGAACTATTTTCTGAATGCGCTGGTGCTCACGCTGGGGTTGACTGTGCTGATCTTCCTCGCCATCTTCATGACGCTGTTGCCCACCGCCCGCTCGTACGCCACATTGCTGCGTTTGTTCGAGCATGTCAGCCGCAACCCGGATGATGTGCCGGCGGTGCCGGTCGATCAATTTAGCGCCGGCACCGAGGGGTGGCGGCTGTTGACCGGCTTCCAGACCATGCTTGAACGCATCAAGGTCAACCGCCAGAAACTCCAGGAGAGCGAGCGGCAACTGGAGCGGCGCGTCTCCGAGCGAACTCGCGAACTCTCCAATCTGCTGCAAGTCTCGCACGATGTCGCATCGACTCTGGAGCTGGAGCCTTTGCTTGGCCTGATTCTGGACCGTCTGAAGTCGGTGATCGACTACACCAGTTGCGCCATTTTCCTGTTGCAGGAGGGGCGGCTGGTCAGTCTGGACTATCGAGGGCCGGCGCCGCGCGAACAGATGCTGGCGCTGCGCCTGTCCAGGCCCTCTGCTGCGGAAGAAGTGTTTCGGCTGCGCGCGCCGGTGATCATTTCGGATGTGCGCGGCGATCACCGGCTGGCCAGAGCGTTTCGCGAATCGGCCGGCGAGCATATGAACACCCTGTTGAGCCATATCCATTGCTGGATGGGCGTTCCCCTGATGGTGCAGGATCGCATGATTGGCGTGCTCAGCCTCGATCACGGCCAGGCCGGCTACTACACCGCCCAGCATGCCTCGGTGGCGCTGGCGATCGCCAACCAGGCCGCTATCGCCATCGAGAACGCGCGCCTGTACCAGCAATCTCAGCAGCTCGCTGTCCTGCAGGAACGGCAACGGCTGGCCCGCGAGTTGCATGATTCGGTGTCGCAGGCGCTGTACGGCATTGCGCTGGGCGCGCGCACGGCCCGCCGGCTGCTCGACTCGGCCCAGGCCGAAGATCAGCGCGCCGCGCCGGCGGACGCTGCCCGAGACGATTCGTTGCGGCGCAAACTGGCCCAGCCGCTGGACTATGTGTTGCAGCTTGCAGAGGCCGGCATGGCCGAGATGCGCGCCCTCATTTTCGAGTTGCGCCCGGAATCGCTTCAAAACGAGGGGCTGGTGGCTGCGCTTTCCAAGCACGGCGCGTCCATGCAGGCTCGACATCACATCGCCGTGGAGACCGAGTTTTGCGAAGAACCGCAGTTGTCTTTCGACTGCAAAGAGGCGCTGTATCGCATTGCGCAGGAAGCGTTGCACAACATCGTCAAGCATGCCAAAGCGACCCGGGCGAGCATCCGGCTGGCGAGCGATGGCGACGGCGTCACGCTCGAAGTCCGGGACAATGGCGCCGGCTTCGATCCCAGAGGCGAGTTCCCCGGCCACCTCGGCCTCAAGTCGATGCGCGAGCGGATCGAAAAGCTTGGCGGGACGCTGACGATCGACAGCGCGCCTGGCCGGGGCGCCACTGTTGTGGCGCGCGTTGTCTGTTCCCGGCGCGCGGCCCGGGGCGACACCGCCTGATTCAACATCGATGGCGTTGGCGCGCAATAAGGTATCCTTTTGCGCATGGTAACCATTCGCATACCCACGCCGCTGCGACCCTACGTCGGCGGCAGCAAAGAAGTGACGGCTGAATCCGGGACTGTGCAAAGCGTGCTGGCATCGCTGGCGGATCGCTATCCCGATCTGAGGCGGCATTTGTTCAACGACACAGGCAAACTGCGCTCGTTCGTTAATGTGTACCTCGGAGATGAAGATGTGCGCCATCTGCAAGGCTTTGAGACGCTCGTGCCGGACGGGGCGCAGGTGAGCATCGTGCCGAGCGTGGCGGGCGGCAGCCCGTCTGTTCCTCTGGCGCATGAGGACGAAGATGAAGATGAGGATGAAGGCGAAGGCGAAGCGGTAAGACTCTCCAATGCTGAGATCCGGCGCTATTCACGTCACCTCATCATGCCCGAAGTGGGCATGAAGGGGCAAAAAAAGTTGAAAGCCGGCAGTGTGTTGCTGGTTGGGGCGGGCGGGCTTGGCTCGCCGGGGGCGATGTATCTGGCTGCCGCCGGCGTGGGCCGCATCGGCATCGTCGATTTCGACACTGTCAGCGAGTCCAATCTGCAACGGCAGATCATTCACGGCCAGAGCGCGGTGGGCAAGCCCAAGCTGGAGAGCGCCAAATCCCGCCTGCTCGACATCAACCCATTTATCCACATCGAGGGGTTTGAGGAGCCGCTGACCAGCCAGAACGCGCTGCGCATTTTCGCCGACTACGATGTGATTGTGGACGGCACGGACAATTTCCCCACGCGCTATCTGGTCAATGACGCCTGCGTGCTGCTGGGCAAACCGAATGTGTATGGCAGCATCTTCCGGTTCGAGGGGCAGGCTTCTGTGTTTTGGGCAGAGCGCGGGCCATGCTACCGCTGCCTGTATCCCGAACCGCCCCCGCCCGGCCTGGTGCCCTCGTGCGCCGAGGGCGGGGTGCTGGGCGTGCTGCCGGGCGTCATCGGGGTTATCCAGGCCACTGAGGCCGTCAAACTGATCGCCGGCATCGGCGAGCCGCTGGTGGGCCGGCTGCTGCTCTACGACGCGCTCGACATGCGCTTCCGCGAGCTGAAGCTGCGCAAAGACCCCGATTGCCCGATCTGCGGCGAGCGTCGCACGATTCACGAGTTGATCGACTACGAAGCGTTCTGCGGCATGCCGGCCATCGACCCGGACTCTGCCGGCCATTCCGCCTCGCGGCCCGATGTGCCTGAGATCACGGTGACCGAACTGCGCGACCGGATTGCCGCCGGCCTGCCGGGCGCGACCCTGATCGACGTGCGCGAGCCTCAGGAGTGGGAGATCGCTCACCTGCCGGCTGCCCGCCTCATTCCCAAAGGCGAGCTGCCCGGCCGGCTGGGTGAGTTGAGCCAGACCGATGAAATCCTGGTGCATTGCCGCAGCGGCGTTCGCAGCGCCGACGCCGTGCTCTTTCTGCGCCAGATGGGCTTTAAGAAAGTGAAGAACGTCAAGGGTGGTATTCTTGCCTGGGCGCGGGAGGTAGACCCATCCGTGCCGGTGTACTGAGTCCATGCGTCATTGGGCCATGCGTCGCGCGAAGGCGCTGACAGCGCGGGCGCCGGCAACGCGGGCGCCAATGATCCAGTGATCGAACGGCCAAACGGCCATACATGCGAGTCTGCTGTGGCACAAGCACTCTACCGCAAGTGGCGTCCCCAGTCTTTCGACGAAGTGGTGGGGCAGGAGCACGTCACGGTAACACTCAAGAATCAGATTGCGAGCGGTCGCGTCGGCCATGCCTACCTGTTTGTCGGCTCGCGCGGATGCGGCAAGACCACCACGGCGCGCATCCTGGCCAAAGAGATCAACCTGCAAGGGCTTGATCCGGCCAACCCGCACACGGCGCAACTGGCCGAGGCGATCAGCGAAGGCCGGGCGCTCGATGTCATCGAGTTCGACGCAGCCACGCACACCCAGGTCGAGAAGATGCGCGAGATCATCGACAAGGTGGTCTTTCAACCGAACGAGCTGCGCTACAAGGTCTACATCATCGACGAAGCGCACATGCTGTCTGTGTCGGCGTTCAACGCGCTGTTGAAAACGCTGGAAGAGCCGCCGCCGCATGTGGTGTTCATCCTGGCCACGACCGACCCGCAGAAAATCCCGGCCACGGTGCTGTCGCGCTGCCAGCGCTTCAACTTCAAGCGCGTGCCGGTGCGGCTGATTGTGGGCCGGCTGCGCCAGATCTGCCAGGCCGAGGGGATCGAGGCCGACGATCACGCCCTCACCCTGATCGCGCGCCAGGCGACCGGCGCCATGCGCGACGCCATCAGCCTGCTGGATCAACTGGCGTCGTCCAGTTCGATGCGCATCTCGGTCGATGATGTGCGCGAGGCATTGGGCGCCACCGACACGGCCACTGTGCGCGGCCTGATGGAAGGGTTGGCGCAGCGCAACCCGGCTGCCGGGCTGGACGCCATTCAGTCGGCCATCGACCAGGGCGCTGACGCGCGCCAACTGGCCCGGCAGATGGTGGATTACTTGCGCGCCATTTTGCAGGCCAGGGTCGCGCCGCAAGAAGCGCAGGCCGGCCAGGCTGACTGGAGCGAAGCGGAGCGAGCGGAGCTTGCTGAGTATGCCGCCGGCATGAGCGCCGGCATGATTCTGCGCAGCATCCGCGCCTTCAGCGCGGCCGTGAATGACATGCGCGGCAACATCGACGCGCAACTGGCGCTCGAACTGGCGTTTCTGGAATGTGTGACCGCAACAGGAGATGGGGATGGCGCGCACGCGCCTGAACCGGCTGAACAGCCGACAGCGCGGCCGCGCCCGGCGTCTCGAGCGACACCACAGCCGGCAGAACGGCCGGCTGCGTCACAGCCAGAGACGGCGGCGTCGGGTGACACTGGCGATGCGACAGCGCGGGCTGAGGCCAACAAGCCGGCCATCTCAGCCGAGGGCGCGCGACCGGTTGCCGCGCCCGCTGCGACGAGGAGCGCCGGAGATGGCGCGGACAAAGTCCGCCGGGAGGGTGAATCCAATCTCGACATGCTGCGGGCAGCCTGGAAACAGTTGATCCAGGAGGTGAACGCCATCAACAAGCCGGCGGCGGCGTTGCTGCGGTCGTGCCGGCCGCAGGCGATCGACGGCGAGGTGGTGCGCATCCAGGCCGACCATGACTTGTTCAAGACGCGCCTGGAAGACCCCAAAAACAAGCTAGCGGTCGTCACTGCGCTCAACCGGCTGCTGAACGGCAAGTACAGTCTGGTGATATCCTCGGCTCAGCAGCCGGAACCGGAACCCGGCGAGGACCCGCTGGTCAAGGCGGCGCAACGGCTGGGCGGCCGGGTGAGGGAAGGATGATCCCGATTTTGGATTTTGGATTGACGATTGACGATTGACGATTGACGATTGACGAGCGCAATCGACGCCAGAGGCAAATAGAGGAGACACGAGACACGATGGCAAAAGGACGACGGACAGACTGGACGCCGCGCGGGCCGGCCAATCCGCAGGCGGACATGATGAGCAAGCTGCAGAAAATGCAGGAGGAAATGCGCAAGACGCAGGAGGAGCTGGAGAACGAGATTGTCAATGTGACGGCCGCCGGCGGCGCCATCACCATTGCCATCACCGGCCACCAGCGCGTTCAAAGCATCAAGATCGATCCGAGCCTGGTTGATCCGAACGACACCGGCATGCTGGAAGATGCGCTGGTGGCGGCTGTGAATGAGGCGATCCTCGCGTCGCAGGCGCATTCTGCCCAGCGCCTCGAAGCGATCACCGGCGGACTGAACATTCCGGGGCTGATGTGATTGAGTGATTGGGTCATTGGGTCATTGGGTCATTGAGTCATTGAGTCATTGAGTCATTGAGTCATTGGGTCATTGGCGTGAGAAGGCTGCCTGGCCGGGATGCAATGACGCGATGCGCAATGAAAGCGCGCTGAAAGCATGGCGACACCCAACAGAACCCTTCCGCCCTCGGTTGTCCGGCTGATTGACGCCTTCGCGCAGTTGCCGGGCATTGGGCCAAAGTCGGCTTCGCGGCTGGCGTACTACCTGCTGCGCGCGCCGTCGGAGATCTCGCTTGCGCTGGCTGATGCGCTGCGCGACCTGAAAACGCTCACCCGGCTGTGCTCGGTCTGTTTCAACATCACCGAGCGCGACCCATGCGAGATTTGCAGCGATCCGGCCCGCGACCAGAGCGTCATCTGCGTGGTGGAGGAGCCGCTGGACGTTGTGGCGATCGAACGCTCGCGGAGCTTCACCGGCGTCTACCACGTGCTGCACGGGGTCATTTCGCCGATGAACGGCGTCGGGCCGGATGATCTGCGCTTGCGGGAACTGCTGGCGCGCGTCGAAAGCAGCCGGGCAGCGGGGCAGCCGGCGCGCGAGGTGATTCTGGCCACCAATCCCACGCTCGAAGGCGAGAACACCGCCTCGTTCATTCAGCGCAAGCTGGCTGGAACGGGCGTGCGGGTGACACGGCTGGCGCGCGGCCTGCCTGTCGGCGGCGATCTGGAATACGCCGACGAGATCACCCTCAGTCGCGCGCTCGAAGGGCGCCAGCAGATGTAGCCGGCGACGGGCGTCTGGATAAGGGGGCTTTGATTCAGCCTCTCGACAACGAGATGTCAGCCGGCGCATGAATCCTCTGATATGGTTGCGGCACGTCGCGGCGGCGCCGGCCTGTATGTCGTGAAGGCCGGCCGCACGCGCTTGTTACAGGCAAGATCTGGAAGAAGAGGTGCAAACACATGAGCGAAGCATTTACCAATGTCGCCGGGCAGCGGCTGGATGTGCCGGATCCAACGGTGGCCATCAGCAGCGCCACTGTGGGCGGGTCAACTTACCAGGTGCTGGGCACGATCATGCAGACCGTGGTGATGCAGTTGCGGGCCGGCCAGACGGTGTACACCGAAACCGGCGCGCTGTCGTGGATGCAGGACGGCATCCGCATGGACACTAACATGCGCGGCGGACTGGGCGGCATCCTGGGCCGGGTGTTCACCGGCGAATCGTTGTTTGTGGCCAGCTTCACTGCCGAGCGCGACAACGCCATGATCGCCTTCAGCAGCGAGTTTCCCGGCAAGATCATCCCGGTGAACCTTGCGCAGGGCCAGTCGATCGTGGCGCAGCGCGACTCGTTTCTCGTCGCCGAGAAAAGCGTGAATATGGCCGTGCAGTTCCAGAAGCGATTCGGCGCGTTCTTCGGGGGCGAGGGTCTGTTGATGCAGCGCTTCGACGGCCCGGGCACTGTGTTCGCGGCCCTGGATGGCGAGGTGGTGGAGTACACGCTGGCAGCCGGCGAGCGGCTGAAGGTGGACACCGGTCACGTGGCCATGTTCGAGCCGACAGTCAACTTCAGCGTGGAGATGGTGAAGGGCTTCAAGAATATTCTCTTTGGCGGCGAAGGGTTGTTGTTTGCCACACTGACCGGCCCGGGTCGGGTGTGGCTGCAAACGATGCCCATGTCGAAGCTGGCCGGCGCAATCGCGCGCTATCTGCCGGCTGCCGAGGGCAGCAAACAGGGCCTCAACATCAACCTGGGCGGCTGATAAACAGGCTGACAAACAGATGGGGCAACGGGGCAGGGCGACCAGTCCCTGCCCCTGCGCGCGCCCGTCGGTGTCAGGCGCGCGACGGCGCAGTTTGCGGGGGCTGTCCCAGTTGCCTGAGTGTGCGCAGATGGCCGGCGATGGCTGCGCGCCAGGTGGGGTAGGTGAAGTACTTCACGCCGAATTCGCGGCAGGTTTCCTGCACGATTTTAGACAGCCGGGGATAGTGAATGTGACAGATGTGCGGCATCAGGTGATGCTCGATCTGGAAGTTCAGGCCGCCGGCGTACCAGTTGAGAATCTTGTTGCCCGGCGCGAAGTTCACCGTGGTTTCCACCTGGTGGATGGCCCATTCGTTCTCCACATGCAGGGGATCCCCGCTCGGCTCCGGGAACTGCGCTTCTTCCATCACGTGCGCGAGCTGGAAGATGGTGGTCAGTGCAAAGCCGATGGTGAGCATAACGATCAGGAAGCCAATGATGACCTGCCACCACGGGAATACCAGCAGCGGCAGGCCAAGCAAAATCGTCAGGATGGTGAGCTTGCCGCCCCAGAAGATAAAATGCTCTTTGAGGCTGAGCGGCGGATAGCGATGGTGCTCATCGGTCTTGCCGGTGAAGTAGATCTGGAAATCGCGGAACAACAGCCATTGCAGGCCGGCCAGGCTGTACACAAACGGCACGTACAGATGCTGGAAGCGGTGAAAGGGCTTCCAGTGATCGTGCGGGCTGAAACGCAACAGGCCGTTGGCCTCCAGGTCCTCATCCAGCCCGGCGATGTTGGTGTAGGTGTGGTGCCAGACGTTGTGTTTCTGGCGCCAGAATGCGCTCGAACTGCCGAGCAGCTCCATGGTCATGCCCATGATCTTGTTGATCCAGGGATGTTTGGAATAGGCGCCATGGATGGCGTCGTGCATGATGTTGAAACCCATGCCGGCTGTGGCCAGGCCAAATGACACGCACAGGGCGACATTGACCAGCGGGTGAAACCCGCCCAGCATGATGAGCAGGTAGCTGCCCAGCCACCAGGCCATGATGACGGCGGTCTTGAGATACATGGCCGGCGCGTCTTTGGCCGGCAGCTTGTGCTCGGCCATATAGGCCTCGATTCTTTGCGTGAGGGCTTTGCGGAAGCCGGCTTGTTTGGTGAACGGGACGGAACGAACGGGGGTGGGGCTTTGCTTTACTACGGACAGTGTTGACATGCTATTTCGATCAAACTCCAGCGCATACAATTCGGGTGATTATAGCCGCACCCTGGCCGGGGCGAGCCGCCGCCCCTGGCGCGCGCAAGACCCGGCAGACGTCTGTCAGTACGCCCCGCGCGCAGACAGCAGGTAGGGGATGGTTTTCAGCGCGATCTTGATGTCTTGCGACAGCGACCAGTTTTCGATGTAGTAGATGTCGAGCAGGCAGGTCTCGTCAAAGGTCAGTTCGCTGCGCCCGCTGATCTGTGACAGGCCGGTGATGCCCGGCTTCACCCGCAGTCGCTCGCGCTGCCAGTCTGCGTAACGCGCCACTTCCTCGGGCAGATTGGGGCGCGGGCCGACGATGCTCATGTCGCCGCGCAGGACATTCCAGAATTGCAGGAGTTCGTCGATGCTCAGCCGGCGGATGATGCGCCCGATTCTGGTCAAGCGCGGATCATTGCGCATCTTGAACAGCGGACCGTCGGCCTCGTTGTAGGGCAGCAGTTCGTGTTTGTGGTCGTCGGCGTCTACGCGCATCGAGCGCAGCTTGTAGAGTTTGAATCGCCGGCCATCCTGACCGACCCGAATCTGCGAGAAGATCGGCGAGCCGGGTGATTCCAGCCGCACCAGGATGGCAGTCACCACGATGATGGGGGCGGTGAGCAGCAGCACAAGCGACGCGCCGATCAAATCAAACAGGCGCTTGGCAATCCAGTCGCCGCGCCCGATCCTGGGCTCATTGGCGGTCAGCAGCGGGATGCCGCCGAAATCATCCACGTCGATGCGGTTCAAATTGAGTTGCAGCAGCGACGGCGCAACGTGAACGCGCACGCGATGCGTCTCGCACAGGCGCATGACTTGCATGATCTTTGGCTGCGCCGACCAGGGCAGCGTGATCACCACGTCGTCCACGGCGCGCCGGCCGATCACGTCTGGCAGGCAGCCCAGCGATCCCAGGGCCAGAAAGCGGCCGATGTTGGTGGCGCCGCGCTCGGGGTCGTCGTCGACGAAGCCAATGCACTGATAGCCCAGTTCCGGCCGGGCGACGATGGCGCGCATCACAGCCCGGCCCAGTTCGCCCGCGCCAACGATCAGCACCCGCGCCACACCGATTCCCTTGCGCCGCAGACGCGCCTCGATCAATCCGCGCGCCCAGCGGGCGACGCCAAGCAGGATGATGGTGATGACGCCGGCCTGCAGGATCAGCAGCCGCGAATAGGTGAGCGGGCGGAAAATGAAAATGAAGGCCAGAACAATGATGACGCCCTTGGCCGTGCCGTTGGTGATGGCGTACATTTGATCCAGCCACGATGGCGCGCGGCGATTGGCGTACACGCCGTCGAGCTGATACAGAATGAGCAGGGTCAGCGTGAAGGTCAACTGGATCGGCCAGTAGTCGGACAGCCGGGCCTCGAAGCCGATCTCGCGAAACCATTGCCAGTCATAGCGCATGACGTAGCTGAGGACGAAGCTGATGTTGATCAGACAGGCGTCGATCAACACGTTGAGAGGGCGGCTCTTGGTGA
>DAOTYS010000168.1:0-2745 GCA_034434575.1 Thermoflexales bacterium
GCCACGCGCTATGACATCGAGCTGCTGATTGACCCAGGCGCCCCATCAGCGACCGGCCGCCAGACGGTGCGCTACACCAATCGCGGCGCAACGCCGCTGGGCGAGATTCTCCTGCGTCTGTACCCGAACACGCCCTATATGAACGGCGCGATGCGCGTCACCAGCGCGCTGGCCGATGGCCGGCCAGTCACACCATCCCCCTACCTGCGCCAGCGGTCTGATCTGGCGACGCCGGTGACAGACACCTCCGTGATCCGTCTTCCGCTCGCTGCGCCGCTGGCCGCCGGCCGCAGTGTATGGTTGACCATGACGTTCGAGCTGACAGCGCCCATCGACACAGACGCCGGCTACCGCGTGTTTGGCCGGGCGAACGGCGTGTTGTCCCTGCCCAACGCCTACCCGATGATCCCGCCGCGCGACGCGGCCGGCTGGCGAGTTGATGAAGCGCCGGCCTGGGGCGACATCGTCTTCAGTGAGACCGCCCTGTACCGCGTGCGCATCCGCGCGCCGGCCGCAGCGGTGATTGTCGCCACCGGTGTGTGCGCGCCATCGAATGCGCCGGCCAGTCCAAAAGAGCCGCCGGCGGCGCCAGCGCCGCAACAGGATGTCACCTGTGTGGCCGGCCCCGTGCGCGACTTTGCCTTTCACCTCAGCGATCAGTTCCAGTCGATCCAGGCCCCGATGCTATCCCAGGGCGAACACATCACGATCACCAGCTATTACCTGCCGGGCAACAGAATGGGCGGCGCGCGCGCGCTGACGTATGCGGCGGAGGCCGTGCGCGTGTTCGAGCGTCGCTTCGGCGCCTATCCCTTTAAGGAACTTAAAGTGTTCATGTCGCCGACCACCGCCGGCGGCATCGAATACCCCCTGCTGGCCGGCGTCACCGACGCGCTATACGACATCACCGGCGGCTACTTTGAGTGGGTGACAGTCCACGAAGTCGCGCACCAGTGGTGGTATTCCCTGGTGGGCAGCGACCCGCTCAACGAAGCGTGGCTCGACGAAGCGCTGACCCAGTACGCCACCTCGTTGTATATCGAGGACCGCTATGGGCTGCCAGAGGCGCAGGCCGAGCGCGAGCGATACTTCACCCGGCGATACGAGAACGACGCGCGCCGCCTGAACCGGGACGACCGCGTGGGACAACCCACCGGCGCATTCGACCGCAGGGCCTATGGGCCGCTGGTGTACGGCAAGGGTCCCCTCTTCTTTCAGGCAGTCCGCGATGCGGCCGGCGACGCGCGCTTCAATAGCTGGCTGCGCGCTTACTTCAACCGCTATCGCTACGGCATCGCGTCAGCGGAGGACCTGCTGCGCATGGCGGACGAAACCGGCATCGGGCCGGCCGCGCGCCAGGCTTATCAACGATGGATTCTCGGCGCCGGCCGGCCAGACTGACAGCGCGCCATCGGCTGACACCTGCGGACGACGGGCAAAGGCAAACACATTCCGTTTGATTGCGCGTGCTAAACTCGCGGCAATGAGTGAAACGTGCGTCACGGTTGTGGGCGGCGGTCTAGCCGGCACAGAAGCCGCCTGGCAAATCGCCGAGCGCGGGCTGCGTGTCCGGCTGTATGAGATGCGCCCGCGCAAAATGACCCCGGCGCACACCACCGGCAATCTAGCCGAACTGGTGTGCAGCAATTCGCTCGGCTCGGACCTGATCGACCGGGCGCCGGGATTGTTGAAAGATGAGTTGCGCAAGCTCGGCTCGCTGCTGATGCGGTGCGCTGCCGAGGCCGCCGTGCCGGCCGGCGGCGCGCTGGCGGTTGATCGTGAGGTGTTCGCGCAAGCTGTTACACAACGCATTGCATCCCATCCGCACATCGAGATCATCCGTGAAGAAGTGACGCGCATTCCGACAGAGCCGGCGGTGATTGCCACCGGCCCGCTCACCTCGGACGCCCTGGCTGCTGACATCGCCCGGCTCACCGGCAGCGACTATCTCTACTTCTGGGACGCCATCGCCCCCATTGTCACGCTCGAGTCGATCGATTTCACGCGCGCGTTTCGCGCCTCGCGCTTTGGCCGGCATTCACCCCCTGCCACGCAAGCAGCGCCGGGCGACGCCGGGGCAGGCGCAGACGCGGGCGCAGAAGCGGGCGCAGAAGCCGACATCGAGGGCGACTACATCAACTGCCCGATGACGCGCGAGGAGTACGACGCATTCGTGGATGCGCTGGTGACAGCCGAGACAGCCACCCTGCGGGACTTCGAACTGCGCGACGAGCAGTTCTTCGAGGGCTGCCTGCCGATTGAAGTGCTGGCGCGGCGCGGGCGGCAGGCGCTGGCCTTCGGCCCGATGCGGCCGATCGGCATCCGCGACCCGCGCACCAACCGCCGGCCCTACGCAATCGTGCAACTGCGGCAGGACAATCTGGCCGGCAGCCTGTACAACCTGGTTGGCTTTCAGACCAACCTTAAATTCCCGGAGCAGGAGCGCGTGCTGCGCATGATCCCCGGCCTGGCTAACGCCGAATTCGCGCGCTTCGGCCAGATGCATCGCAACACTTTTATCAACTCGCCCACGCTGCTGGAGACGACCATGCGCTACCGGAACGGCGAGCGGCGGGGCTATCCGGCGCTGTTCTTCGCCGGCCAGATTGTTGGGGTGGAGGGCTACGCCGGCAACATCGCCACAGGATTGGTGGCCGGCCTGAACATGGCGCGTTTGCTGCAGGGCCAGCCCCTGGTCAGCCTGCCGCCCACCACGATGATCGGCGCGCTGTGCCACTACGTATG
>DAOTYS010000169.1:0-43831 GCA_034434575.1 Thermoflexales bacterium
GTGACGATCACATCGGCGAGAAACCGGCTGCTGCCGGCGCCTTCTTCCAGCGCGCCCATGGCTGCCCAGGTCACAATCCCCATGAGCGCCGATGCCAGACACACTTTCAGGACGAGCGGCACAATCGCGTCCCCGGCCAGCCGGCCAATCTTGCGAAACAAGAAGATGGCCATGAGCGCAGCGTCCAGACCGGTTTTGAGCGAGTTGGCCAGCACCAGATCGACCAGTGTAAACGACCGCGCCCCGCTCTGCGCCAGCGCAGCCAGCGCGCCGACCAGCGCCAGGTAGGAGAGGGTGGACACCAGTCCGATCAGCGTGGGTGTGCGCGTGTCGCGCCGGGCGTAGAAAGCGTAGATGAGCGGCTGGTCAATGGCTGCAAACAACAGACCCGGCGCCGCTGCGCGCAATGTGGCTGCCGTATACAGCGTGCTCTCGGCGGTGAATGCGCCGCGTTCGAACAGCACCGCCACAATCGGCCGGGCCAGCACAAACACCCCCACCGACGCCGGCACGATCAACACGCACACCAGCCGCAGCCCTTGCGCAAGCGTTGACTTGAACGCATCTGTCGTTGGTTGATTGGCCTGCGCCGACAGGGCCGGCAGGATGGCCGCCGACACCGCTACCGCAATCATGCCGAGGGGAAACTGGATCACCTGCGCCGCATAGCGCATGGTGGCCGGCCCTTCCGCGCTGATGCGCCCGGCGACGATATAGCTCACCTGCACCGCCAGTTGCGCCAGCGCCAGCCCGCCGGCCACCGGCAGGAACAGCCGCACCACCTGCGCCACCCCCGGGTGCCGCCAGTTCAGCGACAACTTGATCGGCACGCCGCGCAACCCCGGCAACTGCATAGCTGCCTGCACGGCGCCCCCGGCCAGCATGCCCACTGCCAGCGCGCCGACACCCAGGCGTGACTCCAGCAGCACCGCGCTGAAGATCATCGTCAGATTGAATGCCGTCGCCGTAAATGCGGTGATGCCGAACTTGCGCCGCGCGAACAGAGCCGCTGTCAGGATGCCGCTGATATTCAGAAACGCGATGGTCGGAATTGTGATGTGCAGCAGCGATGTGACCAGCGCCGGATCCTGGCCCGGCCCGCTGCCCACCAGCTCGGCATACAGCCCGGCCAGCGCCCACAGCGCCACAACCAGCGCGGCCAGCCCGGCGCCGGCCAGTCCCAGCAATGCCCCCAGCAGTCTGCCGAACTCCGCCACTTTGGCCGGGTCGCGCTCGTCTTCGATCAATCCGGAGAAGGTGGGCACCAGAGCAGAACTGACCATGCCGCCGGCCAGCAAGTCATAGAACTGACTGGGCAGGTTTGAAGCCAGCTCAAATGCGCTGGCAGACGGCCCGTTGCCGAAGAAATAGGACTTGACCACCTCGCGCGCCAGCCCGACGATGCGGCTGCTCAAACTACCCACCGAGGTGATGGTTGCAGCGCGGGCGATCGAGCGGGGGGTGTCGATGACAGGCGCAGCGTCAGACTCGGTCAGTGACATGGAGCGTCATTGTAACGCCGCAGGCCGGCGCGGACTGGCCGGCTGCCCCACGAGTTGCGCGCGTTTCGAGCGCGCCGCGTCATCCAAAGTAGGCCAGCGCCCGGCGGATTTTCTCCTCCAGGTCCATCGGCTCGTTGCGCGGCAAAGAAGCCAGCGCCGCCTGCGCTTCGGCAATGCTGTAGCCCAGTGATGTCAACGCGCTCATCGCTTCGGTGTCGGCGGCGCTCATCGACGCTGCCGGCGCTGTGTCCAGCCCCCCCAGCTTGTCCTTGAGCGCAAAGATGATTTTCTCCGCCGTCTTCTTGCCCACCCCCGGCACGCGCGAGATGACCTCGATCTGTTGATTGACAATCGCCGCTCGAAAAGTGCCCGGCGGCAGTTTGGACAAAATCGACAATGCGGTGCGCGGCCCAATCCCCGACACCCCCAGCAGCGTTTGAAACAACTCCATCTCTTCTTCGCTGCCAAACCCGAACAACTGCCAGCCGTCTTCGCGCACAACCAGATGGGTGTGGATATCGGCCGTCCGGCCGACATCCAGCGTCTCGAGCGCAGCCTGGGAGCACGTGACGCGGTATCCGACGCCCCCCGTGTCGATGACGGCATTTGGCGGTTTGATAGACAGGACAGCGCCCCGGATACGCGCAATCATGGTTGATATCTGATCGCAGCAATGCTATCACATCGTTGTTCAGAGATCAGCGCGTCATTCCCGGCCCAGCGCAGCATGCCGCGCAGTGTGGATGTGCGTGATGGCAATGGCCAGAGCATCGGCGGCGTCGTCGGGTCTGGGGATCGTGTTGAGGTTGAGCAACAGCTTGACCATGGCCTGCATCTGTTTCTTGTCGGCCTGGCCATAGCCGGCGATGGCCTGCTTGACCTGCAGGGGCGTGTATTCACCGATGGGCAACCCGGCCTCGCATAAAGTCATCAGCGCCACGCCGCGCGCCTGGCCCACGATCATGGCGGTCTTGGCGTTGGACGCAAAAAAAAGCGCCTCGACCGCGCACGCGGTCGGGCGCCATTGCTCGATGAGCGCCATCAATTGCCGGCGCAGCGACAGCAGCCGTTGCGGCAGGGGGGTCGTTTTGGGGGTCTCGATCGCGCCGTAGGCCAGCGCAATCAGGTCGCCGTTGTCAGCTTCGCGCACAACCCCGAAGCCGGTTGTCGCGATGCCGGGATCAATCCCCAGTATGACCACGCGGTGTCATCCGTGCGGTTGCGTCTGTGTCGCGCTGCCAGTCAGCATCGCGCGCCGGTCAGGCGGCTTCGAGCGCCTCGTCGGTGATCTCGAGGTTGCTGTAGACCTGCTGCACGTCGTCCATCTCTTCCAGGGTTTCGATCACGTGCATGACCTGCCGGGTCTGATCGGGGCTGAGGCTGGTCTGCGAGGTCGGGATCATGGAGATTTCGCTGGTGGTCATCTCCCAGCCTCGGGCGGCCAGCGCCTCGCGGACGGCGCGGAAGCTGTCCACATCGGTGTAAATCTCGATCACATCGCCGCCGGTGACCACGTCTTCGGCGCCGGCTTCAACGGCGACTTCAAACACCTCGTCGGGATTCACTTTGTCAGTGCGCTCGATGACGATATATCCCCGGCGGTTGAATTGCCAGGCCACCGAGCCGGACGATCCCAGACTGCCGCCGGCGCGCTCCAGCACCCGGCGGATCTCGGCCACCGTGCGGTTGCGGTTGTCGGTGAGCACCTTGATCATCATGGGCACCTTGTGCGGCCCGTAGCCTTCGTACATCAGCTCTTCAAATGTCTCGCCTTCGCCGCCCTGGCCCGTGGCGCGCGCAATGGCCCGCTCGATGTTGTCCTTTGGCATATTGGCCGCGCGCGCTTTGTCGACCGCCAGCCGCAGCCGGAAGTTGGCGGCCATATCGCCGCCGCCTTCCTTTGCCGCCACGGTGATTTCTCGCAACAGGCGGGTGAACATGGCCCCGCGCTTGGCGTCGTTCGCGCCCTTCTGGCGCTTGATGGTTGCCCACTTGCTATGCCCTGACATGCCTCTTCCCTCGCTCTCTCCGCGCCACAGGTGACTGGATGTGTATCACGCTGCGCATGCGGGATAGATTTTCATTATAGCCGGGTCAGCAGCCGGAGCGTCGCTCTGCATCCAACCACTCACCGGCCAATCGTCAATCGCCTTACGCCCACACGTCGTCCCACACTTCTTCGGGCGCCGGCGCTGGCGACTGTTTGGCAAATGCGACCGCATCGGCAACGCGCTGCGCGACGCGCTCGTCAATCGCGGCGAACTCGTCGTCGCTCACGTTGTGCCTGCCGGCCAGGTGTTCACGCAGGCGCAGGATCGGGTCGCGCTGCTTCCACTCGGCCACTTCCTCTTTGGTGCGATACGTTTCGGGGTCGCCGATCATGTGGCCCAGATGCCGGTAGGTCAGGGCCTCGATGAAAGTTGGTCCTTCGCCGGCCAGCGCCCGCGCGCGCGCTTCGGCCACCGCGTCGTACATGGCCAGCGCGTCGTTGCCGTCCACCGTCACCGCGCGCATGGCGAAACCGCCTGCCCGCTCGGCAATCGACTGGTGCGGATTCGAGTCGGCCAGCGGGGTCATCTCGGCGTACAGGTTGTTTTCGCACACCAGGATCAGCGGCAGCTTCCACAACTGGGCGATGTTGAGCGTTTCGAGAAACATGCCCTGGTTGATCGCGCCGTCGCCAAAGTAGGTGAGCGCCACGCGACCGCTGTTGTCGAGCTGGGCAGTGAAGGCCGCGCCGGCCGCGATTGGCACGCCGGCGCCCACAATCGCGTTCTCGCCCAGCAGCCCGATCGACGGATCGGTCCAGTGCATGCTGCCGCCTTTGCCCTTGCTCACGCCGGTGCGCTTGCCCAGCATTTCGGCCATGGCTGCGTTCACGTCGATGCCTTTCGCAATGCAGGCGTTGTGGCCGCGATAGGTGCAGGTCATGTAGTCTTCCGGCGCCAGGGCAAAACAGCCGCCGACTGCCGTCGCTTCCTGGCCAATGCTCGGGTGGAATGAGCCGCGCACTTCGCCCCCGGTGTACAACTGCACCACCGCTTCCTCGAACGCCCGGATGAGCTTCATGCGCTCGTACATGGCAAGCAGTTGTTCACGGGTTAGCGCGTCGCTCGGACGCGGCGTCTCCGGCTTGCGCTTGCCGGCCTTCGGGTCGTTTGCCGCTGGATCACTTCGTCGTTGTGCCATAGGTCGAATTATCCGCGAAATCTCCGCGATGAGGTCTGAACCACTCAGATTCAGAAGTCACGAAAGGAAGCCGGCCTGCCCCTCTTTGCGCGCCCGGTTTCTTTGTGGTTCGTTTCAAGAAGATCAACGGGTGTACAGGAAGCCGCGCACGTAGTCGGCGTCATCACTCACCAGCCAGGCCAGTATTTTGCCGACGCCTTCCGGCTCGCCCAGTTCGGTCCCGGCTGCCGCGCTGGCCCATGCCTGCTCGCCCGACTGCCCTTTCAGTTCTGCTTCCTGCGCGATCACCGACAGCTTCATGTTGGTCTTGATGCCGCCGGGGTGGACGACATTGACGCGGATGTTGTCTGGCGCAAGCTTGCCGGCCAGCGTGACGCCCAGGCTGCTCACGCCGCCTTTGCTCGACCCATACGCCACAGACGAGCTGACGGCAGTTGCGGCGATCGAGGAGATCAGCACAATCACGCCGCGCCCGGCCTTCTTCATCCATGGGACGGCGGAGCGGGCGCACAGAAAACTGCCCACCAGATTCACATCCACCACTTGCCGGTAGATGTCCAGCGGGAATTCTTCCACCGGCACATACGCCCCTTTCAGGATGCCGGCGGCGGTGATCAGCGCGTCGAGCCGGCCATAGCGCGCCCCGACCTGCTCGAACAACTGTTTGACCGATGCTTCATCAGCGACGTTCACCGGCGCGAACAGACCGTGAATCGCCTCGGCCACCGCCGCGCCGTCCTGCTCATTCAAATCGGCCACGATCACCTGCGCCCCGCGCGCAGCGCACACCTCGGCAGCGGCGCGTCCAATGCCGGTCGCCCCGCCCGTAATCACGATGACTTTATCTTTCAGTTCCATCTTGCTCCCTTCTCTCCCGCTCTCCTCTATCGCGTGTGAATGAAGCCGCGCACGTAGTCAGCGTCGTCGCTCACCAGCCAGGCCAGAATCCTGCCCATGCCTTCCGGCTCGCCCAGCCGCGCACCGGCGCCGGCCTGCGCCACCGCTTCGTCCGCCGACTGCCCTTTCAGTTCGGCCTCGGCGGCAATCACCGACAGCTTCATCGCCGTGCGGATCTCGCCGGGGTGCACGACGTTGACGCGGATATTGTCCGGCGCCAGCTTGCCGGCCAGCGTGACGCCCATGCTGCTCACGCCGCCCTTGCTCGCCCCATACGCCACCGACGAGCTGCCGCCCTGGGCCGCCCCCGACGACACCAGCACGATCACCCCTTTGCCGTTGCGTTTCATCAACGGCACGGCGTGTTTGCTGCACAGAAAGCTGCCGACCATGTTCACGTCAACCACGTTGCGGAACACGTCGAGGGGGAATTCCTCGACCGGCACGAAGGCGCCTTTCAGCACGCCCGCGCATTGCACCAGCGCGTCGAGCCGGCCGTAGCGCGACCCGATTTGCTCATACAGCCGCGCGACCGACGCCTCGTCCGTCACGTTGACCGGGATGAAGCAGGCGCGCTCTGCGCCGGCCGGCTGCCCCTGGGCGCGAATCCCCTCGACTACGGCCGCGCCGGCCTCCTCGTTGTAGTCGGCCACGATCACTGTGGCGCCGCGCGCGGCGCACACCTCAGCGGTCGCTTTGCCGATGCCGGCGGCGCCGCCCACGACCAGGACGATCTTGTTGTTCAGTTCCATGACAGGCTCCATGTTGACAGAAATCTGACAGAAACCCGGCCTCTTGTGAGAAGCCGGGTTTCTGAGCGATTTAGTTGCATTCTACTGTTCCAGGAATGCGGTCAGGCGCAGTTTGAGCGATTCGGGGTCTCTGGTCCAGCATTCCCAGATCACCAGCACCTGCCAGCCCTGTCGTCTGAGGGCTGCAATGTTTCTCTTGTCCCGTTCGACATTGCTTTGCCTCTTTTGTTCCCAGAAGACAGCATTCGTCTTTGGAACGACTCTTCCATACCGGCAGCGGTGCTTGTGCCAGAAACACCCGTGAACAAAGATTACTTTCCTGTGCCGTGTCAGTGTCAGATCGGGTTTTCCGGGAAGCTTTGCGTTGTGCAGGCGGTAGCGGTATCCCATGTGATGCACCATCGAACGCACAATCATTTCAGGCCGCGTGTCCTTGTTGCGGATGCGCGACATGTTCAGTCGTCGCTGTTCGGGAGTCAGCACATCGGTCATGGCGCATATGTCTCCCGCAGGCTGTCTATAAACGCGTGAACGCTCAGAATTTCACCCCTGTTGTCACGATAGTCCCTGTGAAGGGATTCGGGAACAATCAGCGTCACCTGCGCATCGCGCATTTCACCGAGCTGCCGGCCGGAGATGCCCTTTTGCAGAGTGAGAATGTGCTTTCTGGGAATTCGCGGGGCCTCCTTGAGAACCTGTCGCCACCTATCCTTGCACGTCATCTTGAGGCCTACCATGAAGAGTTTGGCGTCAGGGTACGAGCGGTCTTCATATTCTGCTTTTCCGGGGATGAGAATGTCGGGACATGTTCCATCAACGACCTGACGCATTTGATGTGGAATCCCGGCCTGCCTCAGCAGATACTCGACATGGTTTTCCAGAGACCGTCCGGCCCTGGACTTGCGCGCCTGAAGTATGCTCAGGGCAGTCTTGAGGAATTCGTCGATGTCCCGGAAGAGTCTGGTGACGTCGGACTGATAGACCTTCCTCTCAACCATTTTGTAGAGCTTGTATTCCTCGTCGATCAGACGGACAAGCTGCTCGTCGGCAGACAGATCCTTGAAGCCTGCAACGCAGCCAAGGATTGCTTTACGGGTGGCCTCTGAGAATATCCTGACTTCAGGAAACTGTTCGACCGCTTCGGCAAATGCTCGGAAGGCCTTGTTCAGACACGCATCTTCGGTTTCCGCCGCAGTCTGCCCCTCCTGATAGAGCTGCCAGGATTGCAGAACTTCGATGCCAAGAGCGGCCTGCAGTTCGCTGATATCGTCATCTGTGTCCAGAACATGCGCAATAAATTCGTCGCGGCTCTTGGGGATCAGAACGAGCAGATCGCCAACGTTATCAGGAGTTCTCCACGGAAAATCACGCCCGAATCCGGTCAATCGATACTCGCTTCTTGTTCTCTGGCCGTACCATTTGACTTTGGAGCTGGTTTTCCTGCCGTCGGGCCATAGCACGGTCACGGGATGATCGCTGTTTCTGCCTTTCTCGGGCGGGTTCGGTGTAAACGCCTGCCACACATGTTTCGGCAGGTAGTACCCGCATTGATGCCCTCCCGTCCGTCCGACGTCATTGGGGGAGATGAACTTGAGAAGGGCCTTGCCATATTTGCCGGCGTCTTCTATTGCCCGTTCACATGCAGGTGAGGCCATTGTGGATTGCCTCGGCTTTGGATGTTTTCCTGAGCAGGCATGTTCCCGCTTCGGTGAGATGCCATCTCAATGTCTGAATGATCTGTTTGCCAACAGATTCCACCACTGGCGGAACCACGGCGTTGCCAAATTGCCGGTAGGCTTGTGTGTCCGAGACGACCAGCGGTAGATGATCGCCAAATCCCATCAGCCGCGCGCATTCGCGCGGGGTAAGTCGTCGCGGGTTTTGTCCGGGCTGTGGGATCAAAATCTCAGAGCCGTCCTTGTAGTACCTCGCGCTGAGCGTCCGTGTGATTCCCTCAGGATCGGCAAGCCCAAAGCCGAAACCGTTTCCCTTTGCGCGATGGCGTTCGGCATATGACTGCAGATAACCCCACAGGTGATCCGTAAGCGTGTATTTGGGGTCGGGGAATGGCTCAAGGATATCTCTTAGTTTTGCCCGTGTCCCGTCGGGTGGAAGCGGGAATTCAAAGGGCGGCCTGCTTGAAAAGGTCTTTCGGTCGAAGCAAACGATGTAAATGCGCTCGCGATGTTGCGGAACCCAGGCTGAAGCGTCAATGACCTTGTGAAAAACCCAGTAGTCCAGGGATTCCAGCGATTCCAGGATCACCTTCCAGGTGCGCCCGCCGTCGTGTGACTGCAGATTCTTTACATTCTCAAGGAATAAGACAGGTGGTCTCTTGATCTCTATGATTGTCGCCAGATTGAAGAACAGCGTGCCCTGTGTTGCATCCTTGAATCCGTGTGCGCGTCCCAGGCTATTCTTTTTGGACACGCCGGCAATTGAAAAGGGCTGACACGGGAAGCCTGCCGCCAGCAGGTCGTGGTCTGGGATATCCGATGGACTGATTTTGCGAATATCTCCATGTGGAATTTCGCCAAACCACGCTCGATAGGTTTTTTGGCAGTGTTTGTCCCACTCTGAAGTGAAAACACACTTGCCGCCCAGTTTTTCCAGAGCGATGCGGAAACCGCCGATGCCCGCAAACAGGTCAATGAACTTAAAGGGAATGCTCTCAGGAAGGAGCGGTTCTGTCGGCGGCAATTCAGGCGATAATAGCCACGGTTGGGCTCCTTCGCTGACGCGCTTAAGCACAGACAGGATGAATTCCTGCTGGCTCATGCGATACTGAAGCCGCCCATTCTCAATCCACTCCCGGATGTTCGGCGGCACGTTTCTTACCAATATCTGGTCGCCCATGTGTCTTCCCTGTCGCTGGGAAAAAGTGCTATCAGCAGGGAATGATACCAGAGGGATAGCTTCGATGCGCGCGATTGCTGGCGCGGGTTGATTCGTGGCGCAACAGCAGACGCAGTCTTTGCGCCTGTCAGACAGATATGGAACCGTGCTGGCCGTGTTCAGAATGCCGGCGGGCGGTCTTCGCGCGGGTCAACATCGCTGTGATGTCGTGTCGCCTTCCGGCCCCTCGCCGGCAACAGCCGGCTGCGGCGCGGGCGCCTGATCCTCGGCGATCAACTGCTTCCAGGCCGCGTCCATGCCGTCTTCGGCCACGCCGTAGAAGATGTAGGTTGTCCCATCGCTGCTCTTCAGCGCCAGGTCATAGCGCATCTTGCCGGCGCGGAACGCCCGGCTGAGCACGGCGCGTTGCTGGCCTTCAACGCTGTCTTTCCATGCGATGGACTCGATCTTGTAGGTGTTGGTGTTATAGGCCACGATGGCGTAGTGCCACAGGTCGCGCGCGCTCTTGATCGTCACATTGCGCACCAGGCTGTTGTTGCGCAGATCGCGCACCGTGTAGTAGCGAATGCCCTCGCGCTCTTCGACGGCGGCAATCTGCACGCCTGACCTGGGCATGCCGTCGATGGCCGGCGGCGCTGTCGGCGTTGCGGGCGCTGTGGCCGGCGCGCTGCTTACCGGCGCGCTGCTTACCGGCGCGTCCAATCCGTGGGTACCGTTCGTTGGCGGCACTGGCTCCATTGTCTGGGGCGGGGCGGGGGGGGGCGCTGTTTCCTGCCCCTGGGTGTCGGCCTGCGCTCGATCAACCGGCTGCTGGGGGCGGACAGGACTCTGCGAACGCTGTTCGCGGCGTCGGTCAGAATGGGACAGGTTCTGCGGTTGTGCCCGTTGCTGCGCCGGCTGCTGCGCCGGTTGTGCGGATTGCGTTTGTGGTTGTTGCTGCGGCGCTTGTTTCTGTTGCGATTGCTGTGAATGCGTCCGCTGGTCGGCTGGATGTTGTGGGCTGTGTGTGCGCTGCCGCTGTTGCGCCGGCTGCTGAGTTTGAGGCTGGCGCTGATCGGGTCGTTGGCTATGATCCCGGCGCTGGGCCGAGGCCGGCTCCGGGCTGCTTCCGCTGCGCTCGCGGTGGGGATGCGCCTGCGCGGCCTGCGCCGCTGCTTCCAGACAGCGTTTGGTGATGGCGACGATTTCATCGCGCGTGGCTGCGCGCGTTTGCGCGCCATCGCGGACATAGAACTGAGTATCGTGAACTGCGTAAGGCCCCTGGTTGGTCTGCGGCACGGTGACGCGGATGATCTGCGCGTCGTCTATGGTTTGCGCCACGATAGCCGGCTGCAGCTCTGGCTTCACCTGTTCGCGCACGGCATCGGCGAGTTTGCGGGCCGTCTCTTCAGCCGAGGGCACCCCTTTGGGTTTCTTGTTCACGCCCGCTTCGCAGCCAATCACGATCACGCCGCCCTCCCCGTTCGCCATGGCTGCCGCATCGCGCACGATCTCCTCAAACCGGTTGACGCTGCGCCGGGGCAGCGCCGGGTGAAAAGCCAGTTTCGCGCCGGCCTCCTGGGCGCGGATATCCTGGATCGGATCGACGCTCAGATTGAGCGGCGCCCGCGATTGACGCACGCGGTGAAAATCCTGGCTCAGGAACAGGGCGCGCAACGCGGCGAAGGTTCGCTCTGGGAGCAGCACTTCGGAGGTGCGGTCGCCCACGCCCAACCGGCGCGCGTCTGTGGCCGACACCGTCAGCCGGTGCGCGTCGCTGCCCTGGATCAGATGCATCCGGCGCGGGTATTCGGCTTTGGTTCCGCTCAGCCAGTACGCCATCGAGCGCCGGCCTTTGCTCAGATCGGTCAGTTCCACTGCGGCCAGATGGGTGTCCTGCGTGAACGCAATGCGCGTCTGGCCGCCGATATTCACGCCGCGCATCAGCACGCCGCTGGACGAGTTGGCGTGAGCGGCAATGGCAATGCCGCCGGCTTCATCGATGAGCCGGTAAGCCGTCAACACGTCGCTGGTGGCGCCGGCTTCCGTCAACCCTTTGTCCAGCGCATCGCCCGGCACATGCATCTCGTACAACAGATATTCGATATCGCGCAGCGGCTTCCCCGGCGGGAAGATGCCCAGGATGTGGAAGCCGAAAGTGCTTGTGAACTCGAAGCCCGGCAGCACCAGGATCTTTTTCAACAGGCGCCGGTATTCGAGCAGCCGGCCCAGCTCGTCCGGCTGGATGCGCTTCAGCCGTTCCAGCAGCTCCAGATCGGCGATTTCGCGCATCATCATGCGGTAGCCGTTGACCGTGTTGTGGTCGGTGAAGGCGATGATGTCCAGGCCGCGCCGCTCGGCCTGCTGAAGGATGTCGAGGCAGGTCACGCCGGCCTGTTCGTAATCCGCCGACCCCGGCGTGTGCATGTGCAGGTCGATGCGATACCAGGTTCCTTCTGCAGACGCCGACGGCGCGTCAGTGACGATGGCGTCGTTCGATTGTGTCCGCGCTGCTTCGGCGGGCGCGCTCTTGCGCCGGCGGTTTGATGCGGCTGGCTTCGCTCGTGTCGCTGCTTCAGGCGTTTGCGACGCGCTCTGCTGGACGTCAGATGATGTCTGCCCAGATCGTTTGCGCGTCGTTCGCGTCGTTCGTGCGCTTGTCTGTGACGTGGGAGAGGCAGTTTTGTCGCCGGCCCGCGCCGGCGACTTGTCGGACTGAGTCCGCTCGGACGCGGTCCGCGTAGTCTTGCTTGGCATAGATGTTGCTGTGGGCGGGCGCGTTGACGTTCATGCGGACAAAGTTTGCGGTGACGGGAATCTGACCAGAGTTGCGCACAGCATCCTTACACTCCCCGGCGGAGCCATAGTACTGCCCCGTGCCTGTGCGCCGGCATCTCAAGCCAAACCACGCCCAACCCAAACGCCCAAATAGAAATCGCGCCCAAACTGAATACAAACTGAATCAAAATACGACCAATTGTCGAAATACAAGCGGATTATACATGACGACTATACTGCCCGACTCAGGGCATGACGCTCATCACCAGCATTCACAATCCGCGCGTCAAGCATGTGCTGGCGCTGCGCGAGCGGCGCGAACGCGAGCGGGCCGGCCAGATGCTCGTCGAGGGCTATGACGAGCTGGCGCTGGCGCTGGCGTGTAGCGCGCGCCCGGTCGAGTTGTACCACTGCCCGGCGCTGATGCGCGACCCGGCGCAGGCGCGTCTGTTGACGCGCGCTCAGGAGGCCGGCGCCGAACTTATCGAGGTCAGCGAGCGCGTGTTCGAGAAGATCGCCTATCGTGATGGGCCGGACGGCTGGCTGGCCGTGTTTCCATGGCGCCGGCGCGGGCTGGCCGATCTAACCCTGAGCGCGCGTCCCTTGTTGCTGGTTGCGGAAGCGGTGGAGAAACCCGGCAACCTCGGCGCGATGTTGCGCACCGCCGACGCCGCCGGCGTCGATGCGCTGATCTCGTGCGACCCCAACACCGACCTGGGCAATCCCAACGTGGTGCGCTCCAGCAAGGGGGCGCTGTTCAGCGTGCCGGTGGCCGAAGCCGGCAGCGATGAAACCATTGCCTGGCTCAGGCAGCACGGCATTGCCATCGTGGCTGCTGCGCCGGGCGCCGACCAGGACTTCGACCAGATCAATCTGAGCGGCCCGATCGCAATTGCGGTGGGCGCAGAGAAGCCGGGCCTCAGCCGGCGCTGGCTTGCTCAGGCCGACCTGCAGGCGCGCATCCCCATGGTCGGACGGGTCAACTCGCTCAATGTCGCCACTTCGGCTGCCTTGTTGGTATATGAGGCGGTGAGGCAGCGCCGCGCGAAGCAGCGCCACGCCGGGCAAGGCATCTCAGCCGCTGCATCCACTTCACAGACAGACCCGGCCTGAGCGTCTCGACATCAGCGCCGACACGCTCAGGCCGCAATCGCCGCGCGGCTGCGCTCAACGCGGCGCAATCGCCAGGCCGGCTTCCACCGGCTTTTTGGAGCCGGCCGGTTGCAGGTCATGCCCCAGCAGCACGCGCTCCAGGTTCATCGGCAGCTCGCGGATGCGCCGGCCCGTGGCGTGCGCAATCGCGTTGGCGATGGCCGGCGCTGTCGGCACTAGGGACGGCTCGGCAATGTTCTTCGCGCCATACGGCCCATACGAGTACGGCGCCTCCACAAATTGCCCCGTGATCTCCGGCACATCGACGGAAGTCGGGATCAGATACGACTCGAAGTTGGTCTCCTGAATGTAGCCGTCGCGGTAGTTGATCTGTTCCGTCAGCGCGTAACCCAGCCCCTGGGTGATGCCGCCATACAGTTGTCCGTAGGCGCCCTGTGGGAAGATGGTCTTGCCGATGTCATGCACAGCCCACAAATGCAGCACTTGCACGTTGCCGGTGCGCATGTCCACCTCCACCTCGGCGATCTGCGCGCCATACACATAAGCCATGTACGGCGTCCCGCGCCCATGATGGTGATCCCACTCGATTTTGGGCGCCGACCACTTGCCATGCGCCGACAGAATCAGCCCCATCTCACGGGCGTGATCGACGATCTTTTCCCAGCTCACTGCTTCTTCGTCCGGCCCGATGTAGCTCTCGCCGACGCGAATCAACTGCTGGGGATCGCATTTGAGCAGATCGCTGGCGGCCAGGTCGAGGGTGTGGCGCAGATTGCGCGCAGCGGCCCGCATCGCGTTGCCGCCGACCACAGTGGTGCGGCTGGCGACTGTTGGGCCAGAGTCGATCGCCGTGTTGGTGTCGGGGCGCTGAATACGGATGCGCTCTGGTCGCACGCCCAACTCTTCAGCCGCAATCAGCGTATACACCGTGCGCGAGCCGGTGCCGTAGTCGGTCAGACCTGACGTGAGATCGACGGAGTAGTCGGGCAGGATGCTGATGGTTCCACTGGCGTTGTCTGCGCCCTCTGCCCCCAGCGACATGCCGTGATACATGGCTGCCACCCCGATGCCCCGGCGTTTCTCGGCGCCGTTCTGCCGGCTGTATTCAGCGCGCTTGCGGTCCCAGTCGCTCAGCCGGCGCGCTGTCGTCAGGCATTCCACCAATCCCACCGACTCATTCAACACCTGGCCGTGCGCGGTTTCGTCGCCCAGGCGCAGGCAGTTCTTCAGGCGCAGGTCGATCGGGTCCATGCCCAGCAGGTCGGCCAGTTCGTCCACCGTTTGCTCGACGGCGAAACACACTTCTGGATTGCCGAAGCCGCGAAACGCGCCGGCGTAGCCGTTATTGGTGTACACGCAATACACGTCCACGTCGCAGGCGCGATAGCGATACGCGCCCATGGCGTGGATGCTGGCCCGCCAGGCGGTGAAGGGCGTTTCTGAGGCGTATGCGCCGGAATCGAGAATGCCCCGGAACCAGCAGGCGCGCAGCGTGCCGTCCGGGTCTGCGCCCAGGCGGATGCGCATGTGCATGGCGTCGCGTTTGTAGCTGGCGATCAGGCTCTCTTCGCGCGAGAAGACCATGCGCACCGGCCGGCCGGTGATCAGCGCCAGTTTGGCGGCCTGGGCCGAACTCTCGTAAATGATGTCGTCTTTGCCGCCAAACGACCCGCCCACAACGGGCTGAATCACGCGCACCAGGTTGAGCGGCAGGCCCAGCGTCATGGCCAGGTTGCCCTGGTTGATGAAGGGGCTTTGGTTCGGCGCATAGACCACGATCCCGCCTTCGGGCGTTGGCATCGCCAGCACGCCTTCCGGCTCGATGTAAGCGTGCTCCTGCCAGTCGGTGAAATAGCGGCGATCCAGCACGATCGGGCAATCGGCCAGCTCCGCTTCGGCGTTGCCCTTGCACACCAGCATGTGATCGCTTTTCAGGTTGGGATGCCGGCCATCGCTGCGATCCGGCCCGACCTGCGGCGCGTCCGGGTCCAGGGCGCGCTCCGGGTCGAACAGCGCAGGCAGCGGCTCCAGCTCGCACACAATGGCTTGCGCGCCGGCCAGCGCGGCCTGGGGCGAGTCGGCGGCCACGGCGGCGATCGGTTCGCCGACATAGCGCACTTTCTGCCAGGCCAGCATGTATTTATCTTTGACCGGAAAGCCGTACAGGCCGTGATTGACAAAGTCATCGCTGGTGATCACGGCGCGCACGCCGGGCACTTGCAGCGCCGGCGTGGGGTCAAGCCGGACGATGCGCGCGTGCGGCAGCGTGCTGCGCAGACAGCGCGCGTGCAACATGCCCGGCACTTTGTAGTCCGCGATGTATTTGGCCCGCCCAGTCACCTTCTCCAGCGCGTCCACGCGCCGCGCCGGCTGGCCCACATATTCCAGAGGGTTGGTGAAATGGCTCATATTGCTTTCTGCCTCCCTTTTGCCGTGGCCTCGATCGCGTCCACGATTTGCTGATAGCCGGTGCAGCGGCACAGATTGCCGGCCAGCGCGTTGCGAATCTCCGCGCGGGTCGGTTGCGCATGGCGCATCAGCAGCGCCTCGCCGGCCATAATCATGCCCGGAATGCAGATGCCGCACTGCACCGCGCCATAGTCAATAAAGTTCTGCTGCAAGTCATTGGGGCCGCCATCGGGCGCGTGAATGCCTTCGATTGTGATGATCTCGCTGCCGGCGGCCTGCGGCGCCAGCACCAGGCAACTGTTCATCAGCCGGCCATCCATGATGACCGCGCACGCCCCGCACTCCCCGACCGCGCAGCCCTCTTTGCTGCCGGTCAGATTCAGGTAATCGCGCAGCAGATCAAGCAGCGTGATGTCGGGAGGCGCATCCACGCTGACCTGTTTGCCGTTGACTTTGAATTCAATCACCATCTCTTAACGCTCCAACTCCAGATTGAACACATGGCGCAAGGCGCGCGCCACCAGACCATGCAAGGCAATCTCCTTGTATTCCGTTGACCAGCGCCGGCCCGTCACCGCGATCATGGCGCGGGCGGCCTCGGCGCCGGCTTCTTCAAACAGCTCGCGGCTCGGCGTGCAACCGATCAGCATCGTCTCGATCTGAGTCAGCCGGACCGCCCTTGGCGTCGCCGAACCGGGCGTCAGGCGGGCAAAATCGATGCGTCCTTCGGGGGAGACGCGCCCGGCCGCCGCGACGTTCAAACGCGCGATGGCCTGGGCATTGCGCCGGCCCAGCTTGAGGAACACCGAGCGCGCGCCAACCGGCAAGGCTGGGAAGGTGAAATGCGTAATCAACTCGCCGGGCTTCAGCGCGTTCTGGTGCGGGCCGGTCACCACTTCGCTGACCAGCAGGTCGCGCCGGCCTTCACGACTGACCAGATGCGCCACGGCGTCCAGGCACACCAGCGGCGGAATGCCATCGGCGCAGGCGGCGGCATTGGCCACGTTGCCGCCCAGCGTGCCGGCGTTGGCGATCGCCGGCCCGCCCACCAGTTGCGCCGCTTCGACCAGGCAGGTCGCCGTCTCGCGCAGCAGTTCACTGTCGATGATCTCGGTGTATGTCACGGCGGCGCCAATGTGAATCTCATCGCCGCGCCGCTCGATGGTTCGCATCTCCGGCACACGGCTGACATCCACCAGCCGTTGAAAGGCGGGCGGGCCGTGCCGCGTTTGCACCAACAGGTCAGTGCCGCCGGCCAGAGGCCGGCTGACGCAATGCGGGTCGCTCAAAAGCGCCACTGCTTCGTCTATGGATACAGCTCGCGCGTAGTCAAACTTGGGCATACTATCCTTTTCCTGGGAGACTGGATTAGATCACGGTGCGCGGCATGGCGCAATGGCCCGAAATACCTCTGCGCGGCGCGCCTGCGCCTGAGGAGGCCGGCGCTTATTTTACCCTGTCGCGACGCCGGATTTGCAGTACACTTGCCTTATTTACAGACAAAGCCTGGATGGGAGAACGGATGCGTCATGCCCCTTTTCGAGTTTGAATGCGTCAAGTGCGGCCAGCGATTCGAGAAACTGGTGCGTTCCGGCAACACCGTGGTGACCGTCGAATGCCCTGCCTGTCACAGTCATCGCGCGCGCAAGAAAATTTCGTCCTTTGCCCACAACAAGGCCGGCGCGTCCTCTGCCGAAAGCGCAGCCGCGTCCAGCGGCAAATCGTGCAGTTGCAGCGGCGGCTGCGGCGGGTGTAAAGGGTGCAGCCACTAATCTCGTCGCCTCAATCATGAAACCCATCACTGAAGAGAGCCTCTACGATCTCGTCACTGTGGAGGATGTCCGCTTGTCGCCGGATGGCGGCCGGGTCGCCTTTGTGCGTCAAAGTGTCGATCGCGCCGGCAACAAATACATCCGCAATATCTGGATGAAGGACATTGGATCGGACGCGCCGGCCCGGCCCTTCACCAGCGGCGGCAAAGACGCCTCGCCGCGCTGGACGGCGGATGGCGCCCGGCTGGGCTTTATCTCGGGCCGCGATGGCGAACCCAAACTGTACGCCATGCCGGTCGCCGGCGGCGAGGCGCATGTCATCGCCTCGCACGTCAATGGCATCCGCGCGTTTGAGTGGTCGCCCGATGGCAGCCGGGTTGTGTTTGTGGCGCTGGCGCGCGCCGACGAGCGCGCCAAAGAAGACGAGAAGGCGGCGCAGGCCGAGTCGGACGACCAGCCGGCCAAAGACGCCTGGGAAGTCAAGCGCGAGAAAGAGCAGCGCGAGCACGAAGACGAGCAACGCTTCGATCCGCATGTGCTGCGCTATTACCCCTACCGCACCGGCACAGAGTACATGCGCGACCGCTGGACGCACCTGTACGTGACCGAGGTCCCGCCCGCGTTCGGCGAGGAGTTCAAAGCCAAACCCCGCCGGCTCACGGACGGCGACCTGAACTTTGGCGATCCGGTCTGGTCGGCAGACGGCCAGGCTGTGTACAGCGCCGTCACCCGCGAACCGGAGAGCGGCGTGCTGGACTTCTACACCGACATCATTCGTCTGGCGGTGGCGCAGCCGGCTGACGGCGCGCCGAGGACCTTTGAGCGACTGACCGGCGCCGGCCACACGGCGTTTTCGCCCGATGTGTCGCCGGATGGGCGATGGCTGGCCTTTGCGCGCGTGAATGAAGATCGGTCGTTGTATCGCAACACCACGCTGGCGCTGATGCCGGCCGCTGGCGGCGAGGTCATCGATCTGACCGCCTCGCTCGATCGCAGTGTGGGCGCCTGGCGCTGGAGCCGGGACAGCGCCTGGCTGTATTTCGTTCTCATCGGCGATGGCGCCGGCAATCTGTATCGGGCGCATGTTCCCGATGGCCGGATCGAGCAACTGACCGACGCCGCGCAGGAGATCACTGCTTTCGATGTGGGGCCGGATGGCCGGCTGGCCTTTGCGGCCAGCACACCCGGCGATCCCTCGGCGCTGTATCTGCGCGAGCCGGACGGCGCCATCCGTCTGCTCTACCAACCGAATGCGAAATTCCTGGCCGAGCACGAAGTGCGCCCGGCTGAAGAAGTCCGCTATGAGTCCGAAGGGTATGAGATTCAGGGCTGGGTGATTACGCCGCCCGGATTCGATCCTTCGCAACGCTATCCGCTGGCGGTCGAAATTCACGGCGGGCCGGCGGCAATGTGGTCGGCCGGCACGCGCAGCATGTGGCACGAGTGGCAACTGCTGGCCCAGCGCGGTTACGTGGTGTTCTTTTGCAACCCGCGCGGCGCCGACGGCTATGGCGAGGCATTTCTGTCGGGCAACCACCGTGATTGGGGCGATGGGCCGATGCGCGACATCTTGAAGGGCGTCGATGCGCTGCTTGCGCGCGGCTTCATTGATCCGCAGCGCCTGGCCGTCACCGGCGGCAGCTATGGTGGATACATGACGGCCTGGATCATCGGCCACGACAATCGATTTGCCGCCGCCGTCGCACAGCGCGGCGTGTACAACCTGATCTCGATGCGCGGCACGTGCGACATCGCCTTCTTCACCGACTGGCATTTTGATGTGACGCCGTTCGACGACGTGGAATTCCTGTGGCGCCAGTCGCCGCTGGCCTACGCGCCGCAGATGCAGACGCCATTGTTGCTCGAGCACAGCGAGCTTGATTTCCGCGTGCCCATCGAGCAGGCCGAGCAGTTGTTCCAGGCGCTGAAGTATCTGAAGAAGCCGGTCGAGTTGGTGCGCTGGCCGCGCGAGGGGCATGAGCTGTCGCGCAGCGGCGAGCCGAAACATCGCGTCGAGCGGCTGCGGCGCATCGTGGATTGGTTCGAGCGGTATGCCGGCGCAACGCGCGATCCTCAAGCGTAGAGCGCGCAATACGCTATCCGCAAAATGCAGGCCAGCTTGATTGCCTTCAGGGTTCGCTTCAAGGCGATGCGCGAGTGGGTCTGGCGTGCGCTGGTCTCCGGGCTGGTCTTCATCTTCTTTCATGACCCGGAAGCAGCCTCGCGCAACAAGCTCTACGCGATCGCCCGGCGCAACAAATACGAAGTCAAGCGCTTCGTCAAATTCGCCATTGTGGGCGCGTCGGGGTTGGTGGTGGACTATGCCATGCTCAACCTGCTGGTGTACGGCTTTGGCGTGCAGTCCGCAGTGGCGATCGCGGTTGCGTTCGTGCTGGCCGCCACGAACAACTTCGTCTGGAACATCCTGTGGGTGTACCCGGAATCGCGCGCGTCCTTCTGGCGGCACTTCCCCACGTTTCTCATCGTCAACGCAGTCGGCCTGGGCATCAACGAGCTGATCCTTTTTCTGTTCGAGCGGCCCATCGAAGCGCTGTTCAACAGCCACGTGATCGGGCTGAACGTGACCAAAGCCATCGCCGCCGTGATCGTGATGATCTGGAACTTCGTTGTCAACCGCTTTGTCACTTTTCGGCATGTGAGGTGGTCGCGCGCAGACAGCGCGACCGGCGCAGGCGACTCTGAAAATCAGGTCGAAAGCGCGCTGTGAGAAAGCGCGCGGTGAATTGTCGCCGCGCGCCCTGGATACTGGGTTGTGGCAGGCCGAACCGAAAGGTCACCACTCTGGGAATGGGTCTGGCAGGCGGCGCCACCGTTCCGGCCCGGCGGCCATTTCCTCATCGGTGAGCAGAGAACTTTCGAGCGCCTCGCAGATCACGTCCTGCTTCATGTCCGCGCCGATGAACACGATCTCCTGGCGCCGGTCTCCATAAGGCTGTTGCCATTCCGAGAGGATGTAACTCTGCAACTCCGGCGAATCGGGCCATTGTTCGCGCGGCACAGCCGCCCACCAGCGCCCGGCCCGTTCGATGCGCAGCAACCCGCCGGCCTGCGACCACAGGCCGGCGATGTCCATGCGCGAGGCCAGCCAGAAAAACCCTTTGGAGCGCAGCACGTTGTCCCACCGGCTGTTGACCAGCTCGTACAGCCGCGCCGGGTGAAAAGGCCGCCGGGCGTGATACACAAAACTGCTGATGCCGTATTCTTCCGTTTCGGGAATGTGTTCTCCGCGCAACTCCTTCAGCCAGCCCGGCGCCTGAGCCGCTTTCTCCAGACTGAACAGCCCCGTGTTCAGCACTTCGTTCAGAGGAACTTTGCCGTACACCGCTTCGATGATGCGCGCCTCGGGGTTCAGGTGGCGCAGAATCGCCTTCAGACGCTCCATCTCCGCGCGCGGGATCAGGTCAGCTTTGTTGACCACAATCACATCGGCAAATTCGATCTGATCGATCAGCAGATCGGCGATCGTGCGCTCATCCTCTTCGCCAACTGCCAGATTGTGCTCTTTCAAATCCTGCGCTTCCGCATAGTCCTTCTGGAAGTTGAAGGCGTCCACGACGGTCACCATGGTGTCCAGCCGGGCGATGTCGGACAGGGAAAACGTTCGCCCGTCGTTATCCGGCACATCGAACGTGAACGTCTCCGCAACGGGCAGGGGCTCTGAGACGCCGGTGGATTCGATGAGCAGATAATCAAAGCGTCCCGCTTTGGCCAGACGCGACACCTCCACCAGCAAATCCTCGCGCAGTGTGCAGCAGATGCAGCCGTTGCTCATCTCCACCAATCGCTCGTCTGTGCGGCTGAGCTGCGCGCCGCCGTCGCGCACGAGGGCGGCGTCGATGTTCACTTCGCTCATGTCGTTGACGATCACAGCCACCTTCAACCCCTGCCGGTTGTTCAACACATGGTTGAGCAGCGTGGTCTTGCCGGCGCCCAGGAATCCCGACAGCACTGTCACCGGCAGCCTTTTGTCAGATGTTACAGCATGTGATCCCATCCCAGCACTCCTTCTGTCCTCTGCACGCCACCTGTCTGGTCTCTGTTCTCTGTTCTCTGTTCTCTGGCCTCTGTCCTCTGTTGTCTGTCGTCTGTCGTCTGTTGTCTGTTGTCAGTGTTTACGCCCTCTCTCCGCGAATCCAGCTTTGCATCAGTTGCAAAGCGTCGGGGTGTTGCGCCAGCACACGGCTGGCGCGACAGCTATCGAACAATGCGCGCAATAGCGCTCCGTCCACGCCGCCGTGCGCGCCAATGAAAACCATCTGCGAGCGCGGCCGGCTTTTGCCCCACGGCTTCTCCAGCAGCACGGTCACACGGCTGCCCGCCAGGTGAACCACCGCCCGCCTTTCCGGCGCTTCCGACAACCACACAATGCCTTTGGCGCGATAGATCGTTTCCGGCAGATCGTCAAACGCCGCGCACAACGCTTCGTACATCAGCGGTTCGTCGCTGGCATAGTGATAACTGCTGAAGACCAGGGTGTGATCGTGGTTGTGGTCGTGGTCGTGGTCATGCGCAAAGCCCACTTCGTGAACGTGCGCTTCGCGCCGCGCCCGGCTGCGCTCCAGCGCGGCCAGTTTGTTCGGCGCGTAGTTCCCTACGCCGAGGATGAATTCCAGCGGCGCCCGGCCAAAAGACACATCCAGAATGCGGGCCGCCGGCGCAATCTGGCGCGCCCAGTCGTGAACGGCCTGTCGTTGCGCATCGGTCACCAGATCAACTTTGTTGACCACAATCAGATCGGCCGCGCTCACTTGCTGGACGGCCAGTTCCATCTGGTCGCCGTTGAGAGACAGAACCTGCTCGGCGTCGACGACCACCAGGATGGCGTCCAGCTCAAAGAAGTGGGCCAGTTGCGGCAGCATGAATGTCTGGGCGACCGCGATCGGGTCTGAGACGCCGCTGGTTTCGATGATGATGTGCTGTGGCGCGGGCTGGCGGTTGATCAGCCGCGCCACAGCCGCCAGCAAATCGCCGCGAATGGAACAACAAATGCACCCGTTCTCCAGGCTGATGATGTCTTCCTCTTCCCGCGCCTCGGCCACCAGTTGCGCGTCAACATTGATGGCGCCAAAGTCGTTCACCAGAACGGCGATGCGCAGTCCGTGGTCGGCGCGCAGGATGTGGTTGAGCAGCGTGGTCTTGCCGGCGCCCAGAAAGCCGGAGATGACGGTTACCGATAGTTTCCTGCTCATGCCGCACTGGCCTCCACAGTCGCTTTGTTACTGAGAAATTTTCTCAATAAAGATCGCAAAGAAAAGCGCGCGCAACAACGCGCGCGGCGGGCATCATATCACGCCGCGCGCAGGCCGACCGTCCGGGGCGTCAGGCGCCCTGGGCGCGCCCTTCCACATCGCTCACCGCCCACCATAGCTTCATGCTGTTGTGCTGAGCGCGGATGATGTATTTGCCGTCTTCGCGCTGGCAGCGCTCGCTCAGATAGCCGGCCAGCAGGCGGCGCTGCTCTGCGGTGGACACGTCATATCGCTCGGCGTAATCGTCCAGCATCGCCTCGAACGACTCGAATGTCTGTTGGCGAGGCGTGCGCAGCGTCGTCACATGCGGATAGACGCCCATCTGACACAGCACCTGGAACAGCAGGTCGCTCTTTGGGATGGGGTAATGCTCCTTGCCGTGCAACAGCGGCCACAACACCCGCGCTTCCGCATCCCAGGGCTGATCGCCGATGTGCCAGTAAATCACAATCGTTCCCGATGTCACGGCCATCATCCTGCGGATGCTCTCGCGCAAATCCAGCATGCCCATCGAATACGAGGCGATCGTCACATCGTAGGGCGGTTGAAGGTCGCGCGCGATGTCGATGTCGTCCCACGTTTTGTGGACGATGTGGATGTTTTCAATGCCGCGTTCGGCGATGTGATCGCGCAGCACTTCGACCATGCCTGCCGCCGGCTCGACCGCCGTAATGTGGCGCACGCGCGCGGCCAGCGGGATGGCCAGTGTGCCCGGCCCGGCGCCGATGTCCAGCAGCCGGCTTTCGGCGCTGCAAAAGGACAGCGTGTCATTCAGGCGCTCCTGCGTGCGCGGGTTGTCCTGAACATTTTGCCAGTACTTCAGCGCCGCGCGTTTGCTTTGCCAGGCGGATGGGCAGCCGCCTCCGCGACCGGCGTCGCGGCTGCGCTGCTGGCGCGCCATCCATATCTGGTTCCAGTCGATGTCGTCAAATGTGTTCAGGGGAGTTGGATTGGTCATGGCTTGTGTCATGTGGCGCTGTGCCGGACAGCCTGTCAATTCTCCCGCGCCTGCTGGAGCAGCGCGGCCCAGGCCTGCGCCGGGCGAGCGCCGTAGATCAGGCGTCCTTGAATGATGGTGGCCGGCGTCTGGCTGAAGCCGAGCGGATTCCGGTTCTCGAAGGCGGCTTGCAGTTTGCGCGTCTCGGCATGGATGCAGCGCGTGTTGTACTCGCCAATCGCCGATTTGGAAATGCGCTGCATTTCCACGTTGTTGTCATAGCGGTCGGGCAGATCAATCGCAAGGCGCAGAAACTCCAGATAGGCGTCCGGGTTTTTCAGCGCCACGCAGCGACCGACGCCGGCGAACAGGAACGACTTGCCGGTTTGCGACAGCGGATAGTCGTAGATGCGCACACGGGCGTCGGGCGCGGCTATCAGCGCCGGCGCGCTCTCGCGCAGGTAGTCCAGGCAGGCCGGCTCGCGGCAATAGACTTCGAGGTAGATGCGCACGTCCAGCGCCGCGTTGGCGCGCTCGTTGTCCCACACCGGGGCGAGCTGGTCCAGTTGCTCTGGCGCAGGCGCAGGCGGCAGGGTCGCCCATTCGCCCGACCCGCCTGCCCCGGAACAGGCGGCTGCCAGCAGCAGCGCCATCACAGCAATGAAAACGCGCCGGTCGCGCAAGATGCCGTTGCTCATGGCGACCCGTCCTCCACCAGCCGGGCGATCTGCGCCGCTGTCAGGGCGCCCTCAACCAACCGCCCCCCGCTGCCCGCGCCCACGTAGGTCACCGGCACGCGCGTGAATCCGAGCGGGTTGTTGTTCTCGAACAGAGCTTTGATGTTGCGGATTTCGCGTTGCAGGCAGCGCGTGTCGTAGCGTTTGCCGGCCACTGCTTTGGCGATGCGATACATCTCCAGCTCGTCTTTCAAGGCGGTCGAGCGCGACGCTTCGTTGAGGTAGCGCAGGTAGAAATCCGGCGATTCCTGCGCCACACAGCGGCCAATGCCGGCCACCATGAAGGATTCCGCAATTTGCGAGAGCGGGTAGTCGTAAATGCGCACGCGAGCGTCGCTCAGCGAGAGCAGCGCCGGCAGGCTTTGCTGGATGTAAGCCACGCACTCCGGCGTCTGGCAATACGGTTCGATGTAGGCGCGCACGTCGACGCCGGCCTGTGTCTGGCCGTTGTCCCACACCGGCGTCAACGCCTCGAACGCGGACAGGTCGCCGACAGGCGTCGCCGGCGGCAGAGCATCTGCCGCCGGCGCGGGCGCGCAGGCTGGCAACAGCCACAGCGCGACCATTGCCAGCCCGGCCCCGATCCCAAAGGCGCGCATGCACCTGGGCAATCTCATGGTTCTCGCACCCAATCCATCCACAAAGCGGACAACAGGCCGTCCGCCGTTTCGTCATCGACGCTGTAGACCGTCTTGAAGAATTCAATCAACCATTGCTCCAGGTTGACGTCTTCAAACTTGTCAGGGTAGATCGCCTTCGCCATCACCATCACGTCGATCGGGTATTCCAGCCGCTTGTCGCAATTGCACGGACTCCACGGCAGCGAGGCGATGCGCCGCTCCTGAATGGCGCGCATGGTCGCCAGGTTTTTGAAGTCCGGCGTGTCGTACAACTCGCGCGGCGGATGATAGCCGTTGGCCGTGGGCAGGATAATCACGTCCGGGTCGAGCGCCAGCACCTGTTCGGCGTTCAGGTTCTTGCTGAACGAGTCGTCCTGAAAGGCGTTTTTGGCGTTGACCACGTTCTCCAGCAAATAGGACTGGATGCTCTTCAAGCCGTCGGCGCTGCCCGATCCGCCTTCCTTGCGCACGTTGGGGTTCAGCCCAAAGATCAACACGCGCGGCTTCTGCGCATCGGCAATGTCTTTCGTGCGCTCTTTGACCAGGCTGACCTGGCTTTCAAGGTAAGCGGCCAGCCGGCCAGCCTCGTCGCCTTTGCCGAACACCTGGCCGATGATCCTGACGGCTTCTGACAGCGATTCAATCGACGGTTCGCCGCTGAAGTTTGGCCCGTACACCACCACAGTCGGGATGCCCAGCTCCTTCAGCTTATCCAGCGTGCTGTTCATTTTGGCGTCGTCGCCGGCCTTCCAGTTGATGGTGCACGCGCCGGCGTGAATAATCAACACGTCCGGCTTTGCGGTGGCCAAAGCCTCGAAGTTCATTTCCGTGCCCGGCTTGATGAAGAACGGCAGATCGCGCATGTACTCCATCAGGTAGTTGGCCGGGTTCATCCCGCCGAAGTACGAGAACTTCTCGCCGCTGTTCGACGTGAAATCGTATGTGAAGTCGCGCACCAGGCAGGTGGAGCCGATGGTGTTCACTTTCGCGTCCACCTTGAGGGCGTACATGACCTCTTCCACCAGCGCGTCGCTGATGGTGGCCACCGTGTTCACTACAGCCGGGATGGTGACCTCGACGCCCCGGCTGTCGATGACGACGCGGGTCTGGCCGGCGTCTGGCTGAGTGGCCGGCGCGGCGGTCGGTGTGTCGGCCGGTGCTTGCGTTGGGGCGGAGGTAGGACTCGCCGTCGGCGCCGCTGGGGGAGGGACGGTTGGCGCGACGGTCGGCGCGGGGGGTGCGCCCGCGCACGCGCTGACGATCAACGCGACAGCAGCCAGCGCGCTGCTGCGCATGACGGTTGTTGTGTGTTGTCTCATATTGGCAAATACTCCTTGTGGTTGTAAGCGGCCCCGGCCGGCGCTGAGCCCCGCCGGGGCGCGTTTGGCAAACGATGTTCGCGCGCTGCGCGGGCAGCGCATCAGGGCTGAACGGCGGCGCCGGCCCGGCTCTCGATGTTCCTGGGCAGCACCACTTGCAGGCCGTTCACCGTCTCAACCTGGCACAAGCCTCGATAGATAGCGTCGAGCGTGGTTGCGTTGAGCGCCTGGCTGGGCGGCCCGTCGGCAATCACGCGGCGGTTGCCGATAACGACGAGCTGATCGCAAAACCAGGCCACGTGGTTGGGATCATGGCTGCACGCCAGGATAGTGATTCCCTGTCGCGCAATCTCGCGCAGCAGGTTCCAGGTTTTGATTTGGTTGTTGAAATCCAGCGACGAGGTGGGTTCGTCCAGCAGGATCACCGGCGTTTCCTGGGCGATGGCGCGCGCAATCAACACCAGCTGGCGCTGGCCGCCCGACAGGCGGTCGTAGGATTGGGGCGCAAGGTCGGCGATGCCCAGCCGGTCGAGCGCCTCCAATGCCTTTTGATAATCGCGCTGAGCGATGCCGAAGATGCCGCTGCCCATGTGGGGCGTGCGCCCCATCAGCGTCACTTCGAGGGCCGTGTACGGAAACGGCGGCTTGTGCTCCTGCGGCACGTAGGCGATCAGTCTGGCCAGCCGGCCAATCGACAGGTTGCGCGTGTCCTGGCCGTCCACTGCCACGCGCCCCTGCCTGAAATTCAGCAGCCGCAAACAACAGCGAAAGAGCGTGGTCTTGCCGCTGCCGTTTGGCCCAAACAAACCGCACAAGTGGCCGCGTGCGATACGGAAGGAGATGTCCTCCAGTATCGGTCGGGCGCCGTAGCTGAAGCTGAGGTGTTGCACGTCAAACATGCGCTCAGCCTCCCAGGGTGTAGCGCCCTTTCGCGCGCAACAGGTAAAACAGATAGGGCGCGCCGATGATCGAGATGATGATGCCGATCGGGATTTCCGCCGTGGTCAGGGTGCGAGCGATGGTGTCGCACACCAGCAGCAGCGCCGCGCCCAGAATGCCCGAAGCGGGAATCACGAAGCGGTTGTCCGGCCCCAGGATCAGGCGCGTGGCGTGCGGCATCATCAACCCCACCCACGAGATGATGCCGACCGCTGAAACCGCCAGCGCGGTCATCAGCGTGGATAGCACGATGAGGATCAGTTTGAGGCGGTCGGGATCGACTCCCAGCGCGCGCGCCTCCTCATCGCCCATCGACAGCACGTTCAGCCGCCAGCCCATCAACCAGAGCGCCGCAAAACACGCCGCGATGACCGGCGTCAGGCTGGTCACATCGCGCCACGAAGCGTAGTAGAAACCGCCCAGCGTCCAAAAGACGATCGCCCGCAGCGCCTGATCGTCGGAGATGTATTTCATGATGGACACCACCGACTGGAACAGCGCGCTGATGATGACGCCCGCCAGGATGAGAGTGACGACCGGCGTTTTGCCCTCCACGCGCGCCAGCAGATAGGCCAGCCCGACCGCGAGCAGCGCAAACACAAACGCGCCCACCTGCACGCTCAGAAAGAACTGCGGAAAGACGATGCCCAGCGCTGCGCCCAGCGACGCGCCGGCGGACACGCCGAGGATGAACGGCTCGACCAGCGGGTTGCGAAACGCGCCCTGGTAAACCGCGCCCGATGAGGCGATGGCAACGCCCACCACAATCACCAGCGCGATGCGCGGCAGACGAATTTCCCAGACGATGGTGTTGTACAGCCGGTCGAGCGCGGCCACGTCCCCGCCAAAGACGTGCGCGGCAATCACCCGCCACACATCCTCCAGCGTGATGCGATAGGCGCCCATCAGTGAAGTGACTGCCGCCAGCGCGAGGGTGGCCGCCAGGGCCAGCGCCAGGAAGACCCACTTGCGCCCGTCTGAGGCGAGACTGCGCGCAGCGCCGCCCGCAAAGACAGCGGCGCGCGGCGCGGCCGGCGAACCAACGGGCGGCAGGCCGGCCTGTGCGGATGTCAGGTTCTTTTCCACGGCGCGGCAGTATACGGCACTTTGTGATTTTTGCAAGAAATTGCAAGAACGGGCCGGCCGGCCAGGTGCTACAATCCCAGCGCCGGCGGCCCGCGCGCGAACAAGGGCCTCTTGCCTCGTTACCCGTTATCTTGAAGAGGAAGGACAAGCCGATGAAACAGGCAGACGCGCTCCAGGATGCGCTGCTTCGATTGCGCGACGAAGGCGAGCGCCTGACGCATCCGCGTCGCAAGGTGTTGGAAGTGTTGACCCGCAGCGGCGATCATCTGACCGTCGCCGATGTGCAGCGGCAACTCCGCCGGGCTGGCGAGGAGATGGACACCGCCACGATCTACCGCGTTTTGCAGTGGCTTAAGCGCATAGGGTTGATCTCGCAGACGGATCTGGGCGGCGAGGCGATCGTGTATCAGGTCATCGACGACCACCGGCATCACCACCTGGTGTGCCTGTCCTGCGGAGCTATCATCGAGCTGGAGGACAGCGCGTTGGATCACCTGCGCCGGACGCTGCGGCGCGATTATAATTTCGAGCCGCGCATCGATCACCTGGCGATCTTTGGTCTGTGCAAGCGGTGTCGCCAATAGCTGCTGCCGGCTGCTCGCCGGTCAAGGAGGGTCATGAGTCGCATCATCACAGCCGGCGCCGGCCCCTATGCCGGCTTCACCAACGCATCGCTGCAACGCGCCGTGGATGACGTTGCCGCAGCCGGCGGCGGCGTGGTCGAAGTTCCCGCCGGCGTGTACCGCATGCGCGACGCCCTGCATCTGCGCAGCGGCGTGCGCGTCATCGGCGAGCCGGGCGCCACACTGCTCAAGGAACCCAGCGTCACTGTGCCGCTGCTGGACTACCTCGGCTACGGCCACTACGAGTTCACCGTCACCGAGCCGGACAGGCTGCAGGTCGGCATGGGCGTGCACATCACCGACGACGACTCGATGGGCTTCTACGACACGGTGGCTACCATCGTCGAGCGCCGGGGCGATCTGTTCTTCATTGACCGCATGCTCAATCACGACTACTGGCCGGCCAAACGCGGCCGCGTCACGACAATTTTCCCCATCGTTGACGCGATCGGCGTCGAAGATGTCGCGCTGGAGAACATCATCATTGACGGCAACCCGGACGAAACTCAGCGGTTGAACGGCTGCCGGGGCGGGGGCGTCTTTCTGCTGATGGCGTGTCGCGCGCGCGTCGAGAACGTTGAGGTGCGCCATTTCAACGGCGACGCGATCAGCTTTCAACAGTGCGTGGATGTGATCGTGCGCGGGTGCCATGTCCACCACAACGCTGGCGGCGGCATCCATCCCGGCAGCGGATCCGTGCGCTACTGGTTGCGGCGCAATCACGCCCACGACAACGGCGCTTGCGGCGTGTTCTATTGCCTGCGCACCACGCACTCGATTTGTGAAGACAACCGGCTGGAGCGCAACGGCGAGGCCGGCATTTCCATCGGCGAGCGCGACACCGATCACTGGATTCGCAACAATATCATCGCCGACAACGGCGGGTATGGCGTCGAGTTTCGCGCGCCCATCGCGCACGGCGGCGACCGCGCGCGGATCGAAGGCAACACCCTGGCCGGCAATGGGCGCTGCGTCAGTCCCCCGGCCCTGCCGGCTGAGATTCACATACCAGCCGGCCTGCGCGATGTGTTGATCGCCGGCAACACCTTCCAGCCGGCGCCCGACAGCCACGCGCTGCTTATCGACGCCGGCTGTCCAGGGGTTGGCGTGCGCGGCAATCAGATTCATGGACGCTCGCAGGGCGACGGCTTTCCGACGCGCGAGGGCGACTTCCCCGATGTGGGGCCGGCGGCGCTGCCGCTCGATGGCGCGCGGCATCTCAATATCGAGCGGCTGGATGCTGTCGAGCGATCGACCTTTTGGGCCGGCTGAGGCGTCAGTGGCGCCCGTGGCGCTGGCGTGGACGCTGCGGCTGCCGGGGATCACCAGCGCGTTCATCGGCGCGTCGAGCGTGAAACGGGTCTAGGAGAACGTCGCCGCGCTGGCCCATTGGTAGGGCAAGCCGCCGGGCCTGCACGATCAAGCCGAGCTACGACACATCCCCGGAATCTTTAAGGTTCCGGGGATGTGTTCGATGATCCTGCTTCTGAGACGTTCAACACCATGCGATAGGTGGTGAATGAGCGCAAATCACGCTTTGTGTGTTGAGCGCATGGCTGTCTTCCTGGGTCAATTATCTCTCGGCGCGGGTATAGTCGGTGTGTGCTGTTCTGTCCATTATGCTATCCGGCGTGCGCAGACATGTGCTGTGTGATGAATGCGTGAGGCGCTCCATGAGGATACCCGCCCTCAATCCACTGACGAATGCTCCTGTCGCGCTCGACATGGCGGATGGCTGCGCCTGTCTGTTGCCCGGCGCCGACACCCCGCCGCCGGCCAACGTCTTCCTCAGCCCCGGCTGGTTCGATCTGCAAGTCAACGGCTTCGCCGGCTATGACATCAACGCGCCGGATGTCGAACCGGCGACGGTGGCCGGCATGGTGCGCCGGCTGTGGCAGGAGGGTGTGGCGCGCTGTTGTCCCACTATCGTCACCCAATCCTTCGAGCACATGGCGCGCTGCGCGCGAGCGGTGGCACTGGCCTGCGAGCAGGACGCGCAGATCGCGGCGTCGGTGGCCGGCATTCATCTCGAAGGGCCGTACATCTTGCCGGTGGATGGGGCGCGCGGCGCGCATCCTCGTGAGCACGTCCGCCCGGCCAGTTGGGACGAGTTCGCGCGCTGGCAGGAGATGGCCGGAGGGCGCATCCGGCTGGTCTCGCTGGCGCCCGAAACGCCGGGCGCGCTCCCGTTCATCCGCCGGCTGAGGCAGGCCGGCGTGGTGGTGGGATTGGCGCACACGCTGGCAACGACGGACGAAATCGCGGCGGCGGTCGATGCCGGCGCAACCCTTTCCACCCACCTGGGCAATGGGTCACCGGCGACCCTGCCGCGCCACCCCAACATGATCTGGGATCAACTGGCTGAGGATCGCCTGTGGGCCAGCGCCATCTTCGACGGCCATCATCTGCCGGCCAGCGTGATGAAAGTGATCGCGCGCGCGAAAGGCATCATGCGCACAATTCTGGTCAGCGACGCGGTGGCGCTGGCGCGCATGCCGCCTGGCATCTACGAGACGACCGTGGGCGGCAAGGTCGAGCTGCATCCAAATGGCCGGCTGTCGGTGTTCGGCACGCCCTACCTGGCGGGTTCAGCCAGCTCGCTCAAAGATTGCGTGGAGAACGCCGTGCGGCTGGCCGGCTGTTCGCTGGCGCAGGCCGTTCAGATGGCGTCGGCCAATCCGGCAAAACTGCTGGAGGCATCCGACACCTCTGAGGTGTCGGACACCTTGAGCACATCGCTTACCCTCTTCCGGTGGGATGATCGTGCGCGCGAGGCGACGATCCTGGCGACTATCGTCGATGGCGCCGTTGTCTACAGCAACGACGCCGACTCGGCATCCAGATAAAGCGTGGCGTGCGGCACGGTGCGCAGGATCGAGCCGGGGCAGTCTTCGGTGATCGGGCCGGTGAGGGCCGCCTTGACCGCAGCAGCCTTGCGCCGTTCGGGCACAATGCACAACAACCGTTTTGCGGCGAGCAGGGCCGGGATGGTCAAGGTGATGGCGTGCGTGGGCACATCGGCCAGCGTGGGGTAGTGCCCTTCGCCCACTTGCTGCCGCCGGCTGGCTTCGGCCAGGCGCACCACCTTCACCCACAACGGGTCATTGAACTCGGCGAAGGGCGGGTCGTTGAAGGCGATATGACCATTCTCGCCGTAGCCCAGGCAGCACAGGTCGGCCGGATGCTGCCGCAACAGCGCCGCATAGCGGGCGCACTCCTGCTCCAGCGACGGCGCTGCGCCGTTGATGGGGTAAAACGCGCCGGGGTTGAGCTGCCCCAGAATTCGCTCGCGCAGAAAGCGCGGGAAGCTGGCCGGGTGCTGGTCGGTGATGCCCACGTACTCGTCCATGTGGAATACGTTGACCCTCGACCAGTCGAGATCGCCGGCCTGACGCAGGCCAGCGAACAGGCTGAGCTGCGAGTTGCCGGTGGCCAGGATCACATTGGCCTGCCCCCGGATATCTATGGCAGTCTTGAGCGTGGCGATTGCGGACTGCGCGGCCGCCATGCCCAGTGCGTCATTGGTCGGATGAATCTCGACCGGCAATTGATCGATGCGCTGGTGAAAGGTTGTCATAGGATCGTCCGTTGGAACCGATTGTATGCCCGCTCCGCTTTAACTTGACATCTGGTAAGGATGTGTATACAATGTAATTACACTTTTGATTCGAGGGATGATCCGATGAGCATGGTCACACGTGTTCGCATTGTCAAGATCGGCAATTCCCAGGGCGTGCGGATTCCCAGGCTGCTGCTGGGTCAACTTGAGTTGGGTGATGAAGTGGAGTTGGCGGTCGAGGAAGGTCAACTGGTGATTCGTCCTGTGCGCCGTTCCCGCCAGGGGTGGAATGAAGCCTTCCAACACATGGCCGAGCGGGGCGATGATCAGATGCTGGATGCGGCAGCGGTTAGTCTCACGCAGTGGGATGAGGACGAGTGGGAATGGGCGTGAAGCGGTTCGAGGTGTATCTGGTGAGCCTTGACCCGACCGTGGGAAGCGAGATTCACAAGACGCGACCCTGTCTGGTGGTGTCGCCCGATGAAATGAACCAACACATCAGAACGGTCATCATCGCCCCGATGACGACGAAAGGGCGAGAGTACCCCACGCGAGTGAGATGCCGGTTCGAGGGCAAAGAAGCTCAGGTGGTGCTGGATCAGTTGCGGACAGTGCACAAAGAACGATTGATCAAGAGGCTTGGAGTGATTGACCGGCGGACGGGCAAGGCTGTGCTTGGCGTGCTGGCGGAGATGTTTGCGGACTAAGGCGTGCGGCTGGCAGGCGCGATCGAAACTCTTTCAGGGATGAGATTCCGCGCGTCGGCGAAGGGACATCATCTGGGGGCAGACAGGATATCGGGGTTTCTGGCTGACGTCCCGGCCGACGGAGCAGCAGCCCTGCTTTAGCGCTGGGCAGGGAGTTACAAGGCATGTCCGATGTGCTTGAGTTATTCACCCCGCCGGTGCGCGCCTGGTTCCGCGAGGCGTGTGGCGCGCCCACGCCGCCGCAGGAGCAGGGCTGGCCGGCCATCCAGCGCGGCGATCACACCTTGATCCTGTCGCCCACTGGCTCCGGCAAGACGCTGGCCGCCTTCCTGTGCGAGATCGACCGGCTCTATCGTGACCTGCTGGCCGAGAGCAATGCTCAATCCCCAGTCCAAGATCCAAAACCCCAACTCCAAAATCCAGTTGGCGTTCGTCTGGTCTATGTGTCGCCGTTGAAGGCGCTGAACAATGACGTGGAGCGCAACCTGCGCGTTCCGCTGGAGGGCATTCGCGCGGCGGCCCGGCGCATGGGAGAACATCTGCCGGCCTTGCGGGTGGCCGTGCGCACCGGCGACACGCCGGCGGCAGCCCGCGCCGCCATGCTCAAGCATCCACCGCACATTCTCATCACCACGCCCGAGTCGTTGTACCTGATGCTGACCAGCTCCAAAGCGCGCGAACTGTTCCGCGCGGCGCGCGCCGTGATCGTGGATGAGATTCACACGCTGTGCGGCAACAAGCGCGGAGTGCATCTTTCGCTCAGCCTGGAGCGATTGTGCGCGCTGGCCGGCGTGCCAGTGCAGCGCATCGGCCTGTCCGCCACCCAGAAGCCGCTGGACGAAGTGGCGCGCTTCCTGGGCGGACAAGAGGAACGTGCCACGACTTCAGGCGCAGGCATGGTTCCCCGGCCCGTTACCATCATCGAGGCCGGCTACAAGAAACCGCTCGACCTGCGCGTAGTCACAGTGGCCGACAGCTTCGAGAATCTGCCCGGCGAGACGATCTGGCCCTCAGTGATCCCAAGTGTGCTGAACGACATCCGGTGGCATCGCAGCACGCTGGTGTTCTGCAACAACCGCCGGCTGGCCGAGCGCACCGCCGACCGCCTCAACGCGCAACTGGAAGCCGAGCAGTCCGAAGAGATCGAGCCGGGCAGCGCCGAGGCGCTTGCGCCGGGCGGCGTTCCGCGCGATCGCGGCATGTTCGCCATCGGCGCCGCCGGCCCGATCAAGGCCCACCACGGCAGCACCTCGAAAGAAACGCGCCGGCAGTTGGAGGAGGACCTCAAGGCAGGCAAGCTGCCGGCGCTGATCGGCACCAGCTCGCTGGAACTGGGCATCGACATAGGCGCGGTGGACCTGGTGGTGCAGTTGCAGTCGCCGAAGAGCGTGGCGCAGGGATTGCAGCGCGTGGGCCGCTCCGGTCATCTGGTCGGCCAGACCAGCCGGGGCCGCATCTATGCCACGTTCCGCGAGGACCTGGTCGAAGCGGCCGCCATTGCGCGCGGCATGTTGGAAGGCGATGTCGAGCCGACCTACACGCCGCTGCATCCGCTCGACGTGCTGGCCCAGCAGATCGTGGCGATGGTGGCCGTGGAAGACTGGGCGGTGGACGACCTGTTCGCGCTGGCGCGCCGGGCGTATGCCTATCGGTCGTTGTCGCGCGATGTGTTCGAGGGCGTGCTCGGCATGCTCAGTGGAAGGTACCATCATCAGCACGATGCCGGCGTTGCGCAAATGGGCGCCGGAGTCATGCCGGCTGTCGAAGAGCGGCTGCCCGGCCTGCGCCCGCGCATTGTGTGGGATCGCATCAACGACCGGTTGTCGGCGCTGCCGGGATCGCGCCTGCTGGCGATGACCAACGGCGGCACGATTCCCGACACCGGCGCGTTCAGCGTCTATCTGGCCGACGGCAAGACCAAACTCGGCGAGCTGGACGAAGAGTTCATCTTTGAGACGCGCCCCGGCGACACGTTTCTGCTCGGCAGCCAGGTCTGGCGCGTGCAGGCCATGGACGACCAGCGCATCATTGTCGGCGACGCCGCCGGCGCGACGCCGCGCATGCCGTTCTGGCGCGGCGACTATCCCTGGCGACCGTATGAACTGGGCGCGCGGATTGGCCGGTTTCGCGCGGCGCTGACCGAGCGTGTGCAAATGGCGCAGCGCGCCGAAGACTCCCCCTCCTCCGCCAGCCTTTCGGACGTTGAAGCCTGGTTGCAGCGCGAGTATGCGCTGGATGAGAAATCGGCGCGCAACCTGGTTGCCTACGCCCGGCAACAACTCGACGCGGTTGGCGCGATGTCGTCTGACACGACCCTGGTGATCGAATCTTTCCAGGATGCGGTGGGCGAAGCGCACATGGTGATTCATTCGCCGTTTGGCGGGCGGGTCAACGGCGCCTGGGCGCTGGCTCTCAGCAGCGCCGTGCGAGACCGCATCGGCATCGACGTGGACACATTGACCAACGACGATGGCATTTTGCTGCACTTCCCGCGCGCCACGCGCACCGGCTTGAAGATGCTGGCCGGCGAGGAGTTGATCCGGGCCATGACGCCGCGCGAGGCGCGCGAGCGGATTCTGCGCGAATTGCCGGATTCGGCGGTGTTTGGCGCGCACTTTCGGATGAATGCGGCGCGGGCCTTGTTGTTACCCCGCGCGCGCGGCGGCAAACGCACGCCATTCTGGCTGCAACGGTTGAAGGCGAAGAACCTGCTGGCTGCCGTGAGGCAATTCGACGATTTCCCCATCGTTGCGGAAACCTACCGCGACTGCTTGCGCGATGTGTTCGATATGCCGCATCTCGAAGAACTGCTCCAGCGCATTCAGGATGGCGAAGTGCGCGTTGTGGCGGTGGACACTCTGGCGCCGTCGCCGGTGGCTTCGGGACTGCTGTTCAACTTTGCCAGCAAGTACGTGTATGAATGGGACGCGCCAAAAGCCGAACGACAAATGCAGGAGCTTGCCGTGCGGCGGGATTTGCTCGACGATGTGCTCAAGGGCGTTGAACTGAGCGACTTGCTCCGGCCTGAGGCGGTCGCCGAGACGCAGCAGCAGTCCCAACATGCGGCAGCGGGCTATCAGGCCCGCAGCGCCGAAGAACTGGCTATGGTGTTCGAGGAGCTTGGCGACCTGACGACGGATGAGGCTCTGGCGCGTTGCGTCGATGCCAATCAGGGCCGGCTCTGGCTGGCGCAACTGGCCGAACAGGGCCGGCTGATCGAGTTGCCAATCCCGGCTCGCGGCGGAACTGACAGTCGCTGGATGATGGCGGAGTATGCGGCAGAGTATCGCGCGGCATTCGGCCTGGCCGGCGCGCTGGCTGCTGATCTCTCGGACGCAGCTATGGCTGCCGAGCGTGTGTTGCGCCGGCTGCTGGCGCGCTCCGGCCCGCTCACCCGATCCGCCATTCTGACGCGCTATGCCTTCGGTGAAGCCTGGCTCGATGCGACGCTGTCCCGGCTGGTCGACGCCCGCGCCGTTGCCCACGGGCGTTTCACGCGCGGCGCGACAGACGACGAGTTCTGCGACCGGCGCAACCTGGAGCAGATCCATCGCCGGACGTTGACCATATTGCGCAAGGCAGTGCAACCGGTTCCGCTGCCGGTGTACGCAGCGTTTCTCTCGCGCTGGCAACATGCCGCGCCGGACGAGCGTCTGTCCGGGCAGGATGGATTGCGGCAGGTGATGCGGTTGATGCGGGGTGCGGCGCTGATGGGCCGCGTGTGGGAACAAGACGCGCTGCCGCTGCGTTTGCGGCACTACCGGCCGGCCGATCTGGATGCGCTGTGCGAGCGCGGAGACCTGGTGTGGGCGGGATCAGGCCGTGATCCGCGCCGGGCGCGCTTGCGTTTCTTTGCGCGAGGCGAGGGCGCCTTGTTCGTCGGCCCGGCAGATGACAGCAATTTGAGCGAAACGGCGCGCGCGGTGCGCGACTTTCTACAGGCTGAGGGCGCCTCGTTTGTGGCCGATGTGCAGGCGGGTCTGAAGCTGTCGCCGCGCGCGTGCGAGGATGCGCTGACCGAACTGGCCATGGCCGGGCTGGTCACTAACGATGCCTTGGGCGCCGTGCGCCGCATGATGGCCAGTCCGCCTGCGGATGGCTCGCGGCAGCCCCGCGCGACCGACAGCGCCCTGGAGTCGGAACTCGCCGAACGGATGGGCCGGCCGTCATCGTCATCGTCATGGTCATCGGCGCGGAAACCCTCGTCGCTGCGCATGCGCGAGGCGCACCGCCGGACGACCGAACGATTGTCCGATGGTCAGCGCGCCCCGTGGAGTGGGCGGTGGTCGCTGGTGCATCGGCCCGGCGTGCTTGGCTCCGCGCTGGACGAAGAGGGCCGGGCTGGCGCTCTGGCTCGCGTTTATCTGGAGCGGTATGGCGTGCTCATGCGCGAGTGTCTCGAACGCGAGGATGCGGGGGCCGAGTGGTCCCAACTCTACCCGGCTTTGCAGCGCATGGAGATGCGAGGCGAGGCGCGGCGCGGTTACTTTGTGCTGGGCCTGTCCGGGCTTCAGTTTGCGTTGCCGGAAGCGGTGGAGCGATTGCGGGCCGGCGCAGAAACCTTCGACGATGTCATGCTTGTAGTCAATGCCACCGACCCGCTCAATGTGTATGGCGGCGCGCTTGCGGCGGCAGACGGCCAGGGCAGATCGAATCCGTCACTGCGTTTCACGCGCCTGCCCTCGACTCATGTGGTGTTGTGGCAGGGGGCGCCGGCGCTGATTGCCGAGGACGGCGGCGAGCGATTCGTTGCAGTCGGCGACGTCGAACAGGTTGTGCTGAGACGCGCCTTGCAAGCCTATCTGACCCGGCCGCATGCGCCGCGTCACATGCTGGTCACGCAGTGGAATGGCCGGCCCGTTTCTGACACGGAGGGAAGTGAGTTGCTGCGAGATCTGGGGTTCTATCGTGTGCCGGCCGGCATGGAATGGTGGAGCCAGGTCTAGCGCGCGCCAGCCGTAAGTATGGACTTTTCCGCAAAATCCCGTAAACTTCTATTCCGTCTGTAGAAAGCGTGACGTGATTGTTTTGGGCATCTGTCCTTCCAGAGGGATTTGCCGCCTCTCAGGCGGCCTTCAGTTGGCAGTGCAATTCCAGGACATCTCAGTTTGGTCTACAGTGGTTTTTTTGGCGCGCCGCGCCTGGGTTGCACTCACGGGCCGGCCAGATTGATCTCTAGGAGGATCAGTGAATACAAAACTGTACGTCGGAAATCTTTCGTTTGACACAACCGAGGCCCAGTTGCGCGAAATGTTCGGGCAAGCTGGCGCCATCCGCTCTATCACCATTCCAATGGACCGCGCCACTGACCGTCCGCGCGGCTTTGCCTTCGTCGAGATGGAGACGGGCGCTGACGCCCTCAACGCCATCAAGATGTTTGACGGCAAGGAAGTGGATGGGCGGACGATACGCGTGAATGAGGCCCGCCCGCCAGAGCAGCGCAGCGGCGGTGGTGGTGGCGGCTTCGGCGGCGGTGAGCGCCGGGGTGGCGGCGGCGGATTCGGCGGTGGCGGCCGCGATCGGCGCGGTGGCGGCGGCGGCCGCGATCGGCGCGATCGCCGGTTCTAGTTCGACTCCGCTTGATCCAAACGAAACAGACGGCTCGCACAGATATGCGAGCCGTCTGCTTTTTGCAGCGTGCTACTACTGCGGATCGTTGATGACTCAGCCGATTGGCCGGCTCACACACGCAATCGCTGTTGCCTGAGCCTGTCGAAGGCAACGGCGATTGAGGCTCAGACCCGAATGAGTTCGATGCCGCTGCCCTTGCCCAGGTTGCGCGAATAGCGCCGGTCTCTGGGGGTGTTCCAGTGCTCGTGAACGCCCAGGCTGCGCGCGCCGTGGGTTGCGTGGTAGCGCGTGCCGGAAGGCGGATTGCCCAGCAACGCTGCTTCGTGCAGATAGTTGTCGGCGGTGCTGTTGGCCGGCATCACCTCTGGCAGGCCGGCAACGGTCGGCTCGGCGCGCAGGAAGTCCAGCGCAACCGAATCGATGGCCACACCGTCCTGCGAGGCGAACAGGCTGGCGGTCCAGTGCCCTCTGAAGGGCGAGGATTGCCAGCGGCAGGCGTTGGTGATCTCGGCGCTCTGATGGGGAGCGACATACAGCCCATCCATCAGGCATAGCAGTGTTTTGCCGCCGAGGTGCGGGTGGCTCATCAGATCGACGAGCGGGTTGTAGGCGCCCATGGGCTGTTGGGGCCACACCCGGCCCGGGCGTCCGGCGTCAAAATCCTGGGCAGCCATATAGCCGGGCAGATTAGTGGCCCGGGCCGAGTCCATAGTTGGCTTGCCGTCCAGATCGGCGAGGAGGGCGCCGAGCCAATTCTCAGCGCAGCCGGCCAGGCCGGCGAGCGTGTGACCTTTCAACGAGGCCAGGTTGATGTGATAGTCGGCGCGCGTGACGCACGTTGGCAGGTAAGCCGGGTTGCCGTTCATGTCGGCTGACCAGGTGATCTGGCTGTCGCTGTCGCGCGCATACTGTTCGCGGCCATCGCCGCCGGCCCAGTCGACGAAGTGTGCTCCCTCCAATTCGGGCGTGTCGCACTTGTCGAAGACGCAGTCGGGCACATAGCGCGTGGCGTCGTAGACCGTGATGTCCGACGGCGCGACATTGGCGAAGGAGACCAACTGGCGCAATAGGGCATACACGACTGCCGGCGAGACGAACGAGCCGTTGCCGGCGTAGTCGCGCGACATGCAGGCGTTGAGGTTGACCTTGATGGCGATCTGCTGTCCGCGCTCGTAGTTGGCGCCCGGCCGCCTGCGCAGGCTGTTGAAGTGCCGGAACAATGCATGCCATGCCTGGGCGTCGCTGGATTGGCCGGTGACGGTCTGCAACGCATTCGACAGCATCCTGTCCACGCGCTCCTGCGCGATGTTGTCCTCCTGCCACCATGCGCCACCGACGCCATCCCAACGCGCGGCTCTGGGGTCGTGCGCCCATGCGACGCGGCCCGGGTAAATGCCGCGCGCGATGCCGATCGGCGCCAGTGGAAGTTGCGACAGTCCGGCGGCAATCGCTTCCGCATTGGCCGGCGTCGGCGAGGCAAATGGTTGAAGCAAAGCGATGGGGGCGTTGGCCGGCAGCGATGCGCAGGCGCCCAATAACGGCGCCGAGGCCAGCGTGCCCAGGCCGGCAATGTGGCGCAAAAATGCGCGCCGGGTCGTGCGTGCCATGACGGTCCTTCGAGTCTCCTTGGTCTTGTTTCCAGCGCGCTCTGGCGAATCGGGCTGGCAGTTCTCGGTTTTAGAACGTCCCCGAGTATAGACGCGGCGGGCCGGCTTTACTTCTGAAGCACTTTCGAGACAAGGCAAACGGCCCGGCGCGGCGCCACTCGCGCTCGGTCGTGCGGTGGAATCTCCTCCGACTTTGGGCGGATGCCAAACAGATCGAAATCCAACCAGTGGATTGGCGTCGCTGCGGCCGGCCTGGCCCTCTATCATCTGGTCACTCACTGGAACTGGGTGTCTGCCGCGACCCGCCGTTTCTTCGGCAAGACCTCGGGCAGGTCGCGCCTGTATTACGCGCTGGATGCGGCGCTGCTGGCCGGCTTCGCCGCTATTGCCGCGACCGGCCTGGTCATTTCCACCTGGCTCGACTTGCCCCTGAACAACTACGACATCTGGCTCGCCGTTCACATCGGCGTGTCGATTGGGACGCTGGCAGTGACGGCGCTGAAACTGGTCTTGCACTGGCGCTGGATCGTGACAGCCGGCAAGGGCTTGTTTGAGCGCCCGATCCCGCTGCGCTCGTCTCGGCAGGCTGCCGGCGCACGGCCAATCAACCGGCGCGCCTTTCTGGCCGTGATGGGCGCAATCGGCGTGCCTTCGGCCCTGGCGTTGACGCAGGCGGCCAGGGCGCTGCAACACCCGCTGGAAGCGGCGTCTGAAGCGGCGCCTGAGGCGGCGCCTGCAGAAAACGTGTTTGATCCGGTGGTGGTGTTCGCCGCAGACGACACCAGCGCGGATGAGTTCGAATCTGCCGGCCAGATCGCCGGTGTGCCGGCGACGCCGGCGTCAGCAAATGCTGCCGATGCGGCGACTGCAACCGCGCCGCCGGCGACTGCGACTGTAACGGCAGCCGCGACCGTAATTGTCGCCCCGACTGCGACAGCCGGCGCGCCCGCCGTGTCCTGCGCGATTCGATGCCGCAAGGGCTGCTCATTTCCTGGTCGCTGCCGCAAATATGTGGACAACAACGGCAACAACAAATGCGATCTGGGCGAGTGCTTGTAATGTGGGAAGTAGGGCAAGCCGCCGGGCTTGCCTGTGGGACGGCGGGATGACGGCGGGAAGTAGGGCAAGCCGCCCGGCTTGCCCTACGGGCTACAACTGCCTGAAGAACTGAATGAGGTGATCGGCCGCAGCGTGCGGGCGCGGATCGACGTGTTGCGGCAGATGGTCGTAAATAGCATACACCCGTTGCCAGTAGCGTTTGCGCAGCGCGTCGTAGTCTGGCGAGGCCGATGACAGGTTGCGGAACAGCTCCGCAAAGAACAGCAGTTCCCGACGGTAGTGCGGCAGCGCAGGGTGGAACGGGACGCCCGGCGCTTCGTTGCGGTCGAGGCTGCGCAAGGCGTCGGCCAGTTCGGCCATGCGCGCGTGCAGGCCGGCGCGTGTGATCTCCAGGGTCACGTAGTGGCCCCAATCGGGAATCACTTCCATGTAGGGCAACAGCCGGGCGACGTCGCGCCCGCCGGGGCCGAACAGGCGCGTGTAGAACCGACTGGACGCCGGGCCAGATCAAGTCTGCCCTCATGACTTCGGCGTCGCGCGGCGTGGTCAAGGAGGATGGCGTGACGCCGGCAACGCTGTTCGATGTTGGCTCCGGGCGCATCGACCTGAACAAGGCGGGCAGCGTGGGGTTGACCTTTGACGAGACGGCGGCCAACTACTTGGTGTTGCGCGCCGAGTTGTGGAATGCCAACTATCCCAGCCTGTATCACCCGGCCATGCCCGGCCAGATCACGGTGCAGCGCACCGTGCGCAACGAAACCGGCGCAGATGGCGTCTGGCTGCTTTCGGTTGCGGCGCCGGCTGATGTGAGCATTGCCGTGCCCGGTCAGATCTTCGCGCCGGCCGGAGGATCCGCCACATTCTCCATCACCATCAAGGCGCCCAATGTGCCATTGGGCGAGACGCGTCACGCGCTGATCCGGCTGCGCCAGGGCAACACTCAGATGCACTTCCCCGTGACATTTGTGCGCCGGCAGCCCGACATCGCGCTCACCAAGACATGTGAACCGATGGCGTTGCTGCGCGGCGCGCAGACTACCTGCACCATCACAGCCACGAACACCTCGTTGGCGACGGCCAACGTTGTGATTAACGATTCGTTGCCCTCGGCGCTGACCCTGATTCCGACCAGTGTCGTCGGCGCAAGTCCGTCGGGCAACGGGGTGGCCTTCTCGGGCGCGTTGGCGGGCGCTCAGCCGCCGGATGTGATGGTTGCGCCCGGCCCATCGCCGGCGGGCGGCTATCTGCCGTTGTCGCTGTTTGGCATCGCGCCGATCAGTGGCGTCGGCGATGAGTCGATCGTCAATTTCAACGTGCCGGCGTTTCTCTACGGCGGCCAGGCTTATACCCGAATCGGCATGACCAGCAACGGTTATGCGGTGGTCGGCGGCGGCACGGCGGCGGACGTGCAATTCGTCAACCAGGTGTTGCCGGACCCGGCGCGGCCCAACAACGTGCTTGCGCCCTTCTGGACTGACCTGAACCCCGCTGCGGGCGGCGCGCTGCGCATCGGCATTCTGACCGATGGCGTCAACCGCTGGCTTGTGCTCGACTGGGAGGCGGTGCGGGAATACAGCTCTGCGCGCGCCAATTCGTTCCAAATCTGGATCGGCGTCAACGGTGTGGAGGACATCAGCTACGCCTACGGCCCGCTGCAGGGCAATGGCGATCTGGGATTCCTGACCGTCGGCGCGGAGAATCTGTTTGGCAATCGCGGCGACAACTACTACGTCGATGGCGTCGGCACGCTGCCGGTGGAAGGCGCTGAACTGGTGGTCTCGACCACGCCTGCGACCCCTGGCGAAACGCGCGTCATCTCGTTCAGCGCCGTGGGCAGCCGGAAAGGCGCATGGCAAAACTGCGCCAGCCTGAGCAGCGACTCATTCCAGGGCCTCAATCTGGCGTGTGTGGACGGCCAGGTGGCGACACGATAGGCCGGCTGCTGTTGCAGATTTTCGGCGTGAAACAAACCAGCCCGGAAGAACTCTCCGGGCTGGTTTGTGATTCGGCGTCTGGCGAATGTTCTATGTGGGCGCGCGGCGCTGGCTCTTGTATGGCCGCTGGAAACTGCTTCGCCCGCACTACGCGCGTTCGCTTATTGACGCATGCGGGGCAGGTGATGGAAAGTCTTGACTGAAATCCCTCTCAGCACATGGAGGCATCCGATGCAGCATTTGATTCAACAGATAAAGTCCTGGTTCGAACGCGCTCGATTGAGCGCCCCGCCGATCGGCGCCCGCGCTGTGCGCGCGGCGGCGATCGGACTCGCGGCGGTTGTCGCCGGTATGGTCGTTGTGTTTGGCGGCAACGTTGCTGAAGCAGGCCGGCTGGCCGCTGATCCGCTGCGCTCGCCTGTCCGGCCGGCGTTGAAGGTGAAGCTCAACTGTGGCCGACGGATCAACCCGAATTGCGCGCCAGCGGCGATCAGCCACGGTTCAGCGCGCGTGACCAGTCAGTTTTACATCGATGGTGTGGCGCGCGGGCCGGCCAACCGCGTTTATCTGCGCGTTTGCCGCACATTCAATCTGTCGGACGGCGCTCACTCGGCGC
>DAOTYS010000170.1:0-1658 GCA_034434575.1 Thermoflexales bacterium
ATGGCGGCGTTGGCATGGAAGCCTTGTATGCGCGACGGGTCGCCCGGCAGGGTCTGACCGTTGATGGTGATTGGTTGTGCGCCATAGGCCCAGTGTCCGAAGCCGAGTGCGAAGCTGACCACGCCTGGTCGAATGCCCTGCACGACCTTGAGCCGGCCGACCATGTCTACCTTGGAGCCATTGCCCAGGTTCCAAACGCCGTCCGGGTTGGTTGCCGAGAGGATGCGCACGCGGTCGCCGTCTTTCAACCCGCGCGCGGCGGCGTCCTGCGCGCTCATGATCACGGCATTCTCCGGCATCAGCGCGCGTAACCAGTAGTTGCCCGGGGTGCGGCTCTTGGTCATAGCAATCTCGCGGTGTGTGATCAACTTCAGGTCGAACCCTTCCTTTGAGTCGTCTATCACCTGACCGTCGAAGCCCGTGCCCGGCTCGATGTAGGTGGCAATGGGCGAGATTGGTTTGCCGGTGCCAGCGTGCTTCACGCCGACGTTCTTTTCCAGATACAGGTTGATGAGTTTGCCAAACTTGGCGCCGGTGGGCACGATGTAGGGCTCGTCGAACGAACCCGGTCGCACCCCATCGCCAGGATAACCTTTCTCATACGCCTGGAAGCGCCCACCACGGCTGAGCACGGTGACCACCTTCGGCCAGAGCGCATCGCCAACGATCCGGCGCCAGCGTTCAGGATCGAACACGGCCCTGGGCAGATGCTTGCGCGCTTCGATGAACAAGCGCATCTCTTCTTCGCTGGCATCAGGCACGGCATCGCTGCCGTCTTTCTTTTCACCAAACGCCAGGTTGGCCACCATGCGCAGGTAAAGGTCATCCGGATGGGTGAAGTCCACACCCTCGCCCAGGCCGTTTGGCCCGAAGTTAGGCAACCCTAGCTTCTCGGCCATCGCCAGCAACAGGGCTTCCCACTGCAGCGCCATTTCCTGGCCATATACCGTGACCAGGCCGGGGATCGGCGCGATCGTCGGCTGACGCACCCCCTGCACCTTGAACGTGATCGAGGGATGCGAACCACTGAATTCCCAGCGCTCCAAAAAGGTAACGTCGGGGAAGATGTAATCGGCATACATGCTGGTCTCGCCGACCACAATGTCGCACGCCACAAACAGCGGGACGTTGTTGACATCGCGCAGGATTTCGATCCATGTATGGCCGGCCGGCAGCGAGTACACCGGCGATCCCATATACATGAAGACCGCCTTGACAGGATAAGGATAGGCATCTCCGGCCGAAGGGATGATCTCCTGATAGACGTCCGACGCCAGCGGGTACCAGTTGCGTTTGGCCGGGTAGCCGGCGAAGATGGTCGTGTCCTCGTACTTCACCTCGTGGCGAATCAGGCTGATGCCAAAGGGCGACAGAGCGCCGGGATTTGCCTTGCCCAGGATGAAGGGGCCTTCGGCCTTCGTGCCGCCCATGTCATAGGTGCTGGCAAAGACCTGGCCGCCACGCCAGTCGTAGCTGCCGATGAGCAGGCCGAGCGCATTCCAGGCCAGCACGTTGTAGTAACCGTTGGTGTGTTGACTGACGCCGCGGTGGATGTCTATCGCTGCGTTCTTGCCGTGCGAGGTGTACTCCCGCGCCAGCTCGACGATGTCCTGCGCGCGGATGCCGGCGATCTCGGCCCATTCCTCGATGGACTTCTC
>DAOTYS010000171.1:0-6497 GCA_034434575.1 Thermoflexales bacterium
CCTCGCCCTGGCGCGACTTGCCGCCCCAGTGCAGGCGGAACAGGGTGTTGGTGTCGATCAGGCCGGCCACCTCGCGCGGGTCGATCTCGGCGCGCGGGATCACGCGCGCGCCCGGGAAGGGGGGGCGCGGAATGGCCGGCGCGGGCGGCACAGCGCGCGCAACCGACGCGTCGGCCGGCTCATCCGCCGCGCGCATGACGCGCCGCTTCTGCTCATCTTCGAGCAACGCCTGTCGCGCCTGCGCCTGATGATTGGCGACAAACTCCTCGCGGCGCTCGCTCACCAGTTGATCCATCGTAGACAGGCCCTCGAAAGCGTCCTTGCAATAGAACACGCCGGGCCTGTAGGGCTGCCCGTCTTCCACAAACCGGATGCGCTGCCCAAATCGGCGGTTGATGGCTGCGCCGCCGATCAGCACGGGGAAGTTCAATCCGCGCTTGTGCAGCTCCTGCACGCAGATCGGCATCTGTTTGCTGGTGCTGACCAGCAGCGCGCTCAGGCCGATGGCGACGGCGTTGTGCTGAATGGCCGCGTCGATGATGGTGTTGACCGGCACCTGCTTGCCCAGATCAACCACCGTGTAGCCGTTGTTGCTCAGAATCGTGCCAACCAGGTTCTTGCCGATGTCGTGCACGTCGCCAAACACGGTGGCCAGAATGACCGTGCCTTTGCTGGCGCCCTCTTTGCGGTCGAGGTAGGTTTCCAGCCGCGCCACCGCTTTCTTCATCACCTCGGCGCTTTGCAGCACGAAGGGCAGGATCAACTCGCCGGCGCCGAATTTGTCGCCCACTTCCTTCATGGCCGGCAACAGCACATTGTTCAACACCCACACTGCCGCTTCTGATGGCAGCCCGCCGGCGGCGCGCCGGCCAATCGCAGCGTCGACCAGCGCCTCGATCCCTTCCTTCTTTCGGTGCACGATTTGCCAGCGCAGGCGCTCGTCCACATCCAGCCCTGCTTCTTCTGCTTCCGACGGGCCGGCCTGGCGTCTGGCGCCGGACGACTCGAAATAAGCGATGACTTTGGCCAGCGCGTCTTCGCTGCGGTCGAAGATCAGGTCGTCGGCCAGCCGGCGTTGCTCCTCCGGGATTTCGGCGTAGGGCGTGATGTGGCTGGGGTTGACGATGGCCATGTCCAGGCCGGCCTGCACAGCGTGATGTAGAAACACGCTGTTGATGACGGCGCGCGCAGATTGCTTCAGGCCGAACGAGACATTGCTGACGCCCAGCAGTGTATATACGCCCGGCAACTCTCGCTTGACCTTTTTGATGCCTTCGAGCGTCTCGATGGCCGAGCGGCGCAATTCAGGCTGGCCGGTGGTGATGGGAAAGGTCAGCACGTCGAAGATGAGCGCGTCGGGCGTCAGGCCGTATTCGTTCACGGCGATGTCGTGAATGCGCCGGGCGATGGCGCACTTGCGCTCGGCGGTGTGGGCCATGCCTTCTTCGTCAATGGTGAGCGCCACAACGGCGGCGCCATGCTGTCTGGCGGCCGGCAACACCTCCTCGATGCGTTTGCGCCCCGTCTCCATGTTGATCGAGTTGATGATGCAGCGGCCCGGCGCGGTCTCCAGCGCGACCCGGATCACGTGCGCATCGGTCGAATCGATCATCAGCGGCGTCTCGACACTCATGCTGAGCAGCTTGACCAGTTTGCGCATTTGCTCCGCTTCGTCGTTGCGCTCGGTCAGGGCGACCTGCACGTCCAGCACATGCGCCCCGCCGTCCACCTGCTCGCGCGCAATTTCGAGAATGGCGTCGTAGTCGTCCTGGAGTAAAAGTTGTTTGACTTTGCGGCTGCCCTGGCTGTTGACGCGCTCGCCGATCAGCAGCGGTTTTGGCTCCTGGTCGAGCGTCACGGCGCGCATGGCGCTGGCGGCGCGCGGGCGAGTGTCGAGATCGGCCGGCCGGTGCTGCCAGCCGTTGGCGCCCTCGATGCGCTTGCGGAATTCGCGGATGTGCTCTGGCGTTGTGCCGCAACACCCGCCGATGATGTTGCAGCCGAACTCAGTGACGAACGCGGCCAGCATTTCGGCCATGGGAACCGGCTGCATGGGGTACACGGCCTGGCCGTCCACGTTGAGCGGCAGCCCGGCGTTGGGGATGGCCGACACCGGCAGGCGGGTGTGGCTGGTGAGATAGCGGATCGGCTCGCGCATGTAGTCGGGGCCGGTCGAACAATTCAAGCCGATCACATCGATGCCCAGCGGCTCCAGAATGGCCAGCGCCGCGCCGATGTCGGTGCCCAGCAGCATCCTGCCGGTGGTGTCGAGCGTGACCTGCGCCTGCAACGCGGCGCGAATGCCGGTTTCGGCCATGGCGCGGTGGCATCCCTCGATGGCGGCCTTGACTTCGAGAATGTCCTGGCTGGTCTCGATGAGCAGGATGTCGACGCCGCCCAACAACAGGCCAGTGGCCTGTTGGCGGAACACGTCGATCAACTGGTCATACGTGACATCGCTCAACACGGGATCGTTGGCGGAGGGCAGCTTGCCGCTGGGGCCGATCGAGCCGGCCACAAAACGATCGCCGGCCACGCTGCGCGCCAGTTGCGCCGCCGCGCGGTTGATCTCCACGACGCGATCCTGCAAGCCGTATTCGGCCAGCGTGATGCGGTTCGAGCGGAAGGTGTTGGTCTCCAGCGCGTCGGCCCCGGCCTCGATGTAGGAGCGATGAATCTCTGCGATCACGTCGGGCCGGGTGATGCACAGGTAGTCGTTGCACCCGTGGTATTTTGCGCCGCCAAAGTCCTCGTTCGACAGCGCGTATTTCTGGATACTGGTGCCCATTGCGCCATCGAAGAGAATGGCGCGTTCGGACACAGCCTGCAAATAGCGCCGGGCGCGGTCTTCGGCCCATACGCGCGTTGTGATTGACATGGGCGCGATTATAGAAGCTGGGCGATGTCAAAAGCGTTTGTTCGGCCGGGTGACGCCGGGCGCGGCTTGTTTTCAAAGCAGTAATTTGCCATTTCTGGTAAGATGATGCTGTGAAATTTGACGACTTGATCGAAATCGTGGCGGATGAGCCGGTGTTCGAGACCGGCGTGTTGCTGGCCGGCGCAGTTGATCCCGCTGACGCGCGGCGTCAGTTGTCGCGCTGGGTCAAAGCCGGGCGGTTGTGGCAGTTCAGGCGCGGGTTGTACGCGCTTGCCGCGCCGTTCCAGAAAGTTGCGCCACATCCATTTGTAATCGCCAATCGGCTGTTGACTGGCTCCTATGTGAGCTGTCAGTCCGCGCTGGCTCATTACGGCTTGATTCCAGAATCCGCCCCGCTGACAATCAGCGTGTCTGTTCATCGTCATCGACGCTGGGACACGCCCGCCGGCAGCTTCGAGTTCCATGTGCTCAAGCGCGAACTGATGTTCGGCTACCAGCTTGTTGCGCTGGGGCAGGGCCAGTCAGCATTCGTCGCGCGGCCGGAGAAAGCATTGCTGGACTTGATCTATCTGACGCCCGGCGCTGATTCGCGGGCCTGGCTTGCAGAGCTGCGGTTGCAGCATGTCGAGCAGCTCGATCTGACAGCTCTGCAACAGATGGCCGGGCGATCCGCAAAACCCAGGTTGATTCGAGCGGCTGCCCTTGTGGCTGCCGTGGTTCAGTCTGAGGCGGCCGCCTACGAAGCGCTATGAAAGAATACCTGGCGGAACTGGCGCGCGGCAGGCCTGTCCAGCAGCGACGCAATCTGGCGCGCGAGTATCTGCAGGCGCGCATTCTGGCTGCGCTGCAACGCGCCGGCGCGATGATCCCGCTGGCCTTTCACGGCGGGACTGCGCTGCGATTTTTGTATGGCGCATCGCGCTTTTCCGAAGACCTGGATTTTGCCCTGGAACGCGCGCCGGAGCAGTACGACTTTCGCGCTTATCTTGAACGGATTCGATCGGCGCTTTCCGCTGAGGGTTACACCGTTGCGTTGAAGGTGAATGACCGCAAAGTGGTTCATAGTGCGTTTGTTCAGTTTCGCGGTTTGTTGCATGAAGTTGGTCTGTCGCCGCTGCGGGACGAAACGCTCTCGGTCAAGATCGAGGTGGACACCAGACCGCCGGCCGGGGCAATGCTGGCGACAACGGTGGTGCGCCGGCATGTGATGCTGCGGCTTCAGCATCACGATCGCTCCTCTCTGCTGGCCGGCAAGTTGCACGCCATTCTCTCGCGCTCGTATGTCAAGGGGCGCGATTGGTATGACCTGCTGTGGTACCTGAGCGACCCGGCATGGCCGCCGCCCAATCTCGTCATGCTCAATAACGCTCTGGAGCAGACGGGCTGGGAGGGGCCTCGCCTCACCCTCACCAACTGGCGCACAGCCGTTCGCCGGCGCGCGCGCGATCTGGACTGGGGGCGTGTGGCGGATGACGTGAGACCCTTTCTCGAGACCAGCGCCGAAGCAGACCTGCTGACGAAAGCCGCCGTATTGCGGGCGCTCGGCGACTGAGCGCCGGCCTGTTCTGCCGGCCTCACACACCGGCTATCATGCGGACATGGCAACTGAACTACAAACCTATCACCGAGTGCTCGACGAGTTGTACGCGCAAATGGACGAAGTGCTCGACGGCCTGACGCCCGAAGCGTTGTTGTGGAGGCCGTTTGAGTCCAGCCCGTGGAAAGGCCCCAGCGGGCAACTGGGGTGGGTGATCGCGCACGGCTTGTCATCGACGATCTATCTGCTGCGGCTGGCCGAGTATTGCGCCGGCAAGCGCGAGTTCAGCGCCGTGGAGGGCGATCAGGGGCGCGATGAATTCACGCCGGCCAACCACGACCCGGCCAACCTGCGCGAGCGCGCCCGCCGCACGCGCGAGATGGCGCACGCGATACTGGATGGATTCACGCCGGCCGACCTGGACGCCGAGCGCCCGCACCCCAAACGCCCGGAGCGCGTGTTCACGGCGCGGCATGGCATCGTGCATGCCATCGACCATCTCAGCCAGCATATCGGCCACGCCCAGTTGACCCGCCAGTTGTGGGCTTTGCAACAGGCATAGGCGCGCTTCAAACGCTCCGCGCCCGGGACGCTGGTCATGCCGGCGGGCGCATAATTTCTGTGGCGGCCGGTTTGAAGCGGGCCAGGAGGTTCATGTGAAAAACGCGAAATCGCTCAACATCATGGTGTTGTTTGCCGTGTGCATTGGTGTCGCGGCGTTCCTGGCTGCGCCATCGCCGGCGCAGGCCAGGGTGGGATGCTGGGGCGCCGGCTGTCGCGGCAAAGACCCGCAGGCGATGGGTTGCAACCAGGATGCGATCACCATCGCCTCCGCCGTCGAGCGCGGCGCGCGAGTCGAATTGCGTTACTCGCGCGCCTGCAACGCCAAATGGTCGCGCTTCACCGTGCCCAGCGACTGGCTGGCGCGCGGCGCGCCCTATGCGTTCATGGGCGTGGGCAACCGCACCTTGCAGCAGTGGCGCGCGCGCCAGGTCTGGAGCCGCATGTGGAGCGGCCCGATTCGCGCCTGTGGCGGCATGTTCACCCATGCCGGCGGCGTCGAGTTCTGCACGCGCACACTGTGAGCGCACTGGGGCGAGCGCGCCATGTGTCGGATGCGCGCCATGGATTCCTGACCACCACGCGATGGCAATACCTGATTTTCAGTCTCTCATGTTGCCCTTGCTCGAACTGCTTGCCGATGGCGAGGAGCATACGAGCAGCGAACTGGTTGAGGCCCTGGCCCTGCGCTTCGGCTTGACGGACGACGAGCGAAATGAGCTTCTGCCGAGTGGAAAGCAGGAGCGATTCCTGAATCGCGCCTCCTGGGCGCGCTCATACCTCAAGCGCGCGCTTCTTATAGAGAACACTGGCAGAGGCCGGGTCAGGATCGCGCCACGAGGCATTGAAGCGCTGCAAGCCCGCCCGGAGCGCGTCGATATCAAGTATCTGAAGCAATTCCCGGAGTTCGCTTTGCGGCAAAACAATAGACAGCCGGAGGACGCAGCAGTTGATGATGCCGATGAAGTTGTTCAAACGCCGGAGGAAATGCTGGAGGCCGGCTATCAGAGCCTGCGCCGCGAATTGGCTCGTGATCTGCTGCAACGGGTGAAGTCCGTGTCCCCGCGTTTCTTCGAGCGCCTGGTGGTGGATTTGCTGGTGGCGATGGGCTACGGCGGTTCGCGCAAAGATGCCGGACAGGCCGTTGGTCAGAGCGGGGATGGCGGTATCGACGGGATCATCAAGGAAGACCGGCTCGGCCTCGATGTGGTCTACGTGCAGGCCAAGCGGTGGGATGGCACGGTTGGACGCCCGGTAGTGCAGGCGTTTGCCGGCAGCCTGGAAGGCCAGCGCGCGCGCAAAGGCGTGCTGATCACAACGTCGCAGTTCTCACAGGATGCGCGCGACTACGTGAGTCGGATCGAGAAAAAGATCGTGCTGATCGATGGCGAGCAACTGGCGCAATTGATGATCGACTATGGCATTGGCGTCGCTGAGGTGGTCAGTTACTGAGTCTTGACAAGACAATGTCGTGTGTGTCAAAATAGGCCGCATGAGAATAAAAGGGTCAAATGCAGTTGC
>DAOTYS010000172.1:0-4139 GCA_034434575.1 Thermoflexales bacterium
GGCAGCTGGCGCCGCCGGACGCCCTCTCCGACATGGCCGAGTTTGTGAGCGCGCTGGGACAGCAATTTGCGCAGCGCCTGCCCGCCGGCCAGACCATCTTGAGCGCGACGCAGTACGCCGGCCAGGCGCTGGCCAGCGCAATCATCACCACCGTCACCCGCGCCGGAACCCCGTGGTTTGCGCGCAATCTATCGCCCGCTCCTTACTGGTCGTTCAGCGGGGCCGGCCTGGCTCTGTACACCGACTTCCAGGGCATGTGGATCAGCGACACCTCCTACCTCAGCTATCAAGCCGGCTGGTACACTCACACGCGCAGCGCGCTGAACCCAAAACCATACGCTTTTGTGCTGACCACAACGCCCTACATCTCACGGCCAGTTTTGCCGACATGGGCCGATGTGTTTCACCGCTGGTGGGCCACGGCAACCATCGAAAGCGCCGCCTGTCTGCCGGCCTATCCACCGGCCCTGCAAAACGGCGAACTCTCAGTCGCGCGCGCGCTCGGCCCCCTCACCCGCACCGCCTATGTCAGCTCCCCAATCCCCTTGCAGGCCGTGGTCGAAGTCGCGCAGGCAACCGTGAATGCGCAGGTGCGCTTCAGCGTGTGGAACGAAGGCAACGCGATCTTCTCACGCACCGTCAGCGCCGGCTATCTGATCACCGGCGCGCACTTCATACAGTCGCCGGCGCCGTGGACACCGACAGCCGCCGGCGTGTACACCATCGAAATCCGCATCGACCCCGATGATCGCATCCGCGAGACGAATGAACTGGACAACGCGCGCGGCGCAACTGTCATCGCACTGGACACGGCAATCGACGGGCGACCGGTCATCAGCGGCAGGATCGCGGGCGACATGCAGTGGGTGGCCGGCCCAACCGTAACGCTCGCCATCTTCCAGCAAAACCTGTCCCTCTCCGAGCCGCTCAATCGACTTCTGATTCAGGCATACCGGTTCGTGACACAGGCCAATACGCTCGCGCTGGCGCCCCGGCTGGCAACGACAATCGAGGTGCTGTCGCCGGCGTTGCCCGTGGTCACAGTCACGCTGCCGGCGGGGATTGGCCGGGGGCCGCTTGCGCTGCACGTGTGGGCCGAGAACAACGCCGGGCGCAGCGCGCAGCCGGCCATCCTCTGGCTCAACATCACGCCGCCGGGTGAGCCGATCGGCGCGGGCGAGGAGCATTACTACTTGCTTCGGGCAGACAGCGGTGACAGCTTCCGCATCCGGCTGGACACGCCGCCGAACGAAGACGCCAGCCTGTTCGCATGGCGCCCCTACAACCTCACTGCGCCAGACTGGGCGGGCGTCAACCCGGGCGGCGACACGCTCGAAGTTCAGGCGTCCATTCCCGGCCTGTACCTGGTCAGCGTGCGCGGCGAGACCCAGGGCTGGACAACCTACACACTGACCCTGTCGCCCGGCCCCGCCATGACGGCATCTTCACAGGTCATGTCCGCACAAAGCCGGTCGACGCCAGCCGCAGGGGATGCTTCCACGCCGGCACTCAGCGCGCGCGTGAACATGCAGACCGAGGCGGTTCTTCCCGCGCGCCGGCCCCTGGTGAAAGAGCCGGGGCCTGAGATTGCCCAAAGCGCAATGCACACGCTCTTCCTGCCGTTGGCGCGCCGGCCATGAGATAAGACCGACCAATCAGCGCGGCACGACGTAGCGTGTGGCGCGCCCGCTGCCCACGCGCACCAGCAGCCCCTGGCGCACCAGGTCGGTCAGGTCGCGCACGGTCTGCTTCTGCGACATGCCGGTCAACCGCTGGTAGTCGCGATTGGTGACGGCGCCCGACGCGCGGGCAAACTCCAGCGCCTTGAGCTGGCGCTCGGACAACTGGCCGGCCTGCTCGCTCAGGGCCGGATACTTGCGCATCAGAGCGTCGAATTCGCCGAGCAACCGTTCGCCACCCAGCGCTTCTGCAATCTGCCGTCCTTCGGCATGGTAGCGCCGGCTTTCGGCCACATTGCCCATCTCTGCATACGCCTCAGCAATGTCGCAGCAGGTGTGCGCCAGCCAGTTCTGATTCTTCATTTCCACGAAGATGTCATGCGCGCGACGATAGCACTCGATCGCCCCAGCATAGTCGCGCAGCCAGAAGCGGCACACACCGATGCTGCGCTCGCACACTGCCTCCAGCTTGCGGTTGCCGGCCTTGACCGCAAGCTGCTTGCCCTCCTGCAGGTAGTCCAGCCCCTGATCGTATTTGCCCATCTCGACATAGATCTGGCCGAGATTGTGCGCCGCGCGCATTTGACGCTCGGCGTTGTTGATCTCCTTCGCCGCCAGCCAGCCCTGCCAGTGATGCTCAATGGCCTGCTCAAGGTCGCCCCGGCGATAACACAACTCGCCCCAGGCATTGTGCAAATCGGCCCAGGTCTCGCGATCGGCGCTCTGACAATGCTGCTCTGCGTAGATCAGATTGGCCTCTGCTTTGGCCAGATCCTGGCGCTCCTGGATGAAGATCCAGGCCATGTCGATATGCATGCGGATGAGCAATGGATCGCGCGGACTGCGTTCGGTCAGAAAGCGGATGCCATAGTCGTAGTGCGCCAGCGACTCGTCAATGTCCTTCATTTCAAGCGCTTTGGCCCGGCGATAGTAGGCCAGCGCCTTGGTGCGCGCGTCCGTTGCGCTCAACGCTTGTTGATACTCGGCCAGCGCCGTGTCCACATCGTCGAGGGCTTCAGCGATTTCACCGGCGATGATTTTCAGGCGCGCCCAGGCCAGCCCCGACACATCTTTCGGTCGGAACTCGCGCAGGCAATCCCGCAACTCCTCGATCTGCAGGTTGTCAACGATGTCGCGCCAGTGGTCGATGATGACTTGCGCCGCCGACTCGTGCGCGCCGGCCAGCCGGAAATGTCCCACCGCGTCGAGAAATATGCCCTGCGCCTGATAGTGCCCGCCGGCGGCAAAATGCCAGCGCCGGCGCTCATCGGGCAACAACAGGCTGAGCAGGTACTGGCGCATGTCCGGGCGGGCCAGAAAGTCCGTGCCCTGGTCACTGCTCACCAGTAGATTGGCCGCCACCAGACCGCGCACGCAAGCCTGCACATCGGCAATGCCGGCTTCCCTGCCCAGCGTGTATAACAAGCCCGCCGGCATCTGGTGCTCGAAGACGGCAACCAGGCGCAACACCTTCTGCTCGTCAGCAGAGTGCCGGGCATAGCGATTGGCCAGGAAGACTGCCCGCCGGCCCGCCACATCCGCCGGCTGGCGCAGCTCCTCGCGCATCACGCGGGCTGCGGCTGCGATGGCCTGAGCGCGCAACTGATACAGCGTCTGCTCTGAAATCGCCATCTGCTCGGCCAGCTCCGACACGCGTTTGCCCCGCACAAACAGCGACATGAGGATGTTGTACGAGCGCCATTGGGTGGCCGTCCAGCTATGACTGCCATCCGGCTGAAGTTTCTCCGCCGCCCATTGCAGCAGGGATTGCATGGCCCGGCCGCGCACATCGGTCGTCACCGGCTCGCCGGCCAGAAAACATGGCTCGACCAGCGTGCTGTGCGCCAGCGCCGACGTCGCCAGGCTTAGCACATCGCCGTTGCGATACAGGCGATAGGCCTCTGCCACAATGGCCTCGAATTCCTGATCGCCCAGCGCCAAGAGAGATTCATCACTGCTCATGGGACGGACGTATTCTAGATGATTGATGATTGATGATTGACGATTGACGATTGACGATTCCGAGTTGTGCGCCGCGATGTGTTCCTGGAGCGGCGATGCTGCCGGCCTCACGGCGCGCTTGAGTTAGAATCCGCCAGATTGCTGCGCCCCGGCCAACCGGACTCGCCGATCATGCAACCAATTCCAAAGGCGCAGCGTCATCCATACGCTCATGTCTGAGGCAACTCCGCCCAATCAAGCTGAGATCAGCGCGAGCCGCGCCCAGAGCAGCAGAACCCGGCGCGCGCGCCTGTGGCCGGTGGCGCGTCCGGCCCTGCTGATCCTCATCCTCATTGTGGCCGGCTGGTTCCGCTTCACCGGCCTGAACTGGGACGAAGATCAGCTCCTGCACCCCGATGAGCGTTACATCGGTGTGCTGGCCAGCACAATCCGCCTGCCGCAAACCCTGCAGGAGTATTTCGACTCTGGCGCTTCGCCGCTGAACCCCTTCAACACCAG
>DAOTYS010000173.1:0-4709 GCA_034434575.1 Thermoflexales bacterium
GCGGAGGTCGAACGGCTGCAACGGGTGCTGGGCGTCCCGCAGGACTTCATCACATACCCGCTCGACCTGAGCGAAATGCCGCGCGCCGAACGGGAAGGTGGCGCGATGTTGATCGTGCTGCGCGTCCCGTACTATCAGGGCGAGACCGCCGACGTGCCCTACATTACCGTCCCGCTGGGCATCATCCTGACAGATCAATATGTGGTCACAGTGTGCCGGGCGGAGACGAATGTCATTGAGGAGGTGATCTCAGGCAAGGCGCGCGGGCTGTCCACTGCCAAGCACAACCGGTTCGTGCTTCAGATTTTGCTCATCACGGCCCACCGGTTCCTGTCCAACGTGCGCAAGATCAATCGTGCGGTGGATCGGCTCGAAGATCGTCTGCAGCACTCGCTCCGAAACCGCGAACTGCTGGAAATGCTCAAATATCAGAAGAGCCTGGTTTACTTCGCCACAGCCCTCAAGTCCAGCGAATTGATGCTGCAGCATCTTCAGCGAAGCCAGATTTTTCAAAAGTACGAAGAGGACCGCGACCTGCTTGATGATGTGCTGATCGAAGTGCAGCAGGGGATCGAGATGACCAGCATTGTCAGCGGCATTTTGACCGGCACCATGGACGCTTACGCATCCATCATCTCCAACAACCTGAACTCCGTGATGAAGATCATTGCCTCGGTGACGATCGTGCTCAACCTGCCGGTCATTGTGTCGGGCTTTTACGGGATGAACGTGCCTCTGCCGTTTCAAGACGAGCCGTGGGCGTTCTGGGCGTTGCTGATTCTGGCGGTGTCTGCCTGCGCGCTGACGCTGATCTGGTTGTGGCGGCGAGACTGGCTGTAGGGAGCGCGTTGTCTGCGATCAGGCCGCATATAATCGGGCGCAGCGGCCTGACCCAACGGAAACACGGTCTGCCAGTAAATCGAGTCACATGACATGGAAAGGGGCTTACACATGAAACGTCTCATGCTCGCTGCGGCGCTCTTGTCAGCGGTTTTGGCGATGTCTGCGTGCGGCGGGGAGCCGGCGCCGACAGGCGGTGATGGCGCTGGCGCCGCGACGCCTGTCCCAGCCACGGCTGTCGGCGCGCCGGCCAGGTCAGGCTCTGTCACACCCGGCGCCAGCGGCCTCAAAGACGCCGGCCTGCTGGGCAAGTGGATCACTGCTGATGGCGGCTCCGGCTACGACTTCAAAGATGACTTCAGCGTCGTCATTACGGTGGTGGGCAGTGAGATTCAGTCGAGCTACAACATTGTCGAAGGCGGGAACGGCCAGGGCAAAGTGGAGATCGGCGAACAGTCTGGCGTGATTGTGTGGACTTACAAGATCGATGGCGCCCGGCTGGATTTCACGGCCGATGGCGGTCGGGCCAAGAAACTCAGCAGGGCGCAATAGTCTGGCGGCGGCGCCCGGCGTTGCGTATGCGGGGCGCCGCATCAAAAGCCCCGCGCGAGAATATCCCGGCAGGGCTTTTGATTTGCGCAGCCCATCGTCTCCTGCACCTGGCTGTCGGACTCCTCAAAGGAGTCCGACACCTGAGCCTGCCGGGATGCGCGCATGCTTGCGCGCATGCTTGCGCGCTTACTTGTAGATGAACAGCGATGACACGTCCTCGTTTTCGAGGCGCGGAGACTCGTCGTACAGAAAACAGGAGGCGGCTCGCGTCGGCTCCAGCTTGAAAAGCGGCGGCTGGGATTCGCGGCACCGGCCCATGACGAACGGACAACGCGCGGCGAAGCGGCACCCTTTTGCCGAACCAAAGTCCCCCTCCCTGGCCTGAATGTCGCTCGACCCCCAGCGCAGATTGATGTCGGGCCAGGGAATCGAGTCGATCAACAGCCGGGTGTAGGGATGCTTCGGCGTCTTGATAACCGTGTCCACATCGCCGGCTTCCATGACGGCGCCCCGATACAACACCACGATCTGGTCGCTAATGTGATAGGCCGTGGTCAGGTCATGCGTGATGTACAGAATGGAGATGCCGTAGTCCTTCTTTAGTTTCTGCAGGCTCTCCAGAATTGTCGCGCGCAAGGAGGCGTCGACCATCGACACCGGCTCGTCGGCCACAAGCAATTTGGGCTTGAGCAGCAGCGCCCGCGCGACGGAGATGCGCTGGCGCTGGCCGCCCGACAACTGGTGCGGAAAGCGTCCGAGGATCTCCTCGGGCCGCAGGCCCACGGCGCTGAGCGACTCTTCCATCATCTGCCGGGCTTCCCTTTTCGACCGGGCCAGTTTGAACTTGTCGATGGGCACAGTCAGCAGGTGATCGATGGTGTAGAACGGGTTGAACACGGCGAACGGGTCCTGGAAGACAGCCTGCACCTCGCGGCGAAAGAGCAGGTGCTCTTCCCTGCCCAGTTTTGCGACGTTCCGGCCTTTGTAGAGCACTTCGCCGCGCGTAGGCTCGATGAAACCGAGCGCCAGCATGCTCATGGTGGTTTTGCCGCTGCCGCTTTCGCCGGCCACGGCGATGATCGAGGGCGTCGTGTCGTCGATGACCAGCGACATGTTGTCGAGCGCGATCGTTTGCTCGCGCGCTAGCAGGCCCTGGCTGTAGATTTTGGAGACGTTGCGAAGTTCGAGAAGTGGCGCCATAGGTGTGTTGGTGCTGTGTGTTGCTGCTTGAGTCTGCCGGCGCAGCTATTGGGCGGCGACCGGTTCGCGCCGGCTGGCGGTTGGATGGACGCGATTGCCCTGTTCGTCGTACAGGTGGCAGGACACAAACCGTCCGGTTGGCGTGACCGCGCGCGGCGGGGGAGCCGATTTACAGATGTCCATGGCGTGCTCGCAGCGCGGATGGAAGACACACCCGCTGGGCAGCCGCAACAGCGAGGGCGCCAGGCCGGGGATGCCCTGGAAAATGCCCTTGTTGTCCAGGTTGGGCAGGCTGCGGATCAGCGCCCGGGCGTAGGGATGCAGCGGATCGGTGAACATCTCGCGCACGGTGCTCAGTTCGACCAGCTTGCCGGCGTACATCACAGCCACGCGATTGGTGATCTGGGCCATCAGGCCCATGTCGTGGCCGATCAGAATGACGGCGGCGCGTATCTTTTCCTGCGCCCGGCAAATGGTTTCCATCACCTGGCGCTGCACAACCACATCGAGCGCGCTGGTCGGCTCGTCGGCGATGATGACCTTCGGGCTGAGCAGGATGCCGATGGCGATGCACACGCGCTGCTTCATGCCGCCGCTCAACTCGTGCGGATACATGCGGAAGACGCTGCGCTTCAGCTCCACCGATTCCAGGGCCCGTTCCGCGCGCTCGACCAGTTCGCGCTCCGACGCTCTGGGAACGTGGGATCGCATGGCGTCGATCATTTGCGCGCCGATGCGCATCACCGGGTTGAGCGAGTTCATCGCGCCCTGCGGGATGTAGCTGATCTTGCTCAGCCGGGCCTGGCGCATCTCCTCTTCATTGAGCTTGAGCAGGTCGATGTCGCCCATGTCGGTGTGGATGATTGCGCTGCCGGCCTCGATCCGGCCGGGCGGCTTGATCATGCGCATCAGCGCCAGGGCCAGCGTGGATTTGCCGCAGCCGGATTCGCCGACCAAGCCCAGCCGCTCGCCGGCGTTCAGCGTCAGGTCTACGCCGTCCACCGCTTTCACCCGGCCCGCATCCGTGTAGTACGTGACTTGCAGGTTGTTGACCTCAAGCGCGATCTGCTCGGCGCCGTTCGGCGATGTCATTCTGACCTCCGCACGCGAGGGTTGGCGATTTCATCCAGGCCGCGATTGATGAGCGACAGCGACGCGAAGATGGCGATGAGCGCCAGGCAGGGCCACAGCACCCACCACCACCACTGGTTGAAGATGGCTGAGTGGAATTGCGCCCAGCGGATGGTCATGCCGATGGTTGGCTCGCGGGCCGGGCCGAGGCCCAGCACTTCCAGGCCAAAGGTGGCGCCGATGGCGCCCATGACGGCGCCGACAAAGCTGGCCGCCAGGTAAGGCAGCATGTTTGGCATGAGTTCCTTGAAGATGATTTCCAGGTTGCTCATGCCCGACAGCCTAGCCACGCTGACAAAGGTGCGCTCGCGCATGGTCAGCACCTGCGACCGCACCACGCGCGCGGTGCCCATCCACGACAGGATGGACGCCACGCCGGCCATGGTGAAAATGGTCACCTTGTTCTTGTCCACGATGGTGCTGGCGATGATGATCTGCAGAATGAGCGGCGGGATGGTGATGAGCACTTCGGTCACCCAGCGAATGACCGAGTCCACGATTCCGCCGTAGTAGCCGGCCAGAAAGCCCAGCACAACGCCGACCACGATGCCGACCGACCCGGCGATGACGCCGACTGTGCCGGTGAGCAGGATGCCGCGCACCATGACAGCCAGCAAGTCGCGCCCGTCTTTGTCTGTGCCCAGCGGGTATTCTGCGCTGGGGGGCTGGACGGAAGGGGCGGCGAGGGGATAGGCGCGCGTGGACGTGTCGATCACCAGCGATCCGCCAATGCTGAAGATGAGCAGAAAGGCCAGAATCGCCAGCCCCACCAGCAGGCTCTTGTTGCGCCGCAGATAGCGCCATGTCAACGTCAAACGGCCTGGCGCTCGGTTTGGGCCTTGAAGAGGAACAGACAGTTCCATGGTTGTTTTCCTGATTTACCTTTTGAGACTTAAGGCGCGCGTTTCGTCACAAGGCGATGCTTCTCTGCGCGCCTACTTGCGGTCGTAACGGATGCGCGGGTCGAGCAGGGGATAGAGCAGGTC
>DAOTYS010000174.1:0-6438 GCA_034434575.1 Thermoflexales bacterium
GCCTCGCGCACCGCGCTGGCCTGGCTTGAGCATGTTGGCGTGTTGACCGCAGCCGGCCAAAACTTTGACACGGCGGCGGCATTCCCCGGCGTCGATGTGCGCCTGATTCCCGCGCCATCCACGACGCAATTCCGCAATATCTACGTGAACGCCGGACGCCGGCAGATCGTCTGGCCGTGTCCTGTTCGCATCACAGCCGGGCATCTGACTGATGAACTGCTGGGCAGCCGCATCATTCACCTGGCGCCGGTGTGCAATGAGGTGGATGCCGGCGTCATCGCGCGCATCCCGGCCGACGCATTTGTGGGTGTCACGCCGCAGGGCTGGCTGCGGCGATGGGATGAGCAGGGCGCCGTGTACGCAGCCGGATGGGAAGATGCCGGCGTCATTCTGCCGCGCGCCAACGCCACTGTGCTCAGCATCGACGACGTGGCCGGCGATTGGGACATTGTGCGCAACTGGGCGTCGCAGACTTCGATTCTGGTCGCCACTCAGGCCGCCGAGGGCTGCATGTTGTTTCTGAACGGCGCGCCGATTCATGTGCCGGCGCCGCCTGTGGCGCAGGTCGAGCCTACCGGCGCCGGCGATATCTTTGCCGCTGCGCTGTTCATTGCCCTGCAACAGGGCTGTGAGCCGGCCCGCGCTTGCGCCATCGCCAACTGCATCGCCGCTCACTCGGTCACTTTTCCGCACGGGCAGGGGTTCCCCACACGCCAGGACGCCGAACGCTGCGCGCAGGCTGTGGTTTAGAATCGGGCCTAACGTGTCATCTGGAGAGAACCCACCCATGTCCTATATCTACGCGATCGCGAATCAGAAGGGTGGTGTGGGAAAGACCACCACGGCAGTCAACCTTGCAGCCTACCTGTCCAGCCTGGGCAAGCGCGTCCTGCTGATCGATATGGACCCGCAGGCCAATGCCAGCAGCAGCCTGGGCATCAACAAAGACAAGGTGGAAGCCTCGAGTTACGATGTGTTGCTGGGCAACGTGACAGCCGCCCGCGCGACACTGCGGAATGGCAAGCTGAACCTTGCCATTATTCCCAGTTCGCCCAATCTGGCAGCCGCTGAAGTTGAGCTGGTTGGCGAGCTGGCGCGTGAATATCGCCTCCGGCAGGCGCTGGTGACAGAGGCCGACAAGTATGACTATGTTCTGATGGATTGCCCGCCGTCGCTGGGCCTGTTGACAGTCAACGCGCTCACTGCCGCCGTTGGCGTCATCATCCCGGTGCAATGCGAGTACCTCGCGCTGGAAGGTCTATCGCAACTGACCCGCATCGTGCAACTGGTGCGCCAGCGACTCAACCCGCAACTGGAGATTCGCGGATTGATCCTGACCATGTATGACGCGCGCACCGCGCTGGCGCAGCAGGTCGTCGCTGAAGTGCAGAAGTTCTTTGGCGCGCGTGTGTTCGCCACGCGCATTCCGCGCAATGTCCGGCTGAGTGAAGCGCCCAGCTATGGTCAGCCCATCCTCACCTACGCGCCAGCCTCCCCCGGCGCGAAGGCGTATGCGGAACTGGCGAGCGAGCTGGTGGCGCAGAACGACGGCGAGGGGGTCAAACATGCCTAAACCGATTGGACTGGGTCGCGGGCTGGATTCGCTCATTCCCGGCGCTTCGGATGCCGGTGCGGAAAACGCTGTTGCGCCGGCCAAAGACGGCGATGCGCGCGGCGTCATTGAGATTGCTGTCAACGAAATCCGCGCGAATCCGCGCCAGCCGCGCCTGTCACGCGGCGTCGAGGCGCTGAAACTGGACGAACTGGCCGCCAGCATCCGCGAGCATGGCGTCATCCAGCCCATCATTGTCACCCGCACACAAGGCCCCGGCGCGCCCTTCACGCTTGTGGCCGGCGAGCGCCGCTGGCGGGCGTCGCAACTGGCCGGCCTCACCCATCTGCCCGCCATCGTCAAGGACATTGCGCCCCAGCAGATGCTGGAACTGGCGCTGATCGAAAACATCCAGCGCAGCGACCTCAGCCCGCTCGAAGAGGCCGCGGCCTACCAGCAACTCATCAATGATTTCGGTCTGACCCAGGAGCAGGTGGCCGAGCGGGTGGGCAAGAGCCGCGCTGCCGTCACCAATACGGTTCGTCTGTTGAAACTGCCCGGCCAGGCGCAGGCGGCCCTGATGCAGGGCGTCATTAGCGAAGGCCATGCCCGCGCGTTGCTCGGCCTGGCGTCGAGCGTCGATCAACTCGTGGCGCTGGATGAGATCGTGAAGAATGGCCTGAATGTGCGACAGGCCGAGGAACTGGTGCGGCGCATGACCCAGCCGGCGCCGGCCGCGCCCAGGCCGAACGGGCGGGCGCCGCAACGCTGGGAAGGGGCCAGGGAGTACGAGTCAAGGCTGCGCACCGCGCTGGGCACGCGCGTCTCTTTGCACCGCAGCCGCAAAGGCGGTCGCATTGTCATCGAGTTCTATTCCGACGAGGAGTTTGCTTCCATCTACGAGCGCATCGTGGGCAACGAATCATGACTGATCTGACCCCTATCATCCAGGAGAAGCTCGACCAGGCCGTTGGCCTGCTCAATGAACACCGCCTTGACTGCTGGCTGACCTTTGTGCGCGAAACCTCCCAGGTCTATGACCCGGCGCTCAACCTGATCCTGGGCTTCGGATTGACCTGGGAATCGGCGCTGATGGTGTGTCGTTCGGGGCGCAAAGTGGCGATCGTCGGGCGATTCGACGCCGACAACGCGCGCCGGCTGGGCGCATACGACGAGGTGATCGGCTACGATCAAGGCATCGGCGATGCGCTGCGGGCGCAACTGGCGCAGATCAACCCGTCCAGCATCGCGCTGAACTACTCGCTGAGCGATTCCGGCGCCGACGGCCTGACCTTCGGCATGTATGCCCGCCTGACCCGGCTGCTGGCCGGCACACCCTATCCGGCCCGATTTGTCAGCGCAGAGGATGTGGTGCGCCGGCTGCGCGAGCGCAAATCCTCGCGCGAACTCGAACGCATCCGCCGGGCCGTTGATGCGACACAGCAGGTCTATCAGGAGTTGATTGCCCAGCCCCTGGTCGGCATGAGCGAGCGACAGGTTCATGCGCTGGCCGGCGAATTGGTGGCGCGCCGGGGGTGCGGGTTCGGCTGGGAGCGCGCCGGCAATCCCATCGTCAACGCCGGCCCGGACTCGGCCATTGGCCACGGCATGCCGGGCGATCTGGTTATCCAGCCGGGGCAGCTCGTCCACTTCGACATGGGCCTGCGCTGCGACGGTTACTGCTCCGATTTGCAGCGCATGGTCTATGTGCGGCGTGAGGGCGAAGCCGATCTGCCCGAGGAAGTGAGCCGCGCGTGGCAGGCGTGTTGGGCGGCGCTGGAGGCCGGCCGGGCGGCGCTCAAGCCCGGCGCATTGGGCTGGCAGGTGGATGCCGCTGCGCGCGCCGAACTGATGCGACAGGGCTATCCCGAATACATGCACGCCTTCGGCCACCATGTCGGCCAGAACGCGCACGATGGCGGGAGCGTGCTGGGGCCGCAGTGGGACAAATACGGCGACCTGCCGAACAAGCCGGTTGAGGCCGGCAGCGTGTACGCCATCGAACTCGGCGTGCTGGCCGCGCCCTATGGCTATATCGGCATCGAAGAAAATGTGCTGGTCACCGAAGCCGGCGCCGAATACCTCAGCGCGCCCCAGACCGAAGTCTGGCAGCACTAACCACCCGACTCACCACTCAGCACTGAGCACTCGGCACTGAGCACTCAGCACTGACCACTCAGCACTCAGCACTGACCTTATGAACCTGCTTCTCTACAACGCCACTGTCTACACCGTGAACCCGGCCCAGCCACGCGCAACAGCGATCGCCGTTGCCAACGATCGTATCGTGGCCGTGGGCAGCGACGCCGAGATCGACGCCGTGCGCCTGCCCAACGCGCAGCGCGTGAATCTGGCCGGCGCATTTGTCATGCCCGGCATGATCGACGCCCATCTGCATCTGCAATGGACCGGTCTGGGCATGCAAAGCGTCAACGTGTTTGAAGCGCCCAGTGTCCAGGCAGCCGTCGCGCATGTGCGCGAGCGCGCGCAACGCACCCCGCCCGGCAAATGGATCACCGGCGAGGGCTGGACACAGGATGTGTGGGATCCCCCGCGTTTCCCAACCGCCGCCGATCTGGATGCGGCAACGACAGCGCATCCCGTCATGCTCTCTGCCAAGAGCGGCCATGCGGCATGGGTCAACAGCGTGGCGCTGCGTCTGTGCGGCATCACGGCTGACACTGGCGACCCTGCCGGCGGCCAGATTGTGCGTGACGCCGCCGGCCAGCCCACTGGCACGCTGTTGGAAAGCGCGATGGAGCTGGTTGCGCGGCATATCCCGCGGCCAACCCCGGAGGAAGAAGAAGCGGCCACCACCGAGGCCATGCGCGCCATGAATCTCGCCGGCCTCACCGGGGCGCATTGTATGGATGGCGGCGAGGCCAGCCTGCGCTCGTTCAACACCTATCAGCGTCTGCGCGAACAGGGCCGCATGACCTTGCGCGTGGTCAAGCAACTGGGGGTCGAGGCGCTGGACACCGTGCTGCGGGCCGGCATTCGCAGCGGCTTTGGCGACGCCTGGCTGCGCATCGGCGGCGTGAAGATTTTCGCGGACGGCGCGCTGGGGCCGCATACTGCCGCGATGATCGAACCCTATGAGAACGAGCCGGCCAACTATGGGATCAGCACATTCGACCGCGAAGAACTGGCCGAGACAGTGACGCGCTGCAACCAGCGCGGCCTGGCGGCAGTCATCCATGCCATTGGCGACCGCGCCAATCACGACGCGCTGGATGCGTTTGAGGTCGCGCTCGCGCAGACCGGCGGCTCGCCTCGCTTGCGCAATCGCATCGAGCACGCGCAGATTGTCCATCCTGATGACATTGCGCGATTCGCCCAACTGGGCGTCATCGCCTCGATGCAGCCCATTCACGCCATCGGCGACATGCGCATGGCGGACGCCTTTTGGGGCAGGCGCAGCCGCACTGCGTATGCCTGGCGTGCGCTGGCCGACACCGGCGCCCGGCTGGCGTTTGGCTCAGACAGCCCTGTTGAGACGTTCGATCCGCTCGTTGGCCTGCACGCCGCCGTGACGCGCCGGCGGCCAGATGGCTACCCCGGCCCGGACGGCTGGTATCCTGAGCAGCGCCTGTCCATCGAAGCGGCTATCGAAGCCTACACGATCGGCGCAGCTTACGCCGGCGGCATGGAGCGCGAGATCGGCTCGATCGAGCCGGGCAAGCTGGCCGACCTGATAGTGCTATCGCGCGACGTGACGCGCTGCGAGCCGGATGCGCTGCTCGACACCACAGTGGAGCGCGTGTTGCTCAACGGCGCATGGCTCGATCTCGACTAATCGCTCACACAATGTCCCCAGATCAACAACGCCAACGTCTGATTGCCCTGTTGGGCGATTTGCCGGACCGCAGCCGGCCTGTTGCCTCCCGCCTGGTTGCCGAAGAGACGCGCGAGGGCTATGCGCTGGAAAAGTTGCTGCTGGATTTGAACGGCATCGAACCTGTGCCGGCCTATTTCGCGCGGCCCCAATCGGCCACAGGCCCGCTGCCGGTCATTCTCTATAACCATGCGCATGGCGGCGATTACAGGCTGGGCAAAGACGAATTGTTAAACGGCCGCGATGCGCTGCAAAAGCCGCCCTACGCCATTGAATTGACGCGCCGGGGATATGCGGCGCTCTGCATCGACGCCTGGGCTTTTGGCGAGCGGCGCGGGCGCACCGAGCACGAAATTTTCAAGCTGATGCTGTGGCGCGGCCAGGTGATGTGGGGCATGATGGTCTACGACAGTCTGCGCGCCATCGACTATCTGGTCTCGCGCCCCGATGTGGACCCGGCGCGCATCGGCGCGCTGGGCATGTCGATGGGCAGCACCATGGCGTGGTGGGCCGCTGCGCTTGACACGCGCGTGTCGGTCTGCATCGACATCTGCTGTCTGACCGACTATCAGGCGCTGATCGAGACGCGCGGCCTGGACGGGCACGGCATCTACTACTACGTGCCCGGCCTGCTCAAACACTTCACAACAGCCCAAATCAACGCGCTCATTGCGCCCAGGCCGCACCTGAGTCTGGCCGGCAACTACGATCCGCTCACCCCGCCGGCCGGCCTGGACGCCATCGACGCTGAACTGAAGCGCGTGTACGCCGAACAAGGCGCGTCAGAAGCGTGGCGCTTGTTGCGCTATGACGTTGGCCACATCGAGACAGCCGCCATGCGCGCCGAGGCGCTGGCCTTTCTGCAACGCTGGTTGCCGGCCTGAGCGAGCGCCGCCAGAGAAAAAGCATCGAGGCGAGTCGCTTCGGCGCGCGTCTCGCCTCGTGTGTGGTCTGATTGCGTTGCGGCTACTTTGCCAGCGCGCGTCGCGCTGCCTTACCATCCCAGGGCATATCCGATCTGCGCGCGCGGCGACGCGCCGCCGGCGATGAC
>DAOTYS010000175.1:0-7454 GCA_034434575.1 Thermoflexales bacterium
ACGCACGAGCAAGTGGTTGCGCTGGTTCAGCAGGGCAAATTGCGGGCGGAACACTGGCTGGCGCTGGATCAGCCTTTTGCGCTGGCCGATATCAACCAGGCGTTTGAAGCTCTGCGCAACCGCGAGATGGTCAAAGCGGTGATTCGACTGAAGCCGGAGTAATCTCTGAATGTGGAGCAGGCAATGCGCGTCTATGTGATGACGGATCTGGAGGGCGTGGCCGGCGTGCTGAACTTCACTGATTGGTGCCTGCCCGAATCGCGCTATTACGAACTGGCGCAGGAATTGCTCACCCGCGAAGTCAACGCGGCGATTGAAGGATTTTTTGCCGGCGGCGCAACACGCGTTCTGGTGGCGGATGGCCATGGGGCCGGCGCCGTCCATCCCCTGTTGCTCGACCCCCGCGCGGAGCTGATGCGCGGGTTTGGCATGGGCTGGCCATTTTTGCTGGATGAAGGGTTTGATGTGGTCGCCTGGGTCGGTCAGCATGCCAAAGCCGGGGCCGGCTACGCCCACCTGGCGCACACCCAATGGTTCAACTGGATTGATCTGTCGATCAATGGCGTGTCCATCGGCGAGTTCGGGCAGCTTGCGATGTGCGCGAGTGAACTCGGTGTGCGGGCGGTCTTTTTATCCGGCGATCAGGCGGCTTGCGCCGAAGCGCAACAGCTTGCGCCCGGCATCGAAACCGTGAGCGTCAAGCGCGGCACGACGCCCGGCGCGGGGCCGCATGCCGGCGATGATCTGGACACGGCCGCCTACATGGCCCGCAATACCGGCGCGGTGCATGTCCACCCTGAAACAGCGCGCGTGATGATTCGCGCCGGCGCCGAACGCGCCCTGCGCCGCGCTGGCCGCGAACGCTTTGGCGTGATTCCGCTGACACCGCCTTTCGAGCGGGTGGCTGTTTTTCGCGGCGAGGCCGGACAGCCCCCACGCGTGGATCGCCGCCAACATCCAACCAGTGTGATCGGCGTGATGAATCTGCCGTTTGATTAAAACCGGGTCTCAGGCTTGTTAACAAAGACCGACATCTGACGTCTGGTCGCTCGCATCGAGCGGCGCTTTCTGCAAGCGACCGGGCAGGACAGCCCCGGCGAGCCGTTGCTGTAGCGCCGGATACAATAGGGAATAGAGTTGCCCATGAACCGGCGGTTCACCACAGCGGATGAAAATGCCGCACCCGGTGGCATGACCGGGTTTGTGGGCGCATTTTCACCGGAGACTGCTGTGAATCACAACCCTGTCAGTGTCGAGCGCGTCCAGGAGCAAATCGCATCCGCCGGCGTCAAGTTCGTCAACCTTCAATTCACCGACATCATGGGCATCGTCAAGACGGTCAGCGTGCCAGTCGAGATGTGGCCCGACGTGCTGGAACACGGCCAGTGGTTCGATGGCTCGTCGATCCAGGGGTTCGCGCGCATTGCCGAGAGCGACATGCTGCTCTACCCGGATCTGGACACGTTCGCCATTATCCCGTGGGTGTCGGATGTTCCCACGGCCCGCGTGATTTGCGACGTGCAAACGCCGAACGGCGAGCCGTTCGAGACCGACCCGCGCAACGTGTTGAAGCGCGCGCTGAAAGCAGCCGCTGATATGGGTTACGAATACTTCACCGGCCCTGAACTGGAGTTCTTCCTGTTCCGGCCGCACGGGGCGGGCAATGGCAGCATGCCGGCTTTGTTGCCTTTGGAGCCGCACGATCAGGCCGGCTATTTCGACGACGGCACGGATTTGGGCCACGCTGTGCGCCGGCAGATGGTCATGGCTTTGTCAGCCCTGGGCATTCAGGTTGAGGCGCTGCATCACGAGGTGGCCACCGGCCAGCACGAGATCGACTTTAAATATGACCGCGCGCTGCGCACGGCGGACAACGCGGTGACCCTGCGTCAGACGCTGAAAGCAGTTGCGCAACGCAACGGCTTGTACGCCACCTTCATGCCAAAGCCGATCGCCGGCATCAACGGCAGCGGCATGCACACGCACCAGAGCTTGTGGAGCAACGGCAGGAACGCCTTCGCCGACCCGAACGACCCCTATGGTCTGAGCGCAGTGGCGAAGAAGTTCATCGCCGGCCAGTTGCATCACGCGCGGGCCATGTCGGCCATCATCGCGCCGCTGGTCAACAGCTACAAGCGACTGGTGCCTGGGTACGAGGCGCCGGTGTATTTGAGCTGGGCGCGCACCAATCGCTCGGCGCTGATTCGTGTGCCGAAGGTGAGCGCCGGCCGGGTAGCCACCGCCACGCGCATCGAACTGCGCTGCCCGGACCCATCGGCCAACCCCTACCTGGTGTTTGCCGCGATCCTGATGGCCGGCCTCGACGGCATCAGGCGCGACCTGCCGGCGCCGGCGGCGGCTGAGGAAGACTTGTATCACCTCGACCAGGCTGCGCGGCAGCAGATGGTCGCCATGCCCGGCTCGTTGGGCGAGGCCATCGAAGAACTGAAGCGCAGCGACCTGATGCGCCAGACGCTCGGCGCGCACCTCTTCGACCGCTACGTGGACGCCAAGACGCGCGAGTGGGACGACTATCGCCTCTATGTGAGTGAGTGGGAACTGGAGCGCTATCTGCCTGTCTATTGATGCTCCTTGTCGCGTATTGACGCGCCTCGCTGAACAAGTTGCCAATAGCTCGCCGGCCCCGTGAATAGGGCCGGCGAGTGTTCTTTCCCCTGCGGCAAGTCGCGCTATATTGGCAGGCATGCAAACGCGACAACTTGGATGGACAGACCTCCACTTCACCCCTGTCGGTTTCGGCGCATGGGCGATTGGAGGCGGCGACTGGAAGTTTGGCTGGGGGCCGCAGGACGACGACGACTCGGTGGCGGCCATTCACCGCGCCATCGACCTGGGTGTGAACTGGATCGACACAGCGGCGGTGTACGGCTTTGGCCACTCCGAAGAAGTGGTGGGGCGCGCGCTCAAAGGCTTGAGCCGGCGCCCCTTCATCGCAACCAAGTGCGGGCGGGTGAAAGGGCCGGACGGCGCGCCGGTCGCTCATCTCAAACGCGCCAGTGTGCTGGCGGAGCTGGACGCCAGCCTGAAGCGACTGGGCGTGGACGTGATCGACCTGTATCAGATTCACTGGCCGCAGCCGGAAGAGGATATCGAGGAAGGCTGGGGCGCGATTGCCGACGCCGTGAAAGCCGGCAAAGTGCGCTACGCCGGCGTCTCGAACTTCAATGTGGCGCAGCTCCAGCGCATCATGCCGATTCATCCCGTGGCCTCGCTGCAACCGCCCTACAGCCTGTTGAGCCGCGACGTGGAGCGCGAGATTCTGCCGTTCTGCGGGGCGCACAACATCGGTGTCGTGGTGTACAGCCCGATGGTCAAGGGGCTGCTGAGCGGCAAATGGACGCGCGAGCGAACCGAGGCGCTGCCGGCCAACGATCATCGGCGCAACGACGCGCGCTTCATCGAGCCGCAGTTGTCGGCCAACCTGGCGATCGTGGAAAGGCTGCGCCCCATCGCGCAGAAGCATGGCCGCACGGTGGGGCAACTGGCCATCGCGTGGGTGCTGCGCCGGCCTGAAGTCACTTCGGCCATTGTCGGCGGGCGCAACGCCGCGCAAGTGGAGGAGACAGCCCAGGCCGGCGACTTTGCCCTGCCGGCAGAGGACATCGCGGAGATCGAGAAGATTCTGGCCGGGTGAGGGTGAGTGACAGAGCGATGCTGACGAACAAGCCGACGTTGATCTATGACGGCGATTGCGGCATTTGCGGGCGCGTGGCCGATGCGGTGCGGCGGCTGGATCGACGCGCGCGCCTGGCCGTGCTGCCCTGGCAGACGCCGGGGCTGCTCGAACGCGCCGGCCTGACGCCGGCTCAATGCTCGGAAGCGGTCTGGTTCGTGTATCCCGATGGCCGGCAGTATCGAGCGGCCGCCGCCGCCAATCAAACCCTGCGCGAGTTGGGCGGCGCCTGGCGTGCGCTGTCATTTTTCTACGCCGTGCCCGGCATTCGGCAGCTGGAAGATGCCGCTTACAGATGGGTGGCGCGCAACCGCCACAGGTTGCCGGGCGCGTCGGCGGCCTGTGCCGCAGGTAACAGAGCACAGACGACAGATGACAGACGGCAGACGGCAGATGAAGGAGATTGAGCATGGATCATCGCACACCGCGCCCGGACCTGTATAACGTCCCGTTTATCGCCGATTCATTCAACGGCATGCCGTATCGCCTGCTTGGCAGATCTGGCCTGCGCGCGTCTGTCATCGGTCTGGGCACATGGAAATTCGGCTACCCCGAAACCGGCGACGGCGCGCGGGTGGACGAGAAGACGGCCTTCGCCATTTTCGACCGGGCTATCGAACTGGGTGTGACGTTCTGGGACACCGCCAATCGCTATAACGCAGGGTCGGGCAATTCCGAGCGCGTCATCGGCGCCTGGCTGGCGCGCAATCCCGACCAGCGCCGCAATGTGGTCATCGCCACCAAAGTCTTCGGCGGCATGGACGGCCGCACCCCCAATCACAGCGGTCTGTCGCGCCTGAATATTCTGGAGTCGGTGTACGCCTGCCTCGACCGTTTGCAGGTGGACGCCATTGACCTGTTGTATTTCCATCGTTTTGATCCGGTTGCGCCCGTTGAGGAAAGCCTGTGCGCCATCGAGGATTTGACGCGCCAGGATGTGGTGCGCTATTTTGGCGTCTCCAACTTCACAGTCGATCAACTGGAGCTGTATCGCGCAGCGTCGGAGGGACTCTCGCCGCGCTGCCGGTTAGCGGCGGTGCAAAACCAGTTCGACATTTTGCATGGCGAGGCGGCGGCGCACCCCGGCGTGCTGGACTACGCGGCGCGCATGGGAATTTCCTTCGTGGCCTGGAGTCCGCTGGCGCAAGGCTTGTTGACCAACCGGTACCTCGATCCGAGCAAGGCCGGCAAAGGGGACCGGCTGTTCGATGAAGGGGGGCTGTCTGCCGCAGTGAATGAGCAAACCCTGGGCCGGCTGCGCCGGCTGGCCGAACTGGCGCGCGCCTGGGGAATCGCGTTGTCGCAACTGGCGCTGGCCTATATGTTGTCTCTGCCCGGCATGGGGCCGGCCATCCCCGCCGCCTCATCAGTCGCCCAACTCGAGTCGAATGCCACGGCTGGCAAGATCACTTTGGACGAAGAGCAGCGCCGGCAGGTTCGCGAGGCGCTGCAAGAGGCTTGATCGCCGCGCGTGCTTTTGCGCAGATGTTGAGCGCCGGCCCTATTCTTCCAGCGTCACCGTCACTTCCAGCGGCCCTTGTCCGACTTCGATGTGACACTGCACACAGCCGCGCGTCACGACGCCCGTGTCCAGGTAGAGCACTGTCTCCAGCGAGCGATGGGTCTGGTGGCAGGTCGAGCATTGCACGCTGGTGTCGTAGCGCAACAGGCCGGCGGCGATGATGGCCTGTGCGTCCTCGGCCCCGCGCGGGGGAATCAACCGCGCGCCATTCTTCCACAAGGCATAGCTGAGGGGCAGCATGTTGTGGGTGTGATTGTCCATGCCGGCTACCAGCAGCGTCTCCTGGTGGCAGGCCGCGCAGCCGTCGTTCGAGAGATGCGGCGCGCGAACGCGCAACTTCTCCACAGTCGGGTCGTTGCGCCCGACAAACCACTCGGCCAGATTGCGCAGGCCCAACAGGCGCTTGTCCACAACGTGGGCGGCGCTGCCATCGCCCTCGTGGCAGTTGATGCAATGAATGGCGTCGCCGGCTCCGCGAATTTGCTGATAGTGGTAGCTGGACAGATCGACCGCCAACGCGCCGGCGACTGCCGCGCCGGCCCGATCGAAATAGGTTTGTTCCGGCGTGGTGTGGCAGCCGATGCAGAAGCTGTCGTCGCGCTCGGCCTGGCCGACATAGACCAGGCTGCCGAAGAAGCCGGCCAGCGCAACCACAATGCCGAGCGCAGCCCATATCCGGCCCCAGCGCCGGCGCGGCCGGCGCAACAATGCGCCGATGTGACCCTCGTCCGGCTCGTCGTAGTCGGGCAGCTCATATTCGTCGGCGATGCGTTTCATGTGTCAGAGGCGGCAGGCCCTCCGCCGGCGCGCTCAGGGACGCGCCGGCGTCAGCCGTGGCAGCGCCACATGATTGACGAGGATCAGGATGGCTGCGGCGCTGATGAAGCCGATGGACACCCAGACCGCTGTCGGCAGCGCGCCCAGCGTCCAGGCGTCGGGCCGGAACAGCAGTTCGATCCATCCCCGACCCAGACCATACCAGAACAAGTAGCCGGCGAAGATATCGCCATCGCGCAAACGCTGCTGAAAACGCCGGCCGGCCCACAACAACAGAATGAAGCCGATGAAGTTCCAGGCCGATTCGTAGAAAAAAGTCGGATGGAAGCGCGTCTCGGGCGGGTAGGCTGTCAGGTCCGTGAAGTCGATCTTGCCGGTGCGCACCCGGTATTCCGGCGCGATGGTGATGCCCCACCACGCTGAGCCGGTTGGCCCGCCGTACAGCTCCTGGTTGGCGAAGTTGCCCCAGCGCCCGATAGCCTGCGCGATCAACACGCCCGGCGCGACAATATCGAGCCAGCGCAGCAACACCAGCCGCCTGCGCCAGATGATGTAGACAATGCCGATCAGCCCGCCGATCAGACCGCCAAAGATGCCCAGGCCCCCTCTCCAGATGGCGATAATCTCGATCGGGTTTTGCGAGTAATAAGCCCAGCCGCTGCCGCTGCCATCGTTGGGCGCGGAGAACACGTGATACAGCCGCGCCCCGACCAGCCCCAGAAATATCACGAGCACAACGCCATCCCACACGACACTGGGGTCTTCACCCCGGCGCCTGGCCTCCAGACTGCTCAGGTACGTGGCGACCACGATGCCCAGGGTGACGAGAATGCCGTACCAGTGCACGGCAAGCGGGCCGATCTGCAGCGCGATGCGAGGGTCAGAAGCCATGCGCCGGATTATATGACGTTGAATGGCGACAACGGCGCGCGCGGATGGCTTCGACAAGCTCAGGCGCCGGCAGCTTTGGTGGCTGAGCTTGCCGAAGCCACCGAGGTCGTTGCCGGCACCTTCGACAAGCTCAGGCGCCGACGCAGCTATCCTGCCACCACCAGCAATTTCGCCAGGCGGTCGCTGCCGCTGAGCGCGATGGCCTCATCGCCGCCGGCTGGCCGGCTGCGCCGCGTGAGGTTTTTCGCTTTGAGCGATTTGGCCGCGCCCTTCAGCGTCACGTACACAATGGTGTCCTCTCCGGCTGCCATCACCGCGTCGGCCAGAGTGGCGTCGCGCGCCAGTTTGGCTGAGAGCACGCCCTTGCCGGCCCGGCCCTGCACGGGGTATTCCTTCAACGCCAGCCGGCTGGCCCTGCCGTCAGTGCTGGCCAGCACCACCGCGCGCTCCTTGTCCTTCGGGTCGAGCGCGGCCATGGCCATGACGATGTCACCCTCCGCCAGCTTGAGGCCAACCACGCCGGTTGCCGGCAGACCCATCGGGCGCACCTCATCCTGCTTGAAGCGAATG
>DAOTYS010000176.1:0-1737 GCA_034434575.1 Thermoflexales bacterium
GGGTTCCCTACCCGACTGCCGAGGAAGCGTTCTCGGTGTACGACCACCCGCGCGTGCTCATCTTCCGCAAGACGCCGGCCTATTCGCGCGCACTGGCCGAGTACGTGCTGGGCAAATATGACCTGACGCGCGTCATCCGCCAAACGCCGCTGCAAGCCGTGAACACGCCGCGCGGCATGTTGTTCGACGACGCCACGCGCGCAGCGCAGCAGGCCGGCGGCACGTGGCGCGAGCTATTCCCGCGCGAGTCGCCGCTCAACCAGTCCCAGGCGCTGGCGACGCTGGCCTGGCTGGCCCTGATCGAAGTATTGGGTCTGGCCGCGTTCCCGCTGCTCTTCGCCGCCATCGAAAATCCAAAATCCACAATCCAAAATCCAAAATTGTTGGACGGGGGCTATGCATTCGCCAAAGTCCTCGGTCTGCTGCTGGTTGCGTTCGTCTCCTGGTGGCTGGGCAGCGCGAAGATCGCCATGTTCACGCCGGCGCAGATCTGGGCCGTCGTGGCGGCGCTGGGGGTTGCCGGCCTGCTCGTCTGGCGGCGCTACCGGCGCGAGATGGCCGCCCTGCTCAAAGCGCGCGCCGGCATCATCATCGCAACAGAGATGGTGTTCCTGGTCGGCTTTGGGCTGTGGCTGCTGGTGCGCGCCGGCAACCCCGATCTGTGGCATCCATACATGGGCGGCGAGAAACCGATGGACTTCGCCTATCTCAACGCCGTGCTGAAGTCCAGCTACTTCCCGCCATTCGACCCGTGGTTTGCCGGCGGCTACATCAACTATTACTACTTCGGCTTCGTGCTGATTGGCGCGCCGATCAAAGCGCTGGGCATCGACCCGGCCATTGCGTATAACCTCGCCGTGCCAACACTGTTCGGCCTGACCGCCTGCGGCGCGTTCGGCCTCGGCGCGTCGTTCTACGCCTGGCGCGCCGGCGAACCCGGAACGGCGCAGTCACCGCTCCGGCCCAATCGCGCCATCGTTGCCGGGGCGCTGGCCGCTCTGTTCGTCGTGGGGATCGGCAACTGGGGCCAGCCAGACGTGATTGTGCCGGCCTGGCAGAAACTGGGCGGCGTCGAGGATGGAACGCCGGCGCTGCTCGCCACATTCACCGGCATCCTTAAATGGGCGCAGGGCCAGCCGCTGCCCATCTATCCAAACTGGCCCTATTGGAACCCGACCCGCCTGCACGAGGCCGTGCCCATCGCCGAGTTTCCCCAGTTCACCTTCCTGTACGCCGACCTGCACGCGCACATGATCGCCATGCCACTCGCGTATCTGGCGGCGGCATTTGCGCTCGCCTTCGCCGGCGGCGCGCGACGCTGGCTGACCGTGGGCATGGCCGCGATCGTGGTCGGCGCGCTATGGCCGACCAACTCGTGGGACTATCCTGTTTATCTGGCATTGACACTGGCTGCCATGATGATCGGCGCAGGACAGGACGCCGGACGCAATGGAGAAGCCGGCGTCGGCGCCTTCGTTCGCGCCGTGGTGAAAACGCTGCCGGCGATGGTCGTCTTCGTTGTGCTCACGCGCGCGTTCTACGCGCCGTATTTGGAGCACTACGGGTCAGCCTACAACCAGATCGACCGCTGGCAGGCCGAGACAACGCCGCTGGCCGTTTACCGCACCATCTACGGCATCTTCCTGGTTCCGCTGATTGTCTATTTTGCCTGGGGCGTGTGGACAACGCTGCGCAGCCGGCCAGCAGAGATGCGCAAGCGATGGATCGGCGCGGGCC